>CBDDRQ010000267.1:0-13970 GCA_965233125.1 uncultured bacterium
CACGCTCTACGAGATCCTGCAGGACAGCGTCATCCCGCTCTACTACAAGCGCGCCGAGGGCGGCTACTCGGCGCGCTGGATCCGCATGGCCAAGCGCTCGATGGCCTCGCTCCTGCCGCGCTACGACGCCTCGCGCATGCTGGGCGAGTACGTGTCGCGCTTCTACCTGACCGCCTCGCGCCAGGGCCACCGCTACGCCGCCAACGGCTTCGAGACCGCGCGCACCGTGGCGGGGTGGAAGGCGCACGTGCGCGCCGCGTGGCCGGGGGTCGCGGCGCGCCGGCTCGACCCGCCGCACAGCCGCATCCGCTTCGGCGAGAGCATCCCGGTGGAGGTGGCGGTGAAGCTGAACGGGCTCGCGCCCGCCGACGTGTGCGTGGAGCTCCTGCTCGGGCGCGGCGGCGACGTCCCGGCGATGCAGCACAGCCACGAGCTGGTGCCCGCCGGCAAGATCGGCGACAGCGAGGAGAAGTACGTGCTCGAGCTCAAGCCCGGCCTCTCCGGGCGGCTCGACTACCGCATCCGCGTCTATCCGCGCCACGAGGCGCTGACGCACCCCTTCGAGATGGGTCTTACGCGCTGGGTTTGAGCAGCAGCACCGCCGAGCGCCCCTGCAGCGGGTAGGCGGCGGCGCTCGGGTAGGCGCGCACCTCGGCCAGGCCGTCGGCGAAGCTCGTGTCGACCAGCGCGTCCCAGCGCCCCTGCCCGCCCCCCGGCAGCACGAACTCCACCGCGTCGTGGTGCGCGTTCAGGAGCAGCAGCAGGTCGTCGTCCTCGACCGGGTGGCCGCGCTCGTCGCGCTCGGGCAGCGCGCGCCCGGAGAGCAGCACGCCGACGCAGCGCGCGAAGGGCTGCTGCCACTCTTCCTCGCTCATCGGCGCCGCCGCCGGGTTGAGCCAGCTGATGTTGCGCGAGTAGCGCCGGCGGCGGAACGCGGGATGCGCGGCGCGCAGGTGCGTAAGGCGGCGGACGAAATCCAGGAACATGGAAGAATCTTCTTGCAGATCCCAATCAAGCCACGAGAGCGGGCTATCGTGGCAGTAGGCGTTGTTGTTGCCGTGCTGGGTCCTGCCCATCTCGTCGCCCGCGACCAGCATCGGCACGCCGTGCGAGAACAGCAGGGTCGCGAGGAAGTTGCGCTTCTGCCGTTCACGCAGAGAAATGATTTCCTTGTTCTCGGTAAATCCCTCTGCGCCGCCGTTCCAGCTCTTGTTGTCGTGGGCGCCGTCGCGGTTGCCTTCGTGGTTCGCCTCGTTGTGCTTGCCGTTGTAGCTGACCAGGTCTTGCAGCGTGAAGCCGTCGTGCGAGGTGACGAAGTTGACGCTCGCCGCCGGGCCGCGGCCGCTCGCCTCGAAGAGGTCGCTCGAGCCGGCGAGGCGTCCGGCGAGCTCGCCCAGCCGGCCCTCGTCGCCCTTCCAGTAGGAGCGCACGCAGTCGCGGTACCTGTCGTTCCACTCCGACCACGGCGGCGGGAAGGCGCCCAGCCGGTAGCCGCCGTGGCCGAGGTCCCAGGGCTCGGCGATCAGCTTCGCCTGCGCGAGCACCGGGTCCTGCGCGATGGTCGAGAGGAACACGCTGCTGTCGCGCGTGAGCGTCGTGGCGAGGTCGAAGCGGAAGCCGTCGACGTGCATCTCCTCGACCCAGTAGCGCAGGCTGTCCATGATCAGCGCCAGCACCGCCGGGTGGCCGGCGTTGAGCGAGTTGCCGGTGCCGGTGGTGTCGGCGTAGTGGCGCAGGTTGTGCGGGTCCAGCCGATAGTAGGTGCGGTTGTCGATGCCGCGGAAGCTCAGCGTCGGGCCGTGGTGATCGCCCTCGCCGGTGTGGTTGTAGACCACGTCGAGGATCACCTCGATGCCCGCCGAGTGCAGCGTCTTCACCATGGTCTTGAACTCGCCCAGCGTCCCGGTCGAGGCGTAGCGCATCTCCGGGGCGAAGTAGCCGATGCTCGCGTAGCCCCAGTAGTTCTTCAGCCCGTGCTGCAGCAGGCGCTTCTCGTCGACGAAGGCGTGGATGGGCAGCAGCTCCACCGCGGTGACCCCCAGGCGCTTCAGGTGCTCGATCGCCGCCGGCGCGGCGAGGCCGGCGTAGGTGCCGCGCAGCTGCTCGGGCACGCCGGGGTGGCGCTGCGTGAAGCCCTTGACGTGCAGCTCGTAGATCACCGTGTCCTGCCACGGGGTGCGCGGCGCGCGGTCCTCGCCCCAGCTGAAGGCGGGGTCGACGACGCGCGAGCGGCCCATGCCGGCCGAGACCTGCCCGGCGAGCAGGCGCGCGTACGGGTCGAGCAGCACGCGGTTCGGGTTGAAGCGGTGGCCGCGCTCGGGCGCGTGCGGGCCGTGCACGCGGTAGCCGTAGAGCAGCCCCGGGCGAGCTTCGGGGAGATAGCAGTGCCAGACGAAGCCCGAGCGCTCGGTGAGCTCGATGCGCTCGATCTCGCGCCGGCCCTTGGGGTCGAACAGGCACAGCTGGACGCGCTCGGCGTGCTCGGAGTAGAGCGCGAAGTTGACCCCCGCGCCGTCCCAGGTCGCCCCGAGCGGTCGCGGACGGCCGCTCCAGACAGAGCTGGGAGCAACGATGCTTCGCGCCGGCGCCTCCACAGCGCCGGATTATGCAAGACCTGCGAAAAAGCGACTTCCGGGAAAGACTATGCGGAAACGGTCCGGTTCGGCGGGACCAGCCGGCAGCCGCTGGTGGACCATTGCCCGCCCTCCTGGCGCCGCATGGCGTAGTAGGCGAGCCAGACGGCGCCGGCGCGGTCGGTGACCTGGACTTGCTGCACCACGTCCATGCCGAACTGCATCAGGTCGCGAAAGCGCACCGCGGCCGGGCGGTAGACGGGGCAGGAGGCGCTCTTCACCTGGACCTGGCGCTCGATGGCGGCACGGATCTGCGCGAGGTCCTCGGGCCCCACGCCGGCTGCCGCGGCGCCGGGCAGGAGCGCCAGGCAGAAGAGGAGCCGCCGCAACTCAGACGCCCCCGGCCTGCGCCGAGCGCGCCACCAGCGCGAGCCGCCGGCGCTCGGTGAGCACCCGCTGCGTGTAGCGCGCCTCCTCGTCCCAGGCCGCGCCGTTGTAGTACTGCAGCCCCGCCTGGAGCGACCCGGTGCGGCGCACGTACTCGCGCAGGATCTGCGTGCCCACGGCGATGTTGCTGTCGGGGTCGAGCACCGCGTCCTCGCCGCCGTGCGCGGCGAGCTTGTCGAGGTGGTACTTGGGGATGATCTGCATCAGCCCGCGCGCGCCCATGCCGCTCTCGGCGATCGGGTTGAAGCGCGACTCGACCGAGATGACGGCGAGCACGAGCAGCGGGTCGAGCCCGACCTGTGCGGCGGTGCGGTAGGCGGTCTCGACGATGCGCGCGGTCGGCTCGGCGGCGATCTGGAAGCGCCGCGTCAGGCTCCCGACCAGCGCCTGCTGCACGGCGTCGAGCGGGCTTTCGGCCACGGGCGCGTCCGCCACGCAGGCGTGCAGCGGCGCGGACTGCGGCGGCGCCACGGCCGAGAGCGGCGCGAGGGCGATGGCGCAGAAGCTTGCAGTGATGAGCAGTTGGCGTTGGCGGAAGGCCATGGTGGTCGATCCTTCCCTGGACGACGAGCGGCCATGCTAGGACGTGCCGCGCCGCCGCACTATCGCCGCCGCCGGAATCTCCTGTCGCTTCCCGACTACGCGCCCTGCCCGGCGCACTACAACCGGAATCAAGTCCGGCCGATAGTCGCTGCAGCGACGACTCAATATCATCCAGTCGCTGACACGAACCACCACGAACCACAAGAAATGCCATTCCAAAGAAAGGGTCCCGCCCGATGAAAATCGTCACCCTCGTCCTCGCCGGAGGTGAAGGCACGCGGCTCTACCCGCTGACCGCCGAGCACGCGAAGCCGGCGCTGCCGTTCGCCAACGGCTTTCGCATCGTCGACTTCGTCCTGAGCAACCTGGTGAACTCGGGGCTCACGACCATCTACGTGCTGGCGCAGTACAAGCCCGAGTCGCTGGTGAAGCACATCCAGGCGGCCTGGACGCCCTGGTTCGCCGACGAGGGCAAGATCAAGGTGCTGCTGCCGCGCGCCAACACGCTCTCGGGGCGGTTCAAGGGCACCGCCGACGCGGTCTACCAGCATCTCGAGCTGATCCATGCGCATGCGCCCGACCTGGTCGCGGTGTTCGCGGCCGACCACGTCTACCGCATGGACGTGCGCCAGATGATCGATTTCCATTACGCCCGCCGCGCCGACGTCACGGTGTCGGCGGTGTCGGTGCCGATCGAGCAGTCGGCGAGCTTCGGCATCCTCTCGGCCACGGCGCAGGGGCGCGTGCGCGAGTTCCACGAGAAGCCGCGCAGTGCCGCGGCGCCGTCGATCCCCGGCGACCCGCGCCGCGCGTACGCCTCGATGGGCAACTACCTGTTCGAGCCGCAGGTGCTCGAGCGCGTGCTCGAGCGCGCGCGGCCCGAAGGCCACACCGATTTCGGCCGCGACATCCTGCCGCGCATCTGCGACACCGAGCGGGTGTACGCGTACGACTTCTTCCACAACCGCGTCCCGGGCGTGCAGGAGTCCGAGGAGCGCGGCTACTGGCGCGACGTGGGCACGCTCTCCGCGCTCGCCGCCGCGCAGCAGGACGCGATGGGCCAGAAGCCGCGCTTCAACCTATGGAACGGCCGCTGGCCGATCCACGGCGAGCCGCGCGTAAAGCTCGGCGTAGCGGCCGGCGGGACGCGCCCAGCCGAAGTCGCGCGCCATCCCGGCGCGCTGCATGGCGAGCCGGCGCGGCTCGTCGCGCCATAGCGCCGCCGCCCGGCGCACCGCGGCGATGAGCGCGCCGGGCTCGGCGCGCTCGAAGAGAAACCCGGTCTCGGCGTCGGCGATGGTGTCGGCGAGGCCCCCGGTCGCGCGCGCGACCGGCGGCGTGCCGTAGCGCTGGCTGTACATCTGGTTCAGCCCGCAGGGCTCGTAGCGCGAGGGCATGAGGAAGAAGTCCGCCCCCGCCTCGATCCGGTGGGCCAGGGCCTCGTCGAAGCCGATCTGCACGCCGACGCTTTTGCTCTTCACCTTCAATAGCATGTCTTCATATTCCCGCGCCCCTGCGCCGAGCACGGCAAGCTGAGCCGGCAGCGCGACGAGCGCCTGCGCCGCCGCGGCGATGAGGTCGACGCCCTTCTGGTGCGTGAGCCGGCTCACCACGCCGAGCAGCGGCACGTCCGCCCGCGGCTCCAGCCCCAGGTGCTTTTGCAGCGCGGCCTTGTTGAGGGATTTTCCTTTCAGCGAGGAAAATTCATAAGGAGCTTCCAGAAACTCGTCCTTGCGCGGATCCCATGCGTCCGTATCGATGCCGTTCAGGATCCCGGTGAGCGCGCCGGCGCGGTGGCGCAGCAGCCCGTCCAGGCCGCAGCCGAATTCCGCAGTCTGGATCTCGCGCGCGTAGGTCGGGCTCACCGTGGTGATCGCATCGGCGTACGCGAGCCCGGCCTTGAGGAAGGAGAGCTGGCCGTGGAACTCGGCGCCTTGCAGCGTGAAGGATTCCGGCGGCAGGCCGAGCTTCGCCACCCAGCCCGCGTCGAAGTTGCCCTGGAACGCGAGGTTGTGGACGGTCATTACGCTCTTGGTCTTCCCGGAGAGGAGTAGCGGCGCAAGCCCGGTCGGCCAGTCGTTGCAGTGAAGGACATCGGCGCCCCAGTCGCCGGCGAGGAGCGCCGCGGCCTTGCTGAGCAGCCAGAACCGCAGCGGATTGTCCGGCCAGTCCGCGCCGCCCGGGTCCTGGTAGGGCCCGCCGTCGCGCCGGTACAGGGGCGCGCACTCGACGATGAAGAAGCCCCCCGACTCGAGCACCGCGGCCTCGAGCCCCGGACCCGCCAGCGAGCGCACGCGCCGCGCGCCAGGGCAGCCGGCGAGCACCGCGGGATAGCCCGGAATCAGGATGCGCACGTCGTGCCCCAGCGCGCGCAGCGCCGCGGGCAGCGCCGCGCTGACGTCGCCCAGCCCCCCCGTCTTGGTGAGCGGCGCGCATTCCGGGGTGGCGAAGAGGATGCGCATAAAGGGGTCAGAACAATTTTAAGTTTGTTCTGACCCCATAAAAAAAGACCCCGGTAGGGGGCCGGGGTCGGATGCCTACATACGCACGAAGGGAGGGAGGTGCGTATGCAAGGGGGGAAAACGGGGGACTGCTAGGCGGCCTGCTGCTCCTCCTCGTGGCGCCGCTCGAAGTCGCGGCCGACCGGGATCTCCAGGCAGGCGGCGCCGTTGAACGAGCGTGCGCCGAGCTCGCGCGCGAGCAGGGGCTGCTGCTTGGGCGACTCGAGCTCGATGAAGCAGGCGACGCGCGCCGCGCCGCGGTTGTGCACCAGCTTGAACGAGTGCACCGGGCCGTAGGGCTCGCACATCGTCAGCACCGTCCTGGCGAGCCCCAGGAAGTCGCGCGTGTCGCGCACCTTTTCGAGCACTTCAGGCTTCATCGCGCTGCATGCTAGGGCCCGACCCGCCCCCCCGCCTATCCCGGAAAGCATGATCCTCTTGTAGCGGCGCTACTACAGAAAAGCGGCGCTCAGGTGAAGATCGAGGCGATGGTGGCCTGCATCGCCTCGGCCGCGGCGCGCGGGTCGGCGGCATCGCGCACCGGGCGCCCGACAACGATGTAGTCGGCGCCGTTCGCGAAGGCCTGCGCCACGTCGACGGTGCGCTTCTGGTCGTCGGCGGGCCGGTTCTCGATCGGCCGGATGCCCGGGGTGACGACCAGCAGCTTGTCCTTGAACTCGGCCTTGAGGCGCGCCGCCTCCAGGCCCGAGGAGATGACCCCGTCGCAGCCCGCCTCGATGGCGCGGCGCGCGCGCGAGAGCACCAGGCGCTCGAGGTCGCAGGAGAAGCCCAGGTCGTCGAGGTCGCCGCGGTCGAGGCTGGTGAGCGCGGTGACCGCGAGGATGCGCACCTCGCCCTTCGCCTTGGCCGCCGCCTCCATCATTCGCTGGTTGCCGTGCACGGTGGCGAAGCCCACGCCACGCCCGCGCAGCGCCGCGACCGCGCGCCCGACCGTCTCGGGGATGTCGAAGAACTTCAGGTCGACGAACACCTGGTTGCCGCGCTTCACCAGCCAGTCGGCGAGCTCGAAGTAGCCGCCCGTCATCGCGAGCTCAAGGCCGATCTTGTAGAACACCGCCGCGTCGCCGATGCGCTCCACCAGCGCCCGCGCCTCGGCGGCCGAAGGCACGTCGAGGGCGACGATCAGGCGGCTGCGGCGGGGAATGGCGATCATGGGGTGGGGGGTTGGTTTAGGTCGGGCATGGAAACAGGGGCGCGGAAGGGCCAAATGGGTACGATCGTACCCATTTTCATATCACTCATGTCTTCTCCTCCCGCTCCGCGTATTCCTTCAACGATAACCCGAGATCGGCCAGCGGAACGCCCGCCGCGCCGGCATCGTAGACGAAGGTGCGAAACAGCTCCTCGAGCCCGATCGTGGCCGCGTCGCGCGCGAGCACCCAGCCGTCCTTCTCGGTGCGCGCGGTCCAGCCGTGGCCGCGGCAGCGCTCGAGCATCTCCTCGCAGCGGTGCGGCATGAGCCGCAGGAGCGCGGTGATGCGCCGCAGGGTGAGCACGCGCCCGTCGGCGTGCGCGCGCGCGAGCGCGCCGAGCACCGCCAGCGCGTCGGCGAAGTCGCCGCCGGCGACCGGCCTGCGGTCCTGGATGCGGTAGGCCGGGAGCATCGCGGTGAACGCGGCGCCGGCGAGCACCACCACCCACGAAACGTACATCCACACGAGGAAGATCGGGATGGTGGCGAAGGCGCCGTAGATGAGCGCGTAGGTGGGAAAGCGCACCAGATACAGCGCGAAGCCGCGCTTGGCGAGCTCGAAGGCGATGCCGGCGAGGATCGCGCCGGCGATGGCGTGGCGCCAGGGCACGTGCCGGTAGGGCACCACCGAGTAGAGGAGCGTCAGCGCCACGCAGGTGAAGATGAACGGCAGCACGCGCAGGATCGCCCCGGCGAGGATGTCGAGGTTGAGCCAGCCGAAGGAGGCGCCGACCGCGAACGAGGTCGCCGAGAGGCTGCCGCCGACGAGCGCCGGGCCCAGGGTGAGCACCGCCCAGTAGATGAGCACGCGCTGCAGCACCGGGCGCGGCCGCTGCACGCGGAAAATGCCGTTCATCGCCTCGTCGATGGTGCGGATGAGCAGGATCGCGGTGACGGCGAAGAAGACGATGCCGATCGCGGTGAGGCGCCCGGCGTTCTCGGTGAAGGAGTTGATCTGCTCGGCGATGGTGTCGATGCCGCGCGCATCCGGCAGGAAGTTCTCGAACACGAACTGCTGCAGGGCGTCGACCGTCTCGTCGAACACCGGGAAGGCGGTGGAGACCGCGAGCGCGACCGTCAACAGGGGCACGAGCGAGAGCAGCGTGGTGTAGCTCAAGCTCGCCGCCACCTGCAGGCCGCGCTCCTCGTAGAAGCGCCGCGCCACGGCGGGGGCGAACTCGGTGAAGCTGCGCCAGGCCGGCTTCTTCTCCATCGATTGCTCTTATCATAAGGCGTGGCCTCGATCCTCGTCCTGTACTACAGCGTGGGCGGCTCCGTGCGGCGCATGGCGGAGCTCGTGGCCGAGGGCGTCGAGCGCGTGCCGGGGGCCGCGGCGGTCTTGCGGACCGTGCCGAAGGTCTCGACCAACATCGGGGTACCGGAAAACGCAGTTCCCGACGCGGGATCGCCGTACGCCGAGCTGAAAGACCTGGAAGACTGCGCGGGGCTCGCGCTGGGCAGCCCCACCCGCTTCGGCAACATGGCCGCCCCGCTGAAGCACTTCCTCGACGCCACGGGGCTGCTGTGGCAGCGCGGCGCCCTCGCCGGCAAGCCCGCGTGCGTGTTCACCTCGAGTGCGAGCCTGCACGGCGGGCAGGAGACGACGCTCGTCTCGATGATGCTGCCGCTCCTGCACCACGGCATGCTGGTGATGGGCCTGCCTTATACGCAGCCCGAGCTCAACGCGACGCGCGCCGGGGGCACGCCCTACGGCGCGAGCCACTTCGCCGGCCTCGCCGACGACCATCCGGTAGCGGGGGATGAGCGCGTGCTGTGCATCGCCCAGGGGAAGCGCATCGCCGAGCTGGCGCTGCGGCTGAGCCGGCACTGAAGGCGCTCGCCCTCCAGGGGATGTTCTTCCTCTCGGGGATGGGCGCGCTCGTCTTCGAGACGGTGTGGTTCAACCAGCTCGGCCTGGTGGTCGGCAACAGCGTGTGGTCGGTGTCGCTCGTGGTGGCGGCCTTCATGGCGGGGCTCGCGCTGGGCAACGCCTCGGCGCCCTGGCTCGCGCGGCGCTGGCGCAACCTGGTGCGGGGGTACGCCGCGGTCGAGGTGCTCGCCGCGCTCTCGGGCCTCGCCGTGGTGCTCGCCTTCCCCGTCCTGCCGCTCCTCTTCGGCCCGCTGCTCGCGCCCTTCGTCGACCAGGCGGCGGCGCTCAACGTCCTGCGCCTGGGCACGGCCTTCTGCCTCATGGTGCTCCCGGCCGCGGCGCTCGGCGCGACGCTGCCGCTGCTCTCCAGGCCGCTCGAGGCGGCGAGCGGCAGCTACGGCTTCGCGCTCGGCCGGCTCTACGGCATCAACACGCTCGGCGCAGTCGCCGGCACCCTCGCCGCCGAGATGGTGCTCATTCCCGCGCTCGGGCTGCAGGCGAGCGGCCTCGCCGCCGCCGCGTGCAACCTCGGCGCGGCGGGGATCGCGCTCGCCATCGCCGGCGATCCGGCGTTCCACCAGGGAAAGGCGCCCGAGGTAGCGCGTCGCGCACCGCGCCGGCTGCTCGCCGCGGCGTTCCTCGGCGGCGCGCTGCTCCTCGCCCTGGAAGTGCTCTGGTTCCGACTGATGCTCCTCTTCGAGAGCGGCACGACGCTGCTCTTCGCCACCCTGCTCGCGGTGGTGCTCGCCGGCATCGGGCTGGGCGGCATGCTCGCCGCGCGCCTCGCGCGGCGCGGCTGGTCGCCCGCGGCCGCCGCGCGCCTGAGCGCCGCGGCCGCGGCGGGCGGGGTCGTCGCGGGCTACGCCGCGATCCCGGCGCACTGGGTGTTCCTCGTCACCTCCGCGGCGAGCCATCCGCTGACGGTGTCGACGCTGCAGGCGCTGGTGCTGATGGGGCCGGTGTCGCTCGCCTCCGGGGTGCTTTTCACGGCGCTCGGCGACGCGCTGCGCCGCGAGACGGGCGATGCCGCGGCCGCGACCGCCAGGCTCACCGCCGCCAACACCATCGGCGCCATGGCGGGCGCGCTGCTCTCGGCGTTCGTGCTCCTGCCGCTGCTGGGCATGGAGGCGGCGTACTTCGTGCTCGCCGCGCTCTACGGCCTGGTGGTGCTGCTCGTCCCCGGCGAGCGATCGGGCCGCGCGTGGCGCCTCGTGCCGGCCGCGGCCGCGGCCGCGGCGCTGGCGCTCTTCCCGTTCGGGCGCATGGCCGGCGAGCACTACCGGCGCGTCGAGGAGCACTTCGGCGCGCGCCTGGTCGCCGCGCGCGAGGGCGCCGTCGAGACCGCCTTCTACCTCGCCTACGACTTCCTGGGCGAGACGGCCTACCACCGCCTGGTGACCAACTCGTACTCGATGTCCTCGACCAGCCCGCGCGCGCAGCGCTACATGCGCCTGTTCGCCTACCTGCCGGCGGCGCTGCACCCGCGCATCGAGCGCGCGCTGGTGATCTGCTTCGGGGTCGGCTCCACCGCGGACGCGGTCACCGACCTCCCCGACGTGAAGGCGATCGACGTGGTCGACGTCTCGAGCAACGTGCTCGCGCTGGCCGATTTCGCCTACCCCGACCCGAAGCGCCACCCGCTGCGCGACCCGCGGGTGCGCACGCACGTCGAGGACGGCCGCTTCTTCCTGCAGCACACCGCGCAGCGCTACGACCTCATCACCGCGGAGCCGCCTCCGCCCAAGGTGGCGCGCATCGTCTCGCTCTACACGCGCGAGTACTTCGAGCTGCTGAAGAGCCGCCTCAATCCCGGCGGCATCGCGAGCTACTGGCTCACCGTGCACCAGCTCCTGCCCGGGGAGACGCTGGCGGTCGTGCACGCCTTCTGCGACGCGTTCGAGGACTGCTCGTTGTGGTCGGGCGTCGGCCTGGAGTGGATCCTGGTCGGCAGCCGCGGCGGCATCGCCCCGGTGCCGCGCGAGCGCGTCGCGCGGCTCTTCGAGCAGGAGCCCACGCGCACGGAGCTCCGCCGCATCGCGCTCGAGCGCCCGCAGCATCTCGTCGCCCAGTTCATCGCCGACGCGGCCGCGCTGCGCGCGGCTGCCGCGCAGGCGCCGCCGCTCGTGGACGATTTCCCGCGCCGGCTCTCCGCCACCCTGCCCAGCGGCCGCGCCGAGCCGCTCTACGCGGAGCTCGTCGACGCCGCGGCGAGCCACGCGCGGCTGCGCTCGAGCGCCTGGGCAGCGGCGGTCCTGCCCGGGGAGCTCCTCGCGCAGGGGCCGCAGGCCTTCCGCGAGCGCGAGATGCTCGACGCGCTCGGCTACCCGGAGCTGCGCGAGCCCGGCTCGAGCGCCTGGGGCGACGTTGCCGAGGTGATGCGCGGCGGCGCGCGCCCGGCGCTCGCGCGCTGGCTGCTCGGCAGCGACGAGCTGCGCGCGGGCATCGCGCGGCGCCATCCGCAGGCGCCGGCCGCGCAGGAGCACCTGGCGATCGATGCGCTCGTCGCGCGGCGCGCGCCGGCGATGCCCGGCGAGGCGCGCTTCCGCGACATGGGCCGGTGGTCGCAGGTGGTGACGATCTTCCACCACTGCGTCGCGGGCGAGCGCGCGCGGGCCGGCACGCTCATCGGATGGATCCCGCGCGAGCGCCGGGGGCTCGAGCCCTACCGCTCCTTCCTTTCGTGGGCGAGCGAAGCCTGCGCCTGAGCGCCGCGGCGGCGCTCCTCGCGCTGATCGCGCTGTGCCTCGCCTGGGAGCTGTGGCTCGCGCCGCTGCGGCCGGGCGGCTCGCTCATCGCGCTGAAGGCGCTGCCGCTCGCGCTTCCCCTTGGGGGAGTCCTCAGCGGAAAGCGCTACACCTTCCAGTGGTCGAGCATGCTGATCCTCGCCTACTTCGCGGAGGGCGCGACGCGCGCGTGGAGCGACGCCGGCCTTTCGCGCACGCTGGCTTTCCTGGAGGTCGCGCTCAGCCTTGCTTTTTTCGCGGCGGCCGTCGCGTTTGCGCGGCGGACTCGACCAGGCGCTTAGCCGCGGCGTAGACCGGCACCTCGATCAGCGCGCCGCCGACCCGCGCGCGGTCCTTGCCTTTCGCCCTCGCTTTCTCGAACGCGGCGACGATTTTTCTCGCCTGATTCAAATCAGGGGAAAGAACCTTGTTGATAGGGCGGGCATGCGAAGGATCGACCAGGCTTTTCATGCGGTAGCCCAGGTGCTTCGCGGTGCGCGCATCCGCCGCCGCGCCTCTGGCGTCGCTGAAGGTGTAGGGGCAGTCGATGGCTTCGACACCGGCGGCGCGGCACTCGACCAGGAAGCGCGCGCGCGCGTAGGCGAGCTCCTCGCCCTTGCGGCTCCGCACCGTTCCCAGGTCGGCCACCATGTCCTCGCTCGCGAGCAGCATCGCGCTCACGCGCGGGCTGGCGCCGGCGATCTCGAAGGCGCGCAGCAGGCCGCGCGCCGACTCGATGTTGGGGACGAGCTCCACCGCGCCGCCGGTGGCCTGCTCGAGCGCCTTCACCTGCTCGGGCGCGTCGACCTTGGACATCATGATCACCTGCGGCTGCGCCGGCAGCACGCCCAGGAGATCGTCGAGGCCGCCGTCCTTCAGCGGGTTGATGCGCACGCCCGCGACCGCGCCGGCCTTGCGCCAGGACTCGAGCGCCTCCACCGAGAGCGAGCGCGCCTTCGGGCGCAGCTCCGGGGGCGTGAAGTCCTCGAGCTCGAGGATGATGACGTCGGCGCCCGAGCGCGCCGCCGCGCGGTGCGCGGCCGCGTCGGCGCCGGGGACGAACAGCCAGCTGCGCCGCAGGCCGCCCTTGGGGTGACGCGGCTGCGTCACTGCGGCCCGCCGGCGCCCACCGACGGGAATTTCGCCGAGCCGTAGCGGATCACCAGCGTGGCGAGCGCGAGCAGCAGGATGCCTCCCGCGATGAACATGATGCCGACGTCGGGGCGGTGGTGCGCCTGGATGTCGGCGAGCATCATGCGCACCAGCGCGGTGATGGCGACGTAGATGAGGAAGCGCACCGGCATGTGGTTGGTCTTGAAGTAGATGCCGACCATGGCGCCGAGCTCGAGGTAGATGAACAGGAGCAGGATGTCCTCGATCGAGGCGGCGCCCTTCGCCGCCATGCCGACGAAGGCATGCACCGCCGACCACACGATCGCGCCGCCGATGGCGAACAGCGCGAGGTAGTGGAAGCCGTCGACCAGCAGGCTGCCGAGCTTCTCGGCGGAACGATTCAGGCGCTGGTGCATGGCTCCCTCCCCCTTGGCGCGCTACGGCTACAGTTGGTGCTGCGGATTCAGGCGCTCCATCTTGCTCTCGAGCTTGTTGAGCGCGCTGATGTAGGCCTTGGCCGAGGCGACCACGATGTCGGTGTCGGCGCCCACGCCGTTCACCACGCGCCCGCCCTTGGCAAGGCGCACCGTCACCTCGCCCTGCGATTCGGTGCCGGTGGTCACCGCGTTCACCGAGTAGAGCAGCAGCTCCGCGCCGCTCTTCGCGAGGCTCTCGATCGCCTTGAAGGTGGCGTCCACCGGGCCGTCGCCTTTCGCTTCGGAACGAACCTCTTTCGAATTTTCCGTAAGAACCACGGAAGCGTGAGGCCGCTCGCCCATGCCGCTCCCCTGGCTCATGGTGACGAGCTTCCAGTGCTCGTCCGCGGAGCGCCCCGCTTCCTGCGCGACCAGCGCCTGCAGGTCCTCGTCGAAGATGTCGGCCTTCTTGTCGGCGAGGTCCTTGAAGCGCTGGAAGGCCTTGTTGTAGGCGTCCTCGCTCTCGAGCTCGATGCCGAGCTCCTTCAGGCGCTGCTTGAAGGCGTTCCTG
>CBDDRQ010000268.1:0-19529 GCA_965233125.1 uncultured bacterium
TCTGCGTGAAGCTCGAATGCGAGCCGGCGCCGATGATCCTCGGCTTCATCCTCGGCCCGCTGATGGAGGAGAACCTGCGCCGCGCCATGCTGCTCTCGCGCGGCGACCCGACCGTGTTCCTCACCAAGCCGATCAGCGCGGGATTCATGATCGCCTCGGTCCTGCTGCTGCTCGCGGTGGCGCTGCCGGCGCTGCGCCAGAAGCGCGAGGAAGTGTTTGCCGAGGAAACGATCTAGAGGCGCCGCCAGCAAGAATAATAGTTCGGTGCCTGCCTCCCTGAAGCCGCGGTGCCTCGCGGCGCTCCTCGGTGATAGGCGGCCGTTGCGTAAGGACAGCGCCAGGCTGTCGGGCGCGCGCGCAGCCGGAACTGGCTCCCAAGCCCCACCCGTGCGGACGCGGCATCAGCCACAACGGGACCGAAAGCGCGAAGGCCGGGGACCTTGCAGCCGGGACACGGGTCCTCGCGCAGACGCTACTCGTTCTCGCGCAGTGAACTCCGTCGCTCTCGTTGCGAACGTGGACTTACATTCTTTACGACAGCCCCTTTCGGGCAGACGGGTAACAGGTGATTCCGGGCACATAGGTGACACTTTCGAGCATTTGCCGCAAGGTGGATGAACGACTACGGTTTGTGGCTCGGCTGCTCGAGGGAGAGAAGATGGCAGCGACTTGCCGGGAGTTCGATATCTCCCGCAAGACCGGCTACAAGATCTTCTCCCGCTATAAGCGCTGTGGTCTGGAGGGGCTGGCGGATCGGTCCCGGCCGCCTTATCGGCAGGCGAACCGCTTGCCGTTTACCTTAGGGACCCCGAAGGCAATCGACTGGAGCTTTTCGTTGACACCCCTTGGTACGTGACGCAGCCGCTGCGCGAGCCGATGGACCTGTCGCTGCCCGACGAGGGGCTGTGGCGCTGGGCGGAGGAGAGGGCGCGCAGCCTGCCGGGATTCCGGCTCGCGGCGCAGTGGCAGCGCGACTTCGCCGAGCGACTCGACAAGGCGTGATCGACGCCGCCATCGTCGGCCCTGCGCCGCGCCTTGCTCGCCAATTCCCCTCCACAGGCACACCGAGTGCTGCGGCATGCCCCGCACGAGGATGTTGCCGATGCCTCAGAAGCAGCGCGAAAGGACGTCGTTGAGCCGGGTCGCGAAAATGCAGGCCTGAACCCTCAGCTCATGCGCTTCGCCACTTCCTCGAGCATGACCTCCGTGGCGCCGCCGCCGATCGACTGCACGCGGGCGTCGCGCGCCATGCGCTCGATGGCCGGCTCGCGCATGTAGCCGAAGCCGCCATGGAACTGCTGGCAGGCATACATCACCTCGTTCACCAGCTCGCCGCAATAGGCCTTGACCATGGACACCTCTTTCGCGCAGTCCCGGCCTCGGGCGTCGAGCCAGGCGGCGTGGTAGACGAGCTGGCGCCCGGCCGCCACCTTGGCCGCCAGCATGGCGAGCCGCTGCCGGATTGCCTGCTTGTCCCAGAGCGGCGCGCCGAAGGCCCGGCGCTGGCGCGTGTAGTCGAGCGTCAGCTCGAGCGCCTTCTGCGCCTCGCCCATCGCCTGCGCGCCGAGCACGATGCGCTCGTTCTGGAAGTTGCGCATGATCGAATAGAAGCCCCGGTTCTCCTCGCCGAGGAGGTTTTCGGCGGGAATGCGGCAGTGCTCGAAGACCAGCTCGGCGGTGTCCGAGCACAGCCAGCCCATTTTCTTCAACGCGCGGCCGACGCGGAACCCGGGCGTGCCCTTCTCCACCGCGAACATCGACAGGCCGCGCGAGCCCTTGGCGTGCGGGTCGGTCTTCGCCGCGACGAAGTACAGATCGGCATGCACGCCGTTGGTGATGAACATCTTGGCGCCATCGAGGATGTAATGCCCCCCTTCGCGCACGGCCCGGGTGCGCACGGCGGCGACGTCGGAGCCGGCGTCGGGCTCGGTCACCGCCACCGCCGTAATGGTCTCGCCCGTGATCACCCGCGGCATCCAGAGCGCGAGCTGGCCGGGCCCGCCGAATTGGGCGAGATGGGGCGAAGCCATGTCGGTGTGCACGAGCACGGTGACGGCGAAGCCGCCGAAGGTCGAGCGGCCGAGCTCCTCGGCGAGAATCGCGCTGAAGAGCGTGTCCTGCTCGGCGCCGCCGTACTGCGCCGGGTAGCGGATGCCGAGAAAGCCGAGCGCGCCCATTTGCCGCAGCACCTCGCGCGGCACCATGCCCGCCTCCTCCCACGCGCCGGCGCGCGGTACTACCTCCGTTTCGATGAACCGGCGCAGGTTGTCGCGGAACAGCCGATGTTCCTCGCCGAGGTAGATCGTCTCGTTCATGCGGCGCGCTCAGCCATTCTTCCTCGCGTCCTCGATCAACGTGCCGCTCACGCGAAACGCGACTGCGTCGACGATTTCGAGCTCGCCGCGCAGCTTGCATACCTCGCGCACGGTGGCTGAAACCGGGGACAGGTCCGCAGGCGGCGCCACGCCCGCCTTCGGCAGCAGCAGGATGCGCAGCGAATCGTTCTCGCCCGCGCGCTCGACGCGCAGGCGCACCGCCTCGATCCAGTCGTGCGCCCGCGCGATCTGCGCCGCGAAGGAAGGATAGACGAAAAGGCCCCGCACCTTGACCGCTTCGTTGACCCGTCCCAGCACCCCCATGAGCCTCGTTCCCGGACGCCCGCAGGCGCAGGGCGCGCGCTCCAGGCGCGAAAGGTCCCCGGTCGCGAAGCGAACCAGCGGATAGAACTCCCGCGGCAGCGTCAGGACCGCTTCGCCGGCCTCGCCATCGGGCAGCGGTCGCCCGTCGTCCGGATCGCAGACCTGCACGATGATTCCTTCGTTGACGTGCCAGCCCTGGTGCCGGTCGCATTCGTAGCCGACCATGCCCGCGTCTGCCGTGCCGTAGAAATCGAACACCGCGATGCCCAGCCGCGCGAAGCGCTCTCGGGCGGACGCAGAAATCGGCTCGGCTCCGACCAGCGCCTTGGTGAGGCGCAGATCCGCGCGCCAGTCGAGCTGCTGCTCGCGCGCCGCGTCGGCGAGCAGGCTGAGGAAGCTCGGCAGCCCGACATAGGCCGTCACCCCGAGCCGGCGCAGGATGTCGAGTTGCATCCGTATCTGGCCCGGGCCGGCCGGGACCACGCTTGCGCCCGCGGCAAGCGCCGCTTCCTCCATGAACCTCGCCGCCGGCGTCATGTGATGCGAAAAGGTATTGAGCACGACGTCGCCAGCGCCGATGCCCGCCGCCTCGAGCCCCTGCGCCGAGCGCCAGTAATCCTTCGCGCCGCGCTCCTCGAAATCGAGGATGCCGCCCGGGGAATAGAAGATGCGGCCGGCGCGCGAGATGCCGCCGAAGGGCAGCAGCGAGCCAAGGCCGCCCGGCTGCCGCTGCAGCGCGGGAAGGTCCTCCTTGCGCAGCACGGCTATGCGGGCGAGATCGTCTTGCGTCCTGAAGTCCGAGGGCGCGAGGCCTGCGGCGAGCAGGCGCCCGCCGATCTCGCTGCTCGCCGGCAGGCGCTCGAACAGGCGCCGCACCGTGGACATCGGGTCCGTCATGAGGGCGCTAGTCGAGCGCGGCGCGCAGCTCGGCCGCATGGCGCTCCGGCGAGACCATCGCGAACTTCTCGCCGAGCAGCAGCTGGAGGTAGGCCGTATCCGAGTTGTGCAAGTGCGGATGCAGATAAAAGCGCGGCATGAGCCGCGCCACGAGGCGATGGCGGCAGGAGCGCTCGCCCTCGGCGTCGGGCAGGAAAGTGAGGTTGAAGCTCCACAGGCCGAGCGCTGCGTAGGCCCCGAGCAGCCGCGACAGGAAGGCGGCGAAGGCGTGGATCTCGGTATCGCCGCACTCGCCGAGCGTCGCGCGGCGAATGAAGAGGGCCTGCGCGGCGCCGAGAACGCCGAGCGGGCACCACGGCACCCACCACGCCACCCCGCCGTCCTCGCCGAGCCAGCGCTCGCCGCCGCGCTCCGCCTCGAGCAGCAGCTCGGGATAGGCGCGCGTGCCGTCCGCGAGAAAGGCGCTCTCGGCATCGAGCTCGCGCCGCAAGGCGTTGCCCGGGGCGTCGGTGACGATGACCTGGAGGTGCGGATGGACCTGCGAGGCCCCCGCCGGCGGCATGTAGTTCCAGGTGACGATGCCGTACGCCTCGCGCCCGGCGAGCGAAGATTTCGCCACGCCGATGAATTCGCGCGCGAGGATGAGCGCATCGGCGATCAAGCCCGGCGGGAACCGCTCCATCGGCAGCCAGTGCGCGCCCGACATGACGACGATCGCCGACACGTCGTCGTAGGGAAAGAGGTTGGGGGCAAGCAGCGCCTCGCCGCGCCGCATTCGGCCTCCCGGAATCAGCTCCTCCGGGTACCGGGGTGTCACCCGCTCGACGCTCTCGGGGCAGAACGGGCAGTTTTCCCGCGTGCGCTGCGCGAGCAAAAGCAGGTCGGGCGGCTCCCTCTTGGGGTACGCGAAGTGGCACACGCGCGCTGATTCGCCCGTGAGCGGGTCGTAGCGCACTTCGCTCTCGATGCCGGCGAGCTCGAAGTCGCGGCGCGGGTCGTGAAGCCAAGCGAGCTTCTTCGCGCTGCGGAAGCGGATGGCGCCGCTCATGCCCCCGCCTGCGGCAGCGGCTTGCCGGTGAGGTAGACGGTGCCGGTGAGGCTGCCGATGAGCGCGCCGTCCTCGCGCGTCACATCGCTGCGGTAGACCGCGAGCTTGCGCGTGCGGCTGATCTCCGTCGCGCGCGCGCTCAGCCAGTCGCCCTGCTTCACGCCCACCGACAGGGTCAAGTGCGCGTCGATGAGCGCGGCGAGCGTGCCGTAGGAGTTGCAGGCGAGGCCGAGCGCCATGTCGGCGAGGGAGAAGATCGCCCCGCCGTGGCACGACCCCAGGAAGTTGAGATGTTCGGGTCGCACGCGCATGCGCACGACGGAACGCCCTTCGCCTGCCTCCGCAAGCTCGATGCCGAGGTGCCGGCCGTAGGCGTCGCGCGCCATGAACCGCGCGAGACGCTCGGCGGCCGCCGGAGCGACTGCCTCGACGGCCGGCTGACCGCGCGGCGGGCGTTGCGCCACGAAATCGGCGAGCGCCGCCACGCCTTCGCCCCGGATGGCCACCGTTTTCAGCACGGGCGGCTTGCGACCGCCGGGTCCGCGCAGCGCGAGCATCGAGGCCAGCTCGCGCTCGACGCGCGCCGCCTCGGGCAGGTCGCACTTGTTCACCACGAAGAGATCCGCGATCTCGAGAATGCCGGCCTTGAGCGCCTGCACGTCGTCGCCCAGGCCAGGCGGACAAACGACGATGCACGTTCCCGCTAGGCGCGTGATCTCCATCTCCGATTGCCCCGCTCCCACAGTCTCCACGATCACGGTGTCGAACCCCGCGGCGTCGAGCACGTCCACCATTTCGTCCGCGCCACGCGCGAGGCCGCCGAGGTGGCCGCGCGAAGCGAGCGAGCGGATGAAGACCCGTTCGTCGGCCTGGACCCCCTCCATGCGGATGCGGTCGCCGAGCACCGCGCCGCCGCTCACAGAGCTGGAAGGATCCACCGCCACGACGGCGACGCGCTGCCCCCGCTCGACGAGCTCGCGGGCGAGCGCGCCGACCAGGGCCGATTTACCGGCGCCGGGCACGCCCGTCACGCCGACCACGCGCGCCTGCCCGAGATAGGGCGCGAGCGCCTCGCGTAGCGCCCGCGCTGCCTCGCCGCCCTCCTCCACGGCGGTGATGGCGCGCGCGATCGCGCGCCGATCGCCGCTGCGTATGCGCTGCGTGAGCGTCGAAGGCGCGTTCATCACGCGATGCACAGCGGCTGGCCGAAGCCCAGTTCGCGGCGCAGCGTGGCGCAGATCTCGCCGTGCGTCGCGCCCGCCTCGGCGGCGTCGACGATTGCCGCCATCAGGTTTTCGCTTCCCTGCGCGGCGCGCGCGAGCGCGTCGAGCCCCTTGGCCGCCGCGGCGCTCGAGCGGCGGGCCTTGTAGTCGCGCAGCCGCGCGACGTGCGCTTCCACGCGAGCGCGATCCGGGTACTCGAGCACGCGGTACTCGTCCGGGTTCTCCTCGACCGCGTACGCGTTGACGCCGACCACCGTCTGCTCCCGGCGCTCCACGCTCTGCTGGAACGCGAAGGCCGATTCGCCGATCATGCGCTGCACCAGCCCCTGCTCCACCGCCCGATACATTCCGCCGGCGGCATCGATCCTGGCGATGATGGCCTCGATGCTCTCCTGCATGCGATCGGTCAGCGTCTCGAGGTAGTAGGAACCGCCGAGCGGATCGATCACGTCCGTAAGGTGCGCCTCCTCGCGCAGTATGTTCTGCGTTGCGACGGCGATGCGCGCCGCTTCGGCCGTCGGCGTCGAGAACACCTCGTCGTAACCGTCGGTATGCAGCGATTGCAGGCCGCCGAAGATGCCCGCCATCGCCTGCACCGCGACGCGCGCGACGTTGTTGAGCGGCTGCTGCCGCGTGAGGTCGACGCCGGAGGTCTGGCCGTGGAACTTGAAGCGCCAGGACCTCGGCTCGCGCGCGCCGAAGCGCTCTTTCGCGATCTTCGCCCAGAGCCGCCGGCCGGCGCGGAACTTCGCGATCTCCTCGCAAAAGCTGATCGAGATGTCGAAGAAGTACGTGAACCGCGGCAGGAAGCGGTCGGGGTCCATGCCGCGCGCGAGGCAGTCTTCGGCGTACTGGATCGCCGAGGCGAGCGTGAAGGCCATCGCCTCGGCGGGCGTCGCGCCCGCCTGCTGCATGTGCTGGCCGACCACCGAAAGCGGGTTCCAGCCGGGCACGCGCTCGTTGCAGAAGGCGATGTGGTCCACCAGCACGCGGCGAGCGCCGGGCAGCGCGAGGCGGAAGAACATGTGGTTCGCGACAAAATGGGAAAGGCAGTCCGACTGGTTCGATGTGCCCGTGAGCTCCCGCCACGGGATTCCCCGGCGCTTTGCCACGGCGAGCAGCAGCGCCTGCAAGGTGAACGGCGACGGGTCGTTCAGGCCGCAGGAGATGCGCCCGATCGGCACGTCCTCGAGCGCCCGGTCCATGTCTTCGACGCTATTCACCACAGTGCCGCAGGTGCCGAGCAGCTCGACCGGTACTTCGTCGGCGTCGTAGCCCCGGTACACCGAATTGCAGGGGATGAGCGAGATGGCGCTGGCGCCGTGCGCGAGGATCTCTTTCAGCCGCGCGTTGTAGTCCTCCGGGGTGCCGAGGCCGATGAGCTGGCGCTGGGTCCAGCTCCGCCCGCGGTACATCGAGGCGTAAATGCCGCGCGTGTAGGGATACTCGCCGGGGAAGCCCGGCGAGGCCGGATCGCGGGAGCCGTCGCAGTCGCGCGCCGTGTAGAGCGGCTTGACCTCGATGCCGGAGCGGTTGGCGATGCGCTTGCCGGCGCCCGGGCTCGCTTCGAACGCTTCGCGCCAGCGGCGCTCGGCCTCGTCGAATTCCGCCTTGTCGAGTCCCTGCGTGACGGGCTGGTTCATTGCATCGCTCCTTCCTTCATGGCGCGCGCCTTGGCGGAGAGACGGCGCACCTCGGCGACGATGTCCTCGAGCGCCGCCCCGGGGTGAAACACTCTGGCGACACCGGAATCGAGCAGTTGGCGCTCATCCTTGGGAGGCACGATCCCGCCGAGCACGACCTGGACTTCCGGAGCGCCCGCCTCGCGCAGCGCGGCGATCAGTCGCGGGACGAGCAGATGGTCCGTGGCGAGGGAAGAGACGCCGATCACGTCGGCGTCCTCCTCCACCGCGAGCTTCACCACGGCGGCGATCTCCTGCCACGGAGGCGTGTACACCACCTCCATGCCCGCGTCGCGCAGGCAGGCGGCCACCACGCGGCTGCCGCGGTCGTGGCCGTCGAAACCGATCTTCGTAACGATCACCTTGGGCGGACGCTCAGCCATCCTGCGACTCCTTCAGCAACTTCACGAATTTGCGCGCCAGGCCCTTCGGCGTCTCGCGCCCGCGGGGATCGAACCAGAAGCGCGACCAGTTGAGCCCCCCGAGCAACATCAGGCGCACGATGCGCCGATCGGTGTGCGCGGGGAGCGGCAGCACCGCTACGAGCTCGCGGAACTGCGCTTCGTATTGCGAACGCAGCGTCTTCAGGCGCCCTGCCGCCGGGGGCACGTCGGAGGGAAGCACGCGCACGAGCACCTGGGCGTAGTCGCTCTTGCGCAGGATGGTGTCGAGGTGCGCCGCGCACGCCGCTTCCAGCCGTCCCCACGGGCCGCCTTCACGCGCTGCCGCGGCTCGCACGGGGGCGAGGAGCTGCTCAACGCCCGCCTCGTAGACCGCTACGAGCAGGTCTTCCTTGGCCGGGAAGTGGTAGTAGAGCGAGCCCGGCAGCATGCCGCACGCTTCCGCGATGTCGCGCATCGAAGTCGCCGAATAGCCCTTGGCGGCGAAGAGGCGCGCCGCCGCGTCCAGCACGTCGCTGAGGCGATTATCGGCGCGGGGAGCGCGCAAGGGACGTGCATTCGTCACGGGGTTCTGAAAGAACCAACAAACGATCGTTAGGTATATTAGGTGCGCGGCGTGGGCACGTCAACCTGGTCCGATTTTGGCCCGGCTTGGCATGCTGCCTTATGATATGCAACCTATCACTAAGCATGCTTCCCACATAGGGTAAGCTTGCGGGATGGACGAACGGGAGGCGTTTGCGCTGCACCTCGGCCGGGTGAGCCGCGGCTGGCGGGCGAGACTCGATGGCAGGCTGCGCCCCACCGGGCTGACGCAGGCGCGCTGGAGCACGCTGCTGGAACTGTCGCGCAGCGGCGGGGGCACGACGCAGCGCGAGCTCGCGGACCGGCTCGGAGTCGAAGGCGCGACGATCGGCCGGATTCTCGATGCGCTGGAGAGGCAGGGCCTCGTCGAGCGCCGCCCCGTCGAGGGCGATCGGCGCGCTTATCACATCCACCTGACCGCCGCCGCGCAGTCGATCCTCAAGGAGATCAACCGCATCGCCGCTTCCTTGCGGCGCGAGCTGCTCGCCGGGGTCTCCGCCCGGGAGCTCAGCACCTGCATCGGCGTGCTCGAGCGCATCGGCGAACGGCTGGAGAAACGTCCTGAAGATCGATGAGGCGCGTCACCGGCTCGGCCGCACGCGGCGCTGGGTGCGGCCCGCGGTGCTCGGCATTTTTCTGCTCGCCGGCGTGGCGGCGCTCGGCCACTGGCTTGTGAATCGATGGTCGCACGTCTATGTCGACGACTCGCGCATTGCCGCCACGGTCATCACGGTCGGCAGCGAAGCGGCCGGGCGGGTCAGCGCTATCCCGGTCATCGCGGGCGATCGCGTTTTCCGGGGCGATTTGCTGGTGCGCCTGGAAAGCCGCCAGGCCGAGCTGCTGCTCCAGGAGACCGATGCGGAAGTCGCGCGCATCGCCGCCGAGCAGGCCGAGCTGCGGGCGCAGCAGGCCATGGTCGCGAACCGGACCGAGAGCCGCCTTGCGGCCGCTCGCGCGCAGCTCGAGGCGGCGCAGGCCGAGCAGCGGGCCGTCGCGGCGGAGGTGGAGACCGCCCGCAACGACTACGCCCGCCTGGGATCGCTCCAGCAACGGGGAATGGTCTCGGCCCAGGGCTTCGAGGCCGGGCGGTCCCGCTTTCTCACGCTGCAGCAACAGGAGCTGCGCGCCGGCGCCGGAATCCGGGCGGCGCGCGCCAGCCTGGCTGTGGTCGAGGCCGAAGCGGCCGAGATCACAGTCCTCGAGCGCCGGATGGGCGTTCTCGAAGCGCAGAAGTCGGCGATGGCCGCCCGGCGCGCGCAGCAGGCGGTCGACCTCGAGCGACGCGAGATCCGCGCCGCTTTTGACGGGGTGATCGACGCCAAGTTCGTCGATGCCGGCGAATACGTCTTGCCCGGCACGCGGCTGCTCATGTATCACGATCCCGGGACGGTGTGGGTCGATGCCAACGTGAAGGAGACCGATTTTCGCAAGCTGAAGATCGGCGCCCGGGCGACCGTTACGGTCGACGCCTATCCGGGCCGCGCGTTCAAGGGCGAGGTAGCGCGCCTCGGCGAGGCGGCAACGAGCCAGTTCGCGCTGCTGCCGAGCCCCAATCCAAGCGGCAACTTCACCAAGGTGACGCAGCGTCTGCCGGTGCGCATCGCCCTCGCGCAGGACGGCGCGCTGCTGCGCCCCGGCATGATGGTGGAAGTGGAGATCGATGTCGGCGACTGACGAGATGTTCAGGCAGTATGGTCCGGCCTACCGCTGGCTGGCGACCGGAACGGCCATGACGGCGGCGATCTCGGTCATCCTCTCGGCCACGATCGTCAACGTCGCCATCCCGGCCGTGATGGGCGCCTTCGGCATCGATCAGACCAAGGCGCAATGGCTGTCCACCGGCTTCCTCGCCGCGATGACCGCGACCATGCTGCTCACCCACTGGGCCGAGCAGGTGCTCGGCCAGCGCGGCGCCATCACCGCCGCCCTGGCGCTGTTCACGGCGGGCTCGCTGCTCGGGGGCATCGCGCCCAACGAGGACGTCCTCATCGCCGCGCGGGTGATCCAGGGCGCGGCCGCGGGCATCGTGCAGCCGATGGCGATGGTCATCATCTTCCAGGTGTTTCCGCCGGAGCGGCGCGGCGCCGCCATGGGCGTCTTCGGCATCGGCGTGGTGCTCGCCCCCGCACTCGGCCCCTGGGTCGGCGGGCTGCTCATGGACAGCTTCGACTGGCGCTACGTGTTCTATCTCGGCGTGCCGTTCGCCGCCCTGGCGATCGCGCTCGCCCAGCTCTTCCTGCCCGGCCGCGCCGACACCGGCCCCCGGCCGGGCTTCGACTGGCTCGGGCTCGCGCTTCTCGCCGCGTCCCTCACGGCGCTTTTGAGCGCCTTCGCGGGCGGCCAGCGGTGGGGCTGGAGCTCCGACGCCATCCTCGCCGAATTCGCGCTCGCCACCGGCGCCTTCGCCGGCTTCGTCGCCTGGGAGCGGCACACGGCGCATCCGATGCTCGATCTGCGCCTCTTCGGGCAGGTGCCCTTCGCGGCCGCTTCGCTCGTCAGCTTCGTGCTCGGAGCGGGCTTGTTCGGCACGACTTACCTGCTGCCGGTGTTCGTGCAGGCGATCCAGGGCCTCACGCCTACCCAGGCCGGCCTGCTGCTGATGCCCGGCGGCTTCGTCCTGGTGGCCGTGTTCCCGCTCGCCGGACGCCTGAGCGACGCCATGTCGCCGGGCCTGCTCATCGCCGCCGGCCTCGTCGTCTTCGCCTACTCCTCCTATCTCACCGCCTATGCCGACGTGCACACCGGCTTCTGGACGCTTGCCTGGTGGACGGTGCTGAGCCGCGTCGGTATGGGCCTCGTGTTCCCCGCGCTCAGCGTCGGCTCGCTCCGCGTACTGCCGCCGGAGCTCCTCGCGCAGGGCTCCGGCGCCATCAATTTCACGCGCCAGCTCGGCGGCGCCTTCGGCGTGAACCTGCTCGCCGTCGCGCTCGAGCGGCGCACCGCCTTCCATGCCGACGCGCTCGCCGCCACGCAGACGCCCGACAGTCCCGCCGTGACGGCCTACCTTGCGCATGTCGCGGGCCTCACGCGTGCCGCCGGCCTGCCAGACCCCCAGCAAATGCCGGCCGCCGCGTGGTTCCTCGGCGAGGCGATCTACCAGCAAGCGAACACGATGGCCTTCAGCGACGGCTTCCTCATCACAGCCATCGTCTTCGCCGCGGCGCTCGTTCCGACATGGCTGCTCGAGCACCGGCGCCGGCCGGCGTCGGCGAGCTGAAGAACGGACGGTGAAGAGTTGAGCAGCTTACGCAGAAGGGCGACCGGCCTGCGCGATGGTATGCTCGCGCGATGAGCGACGCGGACGCAATGGTCTGGAGTGACTCCTACCTTCTCGGTTATGCCCCGATGGACGCGACACATCGCGAGTTCGTCGTCATCGTCAATGCGCTGCTCACCTGCGCGGGCGGCGAGCTCGCCGCGCACCTGGAGCATTTCGCCCGGCACGCGGAGCAGCATTTCGCGGACGAGAACATCTGGATGGAGACAACCGACTTCCCGCCGCGGCAATGCCATGTCGACGAGCATGACGCCGTACTGAGCTCGGTCTACGCCGTGCTCGAGCTCGTAAGATCCGGCGACGTCGCCGAAGGCCGGCGCCTTGCGCGCGCGCTCGCCGACTGGTTTCCCGGGCACGCGTTTCACCTCGACTCCGCCCTCTCGCATTGGATGGTAAAGCGCAGCCACGGCGGCAAGCCGCTCGTTTTTCGTCGCAACGCCGTGCAGTCCTGATCAAAGCGCGCGCGAGAGAGCTGGATGTGCAGGCTGGCTGGGGCAGCGCGCATCGCCTCGGCGTACCGCCGAACGGCGTTAGCTAATAGCTCCTGCCTTGGCCACATACACCTCCGGGCTGTTTTAGCCTAGGGCGTCGGGGGAGTTTGAACTCGGCAGTGCCGCCGCCGTTACCCCGGTAAGTGCGCCAATCCCTACACCAAGGTAAACATCGGCACCGCGCAACCGCCATCGGTCGTCTTGCATACTAGCTTCACGCGCTGGCCAACCCGCACCGAATCGAGGTCGCAGTCCACGATATTGGTCAGCATCGAAACACCCTCGTCGAGGGTCACGTAGGCGATGCAATACGGAACCGTGGCGCCGCGGCGAAGCACGCTGTAGGTATGGATCGTGCCGCTGCCCTTTGCCTCGCGCCATCTGGTCCTGTCTGAGGCGCAGAACGGACAAAGGGCGCGTGGATAGTGGTGGAACTGGTTGCAGTCGTCGCAGTGCTTGATGAGGAGCTTGCCGTTCGCGGCGGCGTCGAAAAAGGGCTGTGCCTCCGGATTCAACGGGGGCGCCGGTATTTTTCGTTCCGTCATGCCCGCTCCAAGATGAGCGTCGCAGATCCGTGCCGCGTACCCAGTTGCCCGCCCATGCCCTGGGCAAGCGCGAGCGCGCAGTTCTTCACCTGGACCCGCGGATGCGCCTCGCCGCGCAGTTGGCGTACGGCCTCGATCACCTTGGTCATACCACCGCGGTTTGCCGGGTGGTTGTTGCACAATCCGCCGCCGTCGGTGTTGAAGGGCAACCTCCCGCTGCCCGAAATGAGGTTGCCGTCCGCGACGAATTTGCCCCCGTCGCCTTTCTTGCAGAAGCCGAGATCCTCGAGCTGGACCAGCACCGTGATGGTGAAGCTGTCGTAGACCGACGCGTACTGGATGTCGGCGGGGACCACGCGCGCCTCGGCAAAGGCGGCCGCACCCGACCACGCCGCGCCGGAGGTCGTAAGGTCGAGCTTGCCTCCCGCCTGTCCCTTGGGCGATTCGCCGGCGCCCAGGATCCGCACGCGTGGGCGCTTCAGGCTCTTTGCGATCTCGGGACGGGCCACGATCACGGCGCCGCCGCCGTCGCTAACCACACAGCAGTCCAGGCGGTGTAGCGGATCGGCGATCACCGGCGAGTCGAGTACCTCTTTCACCGTGACCACGTCGCGCAGCATCGCGTGAGGGTTATGCTGCGCGTGGTGCGAGGCCGCCACCTTCACCCAGGCGAGCTGCTCGGAGGTGGTGCCGAACTCGTGCATGTGGCGCATTGCGACCATCGCATAGCTGTTCGCGGTGACGAGGCCGTATGGGACCTCGAACGGGCCTTCGGGCACCGCCGCGCCCCAACTGCGCGGTTGCGTTCCGCTTGAACCTTCGGAGCGCGGCCGCCCGGCGAGCGTCACCAGTGCTACGTGGCATTTTCCGAGCGCGATCGCTTGCGCCGCGTGGCCGACGTGGATCAGGTACGAGGAACCGCCGGTGTCAGTAGCATCCACGTGCCGCACCTTGAGGCCGAGGTAGTCCACCATGGAAAGGGGCCCGAGGCCCGGCGCGTCTCCGGCGCAGAAGTACCCGTCGACATCAGCCTTGGCGAGCCCGGCGTCCTCGAGCGCGCCCTTTGCCACCTCGGCATGCAGCTGCGCCACCGACTTGTCCTCGGCCTTGCGGGTCGGATGCTCGAAGGCGCCGACGACGTAAGCCTTGCCCCTGATGGTCACCGGTCAGGACCCCGGCCCGAATCGCGGCGCCCTTTTCTGCTGAAATGCCGCCCGTCCCTCCTGCCACTCCGGACCAAAAAAAGCGATGATTTCCATCGCCAGCGAGTTGTCGAATATGGGGCCTGCCATGCGCAGCCAGTTGTTGAGCGAATGCTTGGTCCAGCGGATCGCGGTCTGAGCGCCCTCGGCGAGCCGGACCGCCACCTCCAGCGACCTGGCGTCGAGATCGGCATCGTCCACCGCCAGAGAGACTAGTCCGATGCGCTCCGCCTCCTCGCCGCTCAGCGGCTCGGCGAGCAGCAGATGGTACTTGGTCTTCGCCATGCCGCACAGCAACGGCCAAATGATGGCGGCGTGGTCGCCCGCAGGCACGCCGATCATGACGTGCCCGTCGGAAAGCCTGGCGTCCTTCGCCAGAATTGAGATGTCGGCCATAAGCGCGCAGACCAGCCCTCCACCGACCGCCCAGCCGCGCACCGCGCTCACTATCGGCTTGGCGCAGTTGATCATGCCGTACACCATATTGCGGGCCTCGGTCATGACCTGCATGCGCACCTCGAAGCGGTCTCGCTCTTTCGGATCGCCGCTCATGTCGCCACCCGCGGAAAAGTGCTTGCCCGCTGACGTCAGGAGCACCGCATGAACGCTAGCGTCGGCGTCGACGTCTGCCCATACCTCCGAGCATTCGCGATGCATTGCCGCGTCCATGGCGTTCATCTTCAGCGGTGAGTCGAGCGTGATGCGTAGCAGGTGGGGGTGCGGCCGGTCGAAGCGCAGTCGCGTGTAACGGTCGTAGGGGCTCATTGGCGGCATTTCCGTTCAACAGGTTGCACCAACCACAGCCGCTCCGGGTCCAGAAGGATGCCGACGTCGCCGCGATCCTCGGCGCACGCGGCCTGCGTCGCCAGCACTCCCAGGAGGCGCCGTTTGTCGCGGCATTCAGCTTCAACCTCGATATGCCCGCCGACAAAGCTGCTGACCAGAAAACGCGCGCTGCCCGCGCCAGGTGCTCCGTGTGACACGATGCGGGTATCCTCGACATGCACCGCGAGTTCCACCGCCTCGCCCACGGCGGCGCTGCCGGCCACCGGGACCTCCATACCCAACCCGTCGAGGGACACCACCACGCTGCCCCCGGAGGACCGGATGACGCGTCCCGGCAGAAGATTCGCGCCCATGAAGCTCGCGACGAAGGCGCTGGCCGGGCGGTGATAGACCTCCCCGGGGCGACCGACCTGCTCGATGCGGCCGTGGTTCATGACGACCACGCGGTCGGACATGGCCAGCGCCTCGGTCTGGTCGTGCGTCACGTAGATCGCGGAGATCCCCGTGGCCTGCTGTACCAGGCGGATCTCGAGGCGCATATCCTGCCGCACCCGCGCGTCGACGTTGCTCAGAGGTTCGTCCAGCAACAACACGCGGGGCCGCGTGATGAGCGCGCGGCCCAGAGCGACCCGCTGCTGCTGACCCCCGCTCAGCTCCGAAGGCCGGCGCTGCCCGAAGCCTTCCAGGCCAAGCGACCGGAGCATTGAAGCCACGCTCTCGCGAACCTCGCTCGCGGGGCGCTTGCGGACGTTCAGGGGATAGGCGAGGTTTTCGAACACCGTCATGTGCGGCCACAGGGCGTACGACTGGAAGACCATGCCGAAGCCGCGCTGCTCGGGAAGGATGAATCGGCCCCCGCCCGCGAGGCACTCGGAACCGGCCCAAATTTCCCCGCCATCCGGCTCCTCCAGACCGGCGACGATGCGCAGCAACGTCGTCTTGCCGCAGCCGCTGGGCCCGAGGAAGCTGACGAACTCGCCGGCGCCCAATTCCAGCGACACGCCGTCGAGCGCAGTCACCGAGTTGAATTTCTTGGTTATGTTGGAGATTCTCAGCATGATATAGGCGGCGTGCCCGCGTCAGGTGATGCTATCGAGGCGACCCCCGAGCACTTTGCGCAACAACACGGCAGCGCCGATCACCGCGATCATGTAGCAACTCATGGCGGCGACCAGCCCAAGCACTCCGGAGTTCCAATGATCGATCACGAGCACCGACAGCACCACCGAATCGCTGGTGTAGAGCAGGACCGATGCGCCGACCTCGCGCACCACGAGTATGAACAGCAGCGTCCAGGCGCCGACCAGCCCCGGGCGCATCAGCGGCACCAGCACGTGCCACCAGGTGCGCAGTAGCCCAGCCCCGTGCATGCGGCTCGCCTCCTCCAGCTCCGGATCGATTTGCAACATCGCTGCGCTGACCGTGCGGACCGCGAACGGCAGCGTGACGGTCATGTAGGCGATCAGCAGGATCCAGTGCGTGCCGTACAGCTGCGAAAGGCCCGGCGTAGCCAGGTAACCCCACAGCAGCGCCAAGCCCAAGGCGATGCCCGGTACGCTGACCGGAAGATAGGACATGAGATCGAGCATCTTGCGGCCGCGCAGGCGGCTGCGATGCACGATATGCGCTATCAGGAACGCCCACAAGCAGCCCAGGGTGGCGCCTCCGAAGGCGAGCAGGACCGAGTTCACCACACCGCGGCGAAGCAGGGGAGTCTCCAGCACCGCGCGGACGTGCTCGAGCGTGAAATTGTCTGCCTGGTACACGCCGAACACCTTGCTCACTGCGGCTAGCGCGATCGGATAGAGCGGCAGCACGAAGCTGACGAAGCCATACGCTACGCATGCCGCGAGGAGAGGCCACCGCCAGAGGCGCAGACGGGTCATGCGGGCGACGTGTCCCTTGCCCCGCAGGGTGACGAAGCGCCTTTCGTTGCGTCCGACATAGCGCTGGAACGGCAGCACGAGACCGGCCGTGATCGCCACGAGGAGCACCGCGATGGCGGTGGCGCGCGCATAATCGGCCGGGGGCGTGAAGGTCAACGCCGCGTAAATCTCGGAGGTAAACACGCCGATGCGCGATGGCATGCCCAGCATGAACGGCACCTCGAACGGTTCGAGCGCCTTGATGGCCATCAGCAGTCCGACTCCCAGCAGGCCCGGCGCAAGCACCGGCAGCGTGACGCGTGACAGGGTGCGCAGGGTCGAGGCCCCCGAAACGTAGGAGCTTTCCTCCATACTGCTGTCGATGTTGCGGAACAGCGGCGCGATGAGGAGGTAGGCCATCGGCGCGATATAGGTCACCAGCACGAACGCGATACCGAGGTGGGTGTAAACGTTTATCGGCACCACCCGCTCGCCTGCGAGAGCCGAAATCCACGTGTTGAGCAGCCCGTTTCGCGGATTTCCCAGGATCGACCAGGACGCGCCCGAGACCACCGCCGGCAGGAAGTAGGGCGCGATAAGCAGCACCTCGAGAAAGGGCTTCCAAGGGATGTCGCTGCGCGTGAGCAGCCAAGCGGAGCTGACGCTCACCGCCATCACGCCGAGCAGCGTCATGGCGCCGATCACGAAGGTATTGAGGACCAGCTTCCAGGTGTAGCTGTCGGCATACGCATTGACGTATCCCGAAAGCGTCCAGGCCGCGCCCGGATCGCCCCATGGTGCGCTGCGCAGGCTGCCGACGAGAAACATGCCCAGCGGATAGACGACGAGCAGCGCGGTGCCAAGCATCACGCCGAGCCAGAGCCAGCGCTGCGCGAGGGAAGCGCGCGCGTCCCCGGTTATCCCGGCAATCGAAACCGCGCTGTGCAACGTCTTAGCGAAGTCCGAATACGCGGTTCATGTGCCCGGCGTAGATCTTCACCTTCCTTACCTGTTCCTCCGTAGCCGCGGTTGAAAGCACCGGCGTATTTCCCAGCTTCGAGCCCTTCGGATTGATCGCCGCATCGGAATGAACCGGCGTAACGTACGCCGATGCGAGCGCCTCCTGGCCTTCCTTGCTCATCAGGAAATGGACCAGCAGCCGTGCCGCGTTGGGGTTGGGCGCGTTCGCCGCCACCGAGTCGTAGGTGGCGAGGAGAACGGTGCCGTCCCTTGGCAGCACGAAACTTACCGGCTTTCCGGCGTCGCGCGCCGGCAGCGTGATGTAGTCATATGCCACGATGTCGACGTCGACCTCGCCGAGCTCAACCGACTGCTGGACCTGCAGGATGCCTGGCTTGATGAGAGGCTGATTCGCCGCGAGCGCCGTCATATACCGCTCGCCGTAGTCTCTGCGGTCCCAGAGCGTCATGAACCAGAGCTGGGCGCCACCGCCGACGCGAGGGTCGGGGATCCCAAGCCGGCCCTTCCACTTCGGATCGAGCAGATCCTTCCACGCGCGCGGAAATTCGGCCTCCTTCAAGTGACTGGTGTTGACCGCGAATCCGATCTGCAGCACCCGCGAGGGAAACTGGTATCCGTTGAATTGCGATCTGAACGGCTCTATCCACTTGCTGCGCGTGGGCACGTCGAACTTGGCGAGAAGCTTATGCTGCTGAAGGGCCACGAACGAGGTTTCGCTGCTCGATATGACATCGGCGAGATGCTTGCGTGCCCGGCTCTCTGCGAGCACCCGCTCCAGCGTCTGGCCGAGATCCGCGCGCACGTGCTCGATCTGGATGTCGGGATAACGCTTCATCCATGCCGGCTGCACCGCTGCGAACTGCGCCGGCACCATCGACGTGTAGTAGGCCACCTTGGTTTCGTTGGCCGCCCTGGCCTTGCGATACAGGTCCGCTGCGAACCCATCCTCCTGTGACCGGGCAGTGCCAGACAGCGCTAGCAAAGGCAGCGCACAAAGCACCAACGCACCGCGCGCCAAGGCTCCCCTCCTTGCGTATCCGCTCATCTTTACCTCCTCCGTTGTATTTCCGTTGTTAGCCTTGGTGATGCAGATCCAATCGGCGCCTCACCTCTTGCCGCAGTGAATTCGGCCCCGCACGGATGCGGTCGAACCCCCCTTTCATCAGGCGCAGCCACTCTCGGTAGCCGGCATGGAACACGGTTTCGTCGGCAAGCCCGGCCGGCCCGGCGACACTGGTTTCCGGGCGAATGGCAAGCTCGCGCGCGTGTTCGTCAGGCCCCCGACCAACTGCACCCGCGCCGCGCGCATAACCTTGCTGCCACTCCACGTTACGCGCGGCATATCCCGCCTGGCAGTCCTCATATGTGACCGTGTCGTCGGGCGTGGCCATGCCGGTAGCATTGAAGAAGTCTTCGTACTGGCGCAGGCGAAATTCGCGCGCCGCGTCGCTCTCTCCAACCGGCGCAAGGCAATAGATTTTCATCTCCGTGCGGTCCGCCGCCAGCGGCCGGATGATGCGCAACTGGGTCGAGGCATTGTCCGCAAGCTGCAGGTTGGGGTAGACGGTAAGGTTGCGGCTGCCGAGCATCCACCGGCTGATGGTGGGCCCGACGCGCTCGCGCAGCGCATCTATCTGAGCATGGAGCGGACGCGCCTCGGGCGTCGGGTTGCTGCCCCAGCTCACGGCGTGACCATAGCGGAACGTGAAGCTGCCGCGCACGACGTCCGCCCGGCCCATGGCAGAAAAATCGATGGTCTTGAGCCGATTGTCGGACAGGCCGGAATTCCGTCGGCTGACAATGTTCATGAAGCTCTGATGCGTGGAGGTAACATGATAGAGATCCGTGCAATTCTCGACCTGAAGCTTCCAGTTGCCTTTGAAGACGTAGGTCGAGCTGCCCGGCAG
>CBDDRQ010000269.1:0-3331 GCA_965233125.1 uncultured bacterium
GGTGACCACCTGGTCGAAGAGCGTGGGCGGGACGATCTTGCCGGTGCGCAGCGATACCGCGCGCTCGATGATCAGGGCAACGGCGATGACGGAAGCGAGGAGCAGGAACCAGATCGGCCAGCCCGCGGCCTGGATGATGGCAAACAACGCGTTTCCTTGTCTTTTCTTGTGTGCTTCGGCGGCGACTGTACGGCCAGGATGGCCGCGCCGCAAGTTTCTGCGGCGCAGCAAACGCGACTGTTGCGTAGTTGCACAGCGATCACCTGTAGTGGATTTTGCGATATCCACAAAAACTTGTGGATAAGTTTGTGGATTATCTCTGAATAGCGCGGCCTAACGTAGTTGCGACGCGCGTCGAGACGGTTGCGATCAAAAATTGAGCAGCGCTTTTTCGCGTGCAAACAATCCCTTGGCGCAAAGAATCGGGCTCCGCGGCGCGCTCTGTCGCTTGTGCACGCCGCGCGAGCGAGAATGTGGATTAATGAAAGCGCGCCTTCCCTCTTGACAGCGATGCAAGACCCTCTGGTGCTGAGCGTGTCCCAGTTGCTGCGCAGCGTACGCGACACGCTGGAGCGGCGCTTTCCGCTCTCCTGGGTGCGGGGAGAGCTGTCCAATTTCTCGCGCGCGCCTTCCGGCCACTGCTACTTCACCCTCAAGGACGACGGGGCGCAGGTCGACTGCGTCATGTTCCGCAGCCGCGCCGCCGCGCTCGACGGCGAGCTGCGCGACGGCGCCCAGGTCGAGGTGCGGGCCCTGCCCACGCTCTACGAGCCGCGCGGGCGCTTCCAGCTCAACGTCGAGGCCCTGCGCCGCGCCGGGGTCGGGCCGCTCTACGAGCGCTTCCTGCGCATGAAGGAGAAGCTCGAGCGCGAAGGGCTGTTCGAGGCCTCCGCCAAGCGCGTTCTGCCGCCCTACCCGAGCGCGATCGGCGTGGTGACCTCCCTCGCGGCTGCGGCGCTGCACGACGTGCTGACGACGCTTGCCCGCCGCAACCCGGCGATCCCGGTCATCGTCTACCCCGCCCCGGTGCAGGGCGAAGGCGCCGCCGCGCGCATCGCCGGCGCGCTCGGGAGGGCAGCCGCGCGCGGCGAATGCGACGTGCTGCTGCTCGTGCGCGGCGGCGGATCGATCGAGGACCTCTGGCCGTTCAACGAGGAGGCGGTGGCGCGCGCGATCCGCGCCTCGCGCATTCCCGTGGTGGTCGGCGTGGGCCACGAGAGCGACTTCACGATCGCCGACTTCGCCGCCGACCGGCGCGCGCCGACGCCGACCGCGGCGGCCGAGCTCGCCAGTCCCTCGCGCGCGGAACTGCTCGCGCGTCTCGCCGATTGCGCCCGCTGCGTCGTGCGCGAGATGCGCCGGCGCCTCGAGACGGCGGCGCAATCGGTGGACGGCTGGGCGCGGCGGCTAGTGCATCCCGCGGCGCGGCTGCGCGCGCACCGCGAGCTGCTGCTGCAGCTCGACGCGCGCCTCGCGTTCGCAGCCGCGCACTGCGTGCACCGCTCGCAGGCGCGCCTGGAGCGCCTCCAGGCCTCGCTCGCGGGCCTCGACCCGGGGGCGGTGCTCGCGCGGGGCTACAGCATCACGCGCGACGCTTTGGGCGAAGTGCTGCGCGATGCCGCGCGCGTGCGCGAAGGCAGCCGCATCTCCACCACGCTCGCGCGCGGCCGCCTGGAGAGCGAGGTCAGGAAAAAAGACGACCTATAATCGTCCATGGGCCACCGCCTCTCGAAGATCACCACCCGCACCGGCGACGCCGGCGAGACCGGCCTGGGCGACGGCACGCGCGTGGCGAAGCACAGCCCGCGCATCGCCGCGCTCGGCGATCTCGACGAGCTGAACAGCGCCATCGGCCTGGTGCTCGCCGAGGACGTGCCGCCGGAGCCGCGCGAGGCGCTCCTGGGCGTGCAGCAGGACCTCTTCGACCTCGGCGGTGAAATCAGCATTCCAGGCCACACGCTGCTCAAGGACGAGCGGGTGATTTTCCTGGAAGAACGTCTTGAAGCGTGGAACGGGGGGCTGGCGCCGCTCAAGGAGTTCATCCTTCCTGGCGGCACGCGCGCCGCGGCGGCGGCGCATCTCGCGCGCACGGTGTGCCGGCGCGCCGAGCGCAGCGTGGTCGCGCTCGCGCAGCACGAGAAGGTGGGCGATGCGCCGCGGCGCTATCTCAACCGGCTCTCCGACCTGCTGTTCGTCGTGGCGCGGCTGCTCAACCGACACGCCGGGCGCGGCGACGTGCAATGGCGCCACCAGCGCAAGAAGACCTGAGCGGCAGTTTTTATCGCGCAGTCCTGAGAATTCTTTTGTGTAGAGTACGCGCATGCGCGTACTGATTGTCGACGACGAAGAGTCCACGCGCCTGCTCCTCGCCCGGGTGCTGTCGTCCGAGCTCGGCATCGAGGCGCAGCTCGCCGGCACCTGCGAGCAGGCGCTGCGCCTCGCCGAGAACTACGCCTACGATGCGATCCTGCTCGACCTGCTGATGCCCGGCATCGGCGGCTTCGCGGTGCTGGGCGGGATCCGCGTCTCGACGCCGAACGCAGCCACCCCGGTGATCATCGTCTCCGTGGTGGCGGAGCAGGAAACGATCGAGCGCTGCCTCGCCGCCGGCGCCAGCGCTTATCATGTCAAGCCGGTGCGCCGCGCCGAGCTCGTCGCCACGGTCAAGGCGCAGCTCGCGGGGCGGCGCAAGCCGCAACCCCTGACAAGGTAGGAGACATGGCGGACATCAAGATCGGCAACGTCGAGGCGCTCGGCAAGCCCCTCGGTCAGTACTCCCACCTGGCGCGCGTCAAGGCGAGCGAGTTTCTCTTCATCGCCGGGATGCTCTCGCCGGGCGAGACCTTCGACGCGCAGTGCAGCGGGGTCTTCGAGCAGATCGAGAAAGCCCTGAAATCGCAGGGCGCGGGCTGGGGCAGCGTGGTGCAGTTCACCACCTACCTCGTGCACTCGCAGGACATCCCCCGCTTCATGCAGTGGCGGCTGCGCGAGTTCCCGCGGCTGTTTCCGGACGGCGCCTATCCGCCCAACACGCTGCTGGTCATCGACCGCCTGGTCGGCGAGCAGTACCTCGTCGAGGTGCAGGCCGTCGCGGCGCTCTAGGCTTCTTCGACGAAGACTTCCTCGCGCTTCTTGCGCAGCGCCGGCAGCGCCACCGCGAGCAGCAGCAGGACCGAGGCGATCATGAATGCCGCGCTGATCGGCTTGGTGAGGAACACGGTCGGGTCGCCGCGCGAGAGCAGCATGGCGCGGCGCAGGTTCTCCTCCATCAGCGGGCCGAGGATGAAGCCGAGGATCATCGGCGCCGGCTCGCATTCGAGCTTCACGCAGA
>CBDDRQ010000270.1:0-5383 GCA_965233125.1 uncultured bacterium
CCCGGCCGGCGAGGCGAGCGCGTGCAGCGCGCGGCGGCCGGTCGCGCGCGCGACGCGCGGCAGCTCGGCGCGCCGGCGCGAAAGGCGCGCCTCCACCTCGTAGATCTCGTCGTCCAGGCCCGGCTTGAGCGGCGTCTTCACGAGGGCTCCCCGGGCGCCTGGGCGCGCAGCTGCCGCACCAGCGCGGTGAACGGCATCTCGGTGACCAGGTTCCTCACCCACCAGCCAAGCGCGCCGGCGCCGACCAGGTTGATGAGCGCGGCGATGAGCAGCGCGCTGATCCACGAAGCGCCCTGGCCGAGCATGAAGACGATGCCTCCGGCGACCAGCGCCATCCACGCGGTCACGACCAGCACCGCCGCGATCAGCACCGCGCCCAGCAGCAGCGCGAGCCGGATCGCGGCGCGCCGCGCGTCGAGCGCGGCGAGCAGCGCGTAGTCCGAGACCAGCTCGCGCGACTCGCCGAACAGGCGGCCGAGAAGGTCGCCGAGCCCGGGCGGCGCGGGACGCAGCGGCGGACTTGTCGCCATCCCTACCGGCTGCGCATCAGCATGCTGAGCAGGTAGCCGGCGGCGAGCGCCATGCCGATCGCGGCGACCGGGTGCTCGCGCACGTACTCGCGGCCCGCCTGGACCCAGTCCTCCTGCATGGCGTAGAGCTCCTCGTACTTCTCGCTCATCCGGTCGGCGACCGAAGAGGCGGTCTGCGCGGCGCGGTCGACGGTGTCGTGCGCGGTCTGGCTGAGGCGGTCGACTTGCTGCTTCGAGGCGGTGGTTTCCATCGGTTCCTCCGGTTAGTGGGCAGAACTACGGTAGCAACTCCTATACCCGGCTTCGCTCCTCGTAGTCCTCGGCCTCGCGCGAGCGCTCCTTGCCGGCCTCGCTCTTGTACACCGCGAGCCGGTTGTAGAGCGTCTTCAGGCTGATGCCGAGCATGTCGGCGGCTTTCCTCTTGCTGCCGCACTCGGCGAGCGTCGCCTCGATGAGCCGCCGGCTCACTTCGTCGAGGGTCGTGCCCACGCGCACCGAGAGCAGCGGCGCGGACTCCGGCGCCGCCACCGCCGCCGGCGCGAGGTTGGCGTCGATCACCTCGTCGGCGAGGATGAAGGCGCGCTGGGCGTAGTTCTTGAGCTCCCGCACGTTGCCCGGCCAGGTGTGCGCGTAGAGCGCCGCGATGGTCGCGGGCGCGAAGGACTTCGACGCGCTTTCCTGCTTGTTCAGCTGGTCGAGGAAATGCTGCGCCAGCAGCTCGATGTCGGTGCCGCGCTCGCGCAGCGGCGGCATGGCGATCGGGAACACGTTCAGGCGGTGATAGAGGTCCTCGCGCAGCTTGCCCTCGGCGACCGCCTGCACGGGGATGCGGTTGGTGGCGCAGATGAGGCGCACGTCGGTGCTGATCGGCGTGGTGGTGCCCACGCGCATGAAGGTACCGGTCTCGAGCACGCGCAGCAGCTTCACCTGGAGCTCCTGCGGCATCTCGGTGATCTCGTCGAGGAACAGCGTGCCGTTGTTGGCGCGCTCGAAGTAGCCCTTGTGCTGGCGGTCGGCGCCGGTGAAGGAGCCCTTTTCGTGGCCGAAGAGCTCCGACTCGATCAGCTGCGGCGAGACGGCGCCGCAGTTGAGCGGCAGGAACGCCGCGCGCTTGCGCCGGCTCATCTCGTGGCAGGTGCTCGCCGCGAGCTCCTTGCCGGTGCCGCTCTCGCCGATCAGCAGCACCGTGGCGGAGGTCGGCGCGACGCGCCCGAGCTGGTCGTAGAGCTTCTGCATCGGGCTCGATGAGCCCAGCAGGTGGCCGAAGCGGCCGAGCTTGCGCAGCTCCTCGCGCAGCTCGCCGATCTCGGCGCGCAGCTCCCCGGTGCGCGGCACGCGGCGCAGGATGGCGCGCAGGCGCTCGACGTCGACCGGCTTCACCAGGTAGTCGCTCGCGCCCAGGCGCAGCGCCTGCACGGCGCTCTCGACGCTCGCGTGCCCGGTGATCAGCACCACCTCGCAGGACTCGCGCGACTCCAGGTCGTTCACCAGCTCGATCCCCTGGCCGTCGGGCAGCTGCAGGTCGGTGAGCAGCACGTCGGGCTGCAGGCGCGACATGTGGATGCGCGCGGCGCGCAGCGAGTCGGCCTGCGCGACGCTGAAGCCTTCGCCCTTGGCGAGCTCCGAGAGCCACTCGAGGGCTTCCGGGTCGTCGTCTACGAGCAGCAGATGGGGCATGTTTTACCAGGGAGGGATGTAAGAGGTTCCTAAGGGCACGCAACTTGCGTACCAGCCGGCCCATGAAAACCTTCTTCGGCGTCGCCGCGCTCGCCGGCCTCGCGCTCGCCGCCCGCCACTTCTCCAGGTTCCTGAAAGCGCACAGGAATCACCGCATCCAGGAGAAGCGCCTGGAGATCTGGGAAGGCGAAGGCGGCGCGGTGCCGGTGGAGCCGACGCGAACCGCCGCGCAAATTTCGCCACGAAACGCGCCGCCGCTGTCGCCGCGCGGCGTCGCCTAGCGCTTTGGCATAGCTCCTGCATCGGGCGCCCGTCCGGCCGGGCGCGACCGCGTCACCCCTCCCCACCGCGCTCGTGCCCGACCGGAGCTTGCATGAGCGTCGAATGGAGCGAGCTGTTCGGACTGAGCGTCTCCCCCTGGGAGATGATCGTGCGGGGAACCGCCATGTACTGGTTCCTCTTCCTGGTCTTCCGGCTGGTGATCCGCCGCCGCGTCGGCGCGGTGGGGATCAGCGACATCCTCCTCCTCGTCATCATCGCCGATGCTTCCCAGAACGCATTGTCGGGGGAGTACCAGTCGATCAGCGACGGCTGCATCCTCGTCGCCACCATCGTCGCCTGGAACCACTTCATCGACTGGCTTGCATACCGCTCCAGCCGGCTGCGCAAGCTCCTCGAGCCGCCGCCGCTCATGCTCATCCGCCAAGGCGTGCTGCTGCGCCGGAACATGCGCCACGAGCTCATCTCCGAGGACGAGCTGACCAGCAAGCTGCGGGAGCACGACGTCACCGATCCCGCGCAGGTTCGCGAGGCCTACATGGAGCCCGACGGCCAGATCACGGTCATCAGGCGCAAATAGGGTCAGAGCAATTTTGCCCTATGCCTCGAGCGCCTTGATCATCGCCGGGGTGATGGACTGCCTCGTCTTCGCGTAGTCCGCCCAGGGATCGGCGCGCAGGCGCTGCAGGCGCCGGGGCACGCTCTTCACGGTGAACTGCCGGCGCAGGTCCTTCTTGCCGAGTTCGTCCCACGAAACGGGCGTCGAGACGCCCGCGTCCTTGCGCGCGCGCGGCGAGTAAGCGGCGACCGCGCTCGCGGTCTCGCCGTTGCGCAGGTAGTCGACGAACACCTTGCCGCCGCGCTTGCTCTTCGACATGTTCGCGACGAAGAGGTCGGGCCGTGCCGCGACGAGGAACTCGGCGAGCTGCCTGGTGAACTGCTTCACCTCGTCCCACCCGAGCTGCGGCTCGATCGGCGCCACCACGTGCAGGCCCTTGCCGCCAGTGGTCTTGAGGAAGCTCTTCAGCTTCAGGCCATCGAGCAGGTCCCTGGTGAGCTCGGTGGTTTCCCGCAGCCGGCTCCAGCTCACGCCCGGCCCAGGATCGAGGTCCAGGGTGATTCGGTCGGGGTGCTTGACGTCGGGCATCGTCGCGCCCCAGGTGTGGAACTCGACCGCGCCGTTCTGCACCGCGCCCAGGACCGCTTCTAGCGTGCTCAGGTGCATGTAGTCCTTCGAACCGCGCGCATGGCGCTGGTAGAAGCATTTCGCCTCGGCGCCGTCCGGACAGCGCACCAGCGTCAGCGGGCGGTTCGCCAGGTGCGGCAGGAACCACTCGCCGACCTGCTCTGCATAGCGCACGAGATCGATCTTGCGGATCCTGAGCGAGGGCCAGACCAGCCGGTCCGGGTTCGTAACGACGAGCTTCTGGGGCAGCGGCTGCGCCCTTTCTTCCCCCACGGTCTTCGCGGCGATGTCCTCGCGCAGGCCCATGAAGGCGGCCTGGCGCAGGATGCCCTCGTCGGTGCGCTCGGCGTAGGCGATCTCGGCGACCAGCTTCGGCCGCAGCCACTGCACGCCCTTCTCTTTCGGCGGCGCGGCGAAGGGCGAGCCCGCCTGCCTGAGCGGCGCGAAGCGGCGCATCAGGCTGCCCAGGCGCTCCTCGTCGAAGCCGGTGCCGACCTTGCCGGCGTAGCGCAGCTTGCCGTGCACGTCGTAGGTGCCCACGAGGAGGGCGCCGAAGCCGCTGCGCGAGCCCTTCGGCGGCGTGTACCCGCCGATGACGAAGTCCTGCCGCGCCCGGCATTTCAGCTTGATCCAGCTCCTCGAGCGCCCGGAGGCATAGACGCTTTCGGCCTGCTTCCCGATCAGCCCCTCGAGGCCGAGCTTGCAGGCCTTGTCAAGGATGTCCTTCGCATCGCCTTCCAGGTCTTCGCTGAAGCGAATGGCAGGAGAACTCTCGAGTTTCCGCCGCAGCTTGGACTTTCGCTCCTTCAAGGCGAGGCGGCGCTGGTCCTTGCCCTCGAGGAACGGCGCGTCGAAGACGAAATAGACGATGCCCGAGTCGCTGTGGGCGTCGAAGGCGTTCTGCAGGCGCTGGAAGCTGGCGCGGCCTTCGGGCCCGAGCACGACGATCTCGCCGTCGAGCCAGGTGTCGCGCAGGCCGAGCTTGCCGATCGCGCGCTGCAGGTGCGGCAGCTTCGCCGTCCAGTCATTGCCGGCGCGGGTGTACAGCCTGACTTCACCACGCGAGATTCTCGCGAGCAGCCGATAGCCGTCGTGCTTTACCTCGTACACCCACTCGCCCGCCGCCGGCGGCGCGCTTAAGAGCGTGGCGAGCTGCGGGGCGACGAACTGCGGCAGCGGCGAGCGCGCGGCGCGCTTCGCGCGCCGGGGCGGGCGCTTCACGCTCTCGGGCCGCTCAGAAGTGATATCGACGTCCTCGCGCGCTTCGTCGTCGTTGCGCTTGATCAGCAGCCAATCGCTTCTCGTACGGGTGAGGATCCATGAGCCGGCGAGCTTTTCCCCTTCCAGCGAGAAATGCAGGCGGCCCTTGCGCAGCGCCGCCGCGGGGTCGGCGTCCTCGGAGCGCCACACGCCCTTGTCCCAGAGCAGCACGCTGCCGGCGCCGTACTGCTTCTCCGGGATCACGCCCTCGAACTCGCCGTAGTCGAGCGGATGGTCCTCGGTCTGCACCGCGAGGCGCCGCTCGGCGGGGTTGAGGCTGGGGCCCTTGGGCACTGCCCAGCTCTTGAGGACGCCGTCGAGCTCGAGGCGAAAGTCGTAGTGCAGCCGCGTGGCGTGATGCTTTTGAATGTAATAGTGCAACCGCTTTTCGCGCGGCACACCCTTGCCCCCGCGGGGCTCGGGCGTGCGCGAGAAATCGCGCATCTCGCGG
>CBDDRQ010000271.1:0-10514 GCA_965233125.1 uncultured bacterium
CCACGCGCAGAACGCAGCGCGCGCCGGCAGCGACGCCGAGCGGCGCGAGTCGCTCGAGCGCATGCTCGAGGGCCTGCAGCGCACGACTCGCCTTGCCGCGCAGATGCTCGCGCTCAGCCGCGCCAGCGCGCCGCGCGCCGCTTTCGCTCCAGTATCGCTGCGAGAGGTCGTCCAGGAAGCGGCGCGCCAGCTCAACGCTCGAGTAGCGCTTTCCGGTGAAGCAACGGTGAGCGGCGACCGTGACCAGCTCCTTGGCCTCGCCACCAACCTGCTCGACAACGCCCTGCGCCACGGCGGCGGCGAGGTGCGCGTCGAGCTCGCGGGGACCACGCTCGCCGTGCTCGACGAGGGGCCGGGCATCCCGGAGGCGGAGCGCGAGCGCGTGTTCGAGAGCTACTACCGCGTTCCCGGCTCGGCCGGCGCGGGCAGCGGCCTGGGGCTCGCCATCGTGCGCGAGATCGCCGCGCAGCACGGCGCCCGCGTCGAGCTCGCCGCCGGCCCCGGCGGCCGCGGCACCCGCGTCAGCGTGATTTTCTCTTCTTCGACGGCGCCTTGAGCTTCAGCATCCGCAGGGCGTTGCCGAAGTAGATCCGCCGCTTGTCCTCTTTCGAGAGCTTCAGGCCGTCGAGGGCCTTGATGGTCTCGCGGATGAAGAGCGGGCCGCCCTGGGGATCGAACGGGCAGTCGGTGCCGAACAGCACCTTCCCCGTCCCATAGAAATCGATGCCGCAGCGGATGGCAGCCGGGGAGCCGTTGATCGAGGTGTCGGCGTAGAACATGCGGAAATAATCCACCGGCCTTTTCTTCATTCGCTTCAACAAAGATTCATAGTCTTCATCCGCGGTCCGCGCGCCGAGCTGGTCCATGCCGTAGCCGATGCGGTTGACGAAGAACGGCGCCATGGCGCCCAGGTGGTGGGTGATGATCTTCAGCTTCGGCAGCCGGTCCAGCATCCCGGAGAAGACCAGGCGCGCCATGAAGGCGCTCGTCTCGTAGGGCCAGCCGAAGAGCCACCAGATCTCGTATTTCGATTTCTCCTCGGCAGCGTAATCCGGGAACTTCGCAGTCCGGGTCGGGTGCACCCAGACCGGCAGGTCGTACTTGAGGCTCATGCGCTCGAAGATCGGGAAGAACTCCGGGTCGTCGAGCGGCCGGCCGTTGACGTTGGTGAAGATCTGCACGCCCTTCGCGCCGAGCTTGCCGATCGCGCGGTCCATCTCCGCCAGCGCCGCCGGCACGTTGTTCATCGGCAGCGAGGCGACGAAGGCCGGGAAGAGATCCGGGTGCTCGGTCACGATCTCGAACATGCCGTCGTTGGCGAGGCGGGCGAGCGCCGGCGTTTCCTCGGGCGTTCCCAGAAACTCGATCGCCGGCATGGAGAGCGTCAGGACCTGCTTGTAGTCCGGCCAGCGCTTCATCATGCGCATGCGCCGGTCGAGGTCCCAGAGCACCGGGATGTGCAGCCAGCGCTTGATCTGCGCCTTGAGGGCCGGGTTGCCTTCGGCGATTCTCTTCATGCGCTCGAAGTACGCGGGCGGGAAGATGTGCGGGAAGATGTCGAGCTTCATGGGCGCGAACCATAGCACGCGGTAGTGCTACTCTCGCCCGCGTGCCGCTCGAATTCCTGGCGATCGCCGCTCTGGTGGTCGCATGCACCTATCTCGTGTTCGGGCTGACCGGCTTCGGCTCGACCGTCGTTTCGCTGCCGCTTCTGGTGCACCTGCTGCCGCTGAAGTTCGTGCTGCCGCTGCTGCTGCTGCTCGACCTCGCGGCGGGGCTGATGGTGAGCTCGCGCGGCTGGCGAGGCGTGCGCTGGGACGAGCTGCGCTGGTTCGTCCCGTTCGTGCTGGTCGGCATCGCGCTGGGCCTCACGCTGCTCGTGACGCTGCCCGAGGGTCCGCTGCTCGGCGCGCTCGGCGTGTTCGTCCTCGCCTACGGCGTGCACGGCCTCCTGCGCCGCGCCGGGCCGCCGGCACTTTCGCGCGCGTGGGGACCGCCCTTCGGGACGCTGGCGGGCGCCTTCGCCACGCTGTTCGGGGCGGGCGGCGTACTCACCGCCATCTACGTGGGCGCGCGGGTCGCGGACAAGGGCGAGCTGCGCGCCACCACGGCCACCGCGATCTTCCTCTCGACCACCGTGCGGGTCGTGGCTTTCGGCATCGCCGGGCTGCTCACGCAGCCCGGCCTGCTCGTGTCGGCGCTCGTGCTGCTGCCGTTCGCCGCCGGCGGGGTGCTGCTCGGCCACCGCCTGCACGCGGCGGTGCCCGCGCAGACGGTGGTGCGCGCGCTGTTCCTCATCCTCGTGCTCGCCGGCGTCTCGCTCCTCGCGCGGGTGGCGCGCTGACCCTCGCCGTGGGCGCGAGCCCCAACACGCGCGGGGTCCTGTGGATGGGCGGCGCCGTGCTCGCCTTTTCCGCCATGGCGATCGGCGTGCGCGAGCTGCTCGCCCACATGGCGCCCTTCGAGGTGCTGTTCGTGCGCAGCGCGGTCATGCTCCTGATCGTGCTCGCCATGCTGCCGCGCGCCGGCCTCGCGCCGCTTCGCACCTGCCACTTCGGCCTGCACCTGTGGCGCAACGTCTTCCACTTCGGCGGCCAGTGGTGCTGGATCTTCGCCATCGGCGCGCTGCCCCTCGCCACCGTGTTCGCCATCGAGTTCACCATGCCGGTGTGGACCGCGCTGCTCGCCTTCTTCTTTCTGAAGGAAAGATTGACCAGGGGGAGACTGGTCATGCTTCTCTGCGGCATTGCCGGCGTCCTGATCATCCTGCGCCCGGGCGCCGGCACCCTGCAGCCCGCGGCTTTCGTCATGCTGGCGGGCGCCTTCGGCTATGCCGCGCAGATGATCTACACCAAGCGCCTCGCCGCGACCGACGCGCCGCTCGCGGTGCTCTTCTGGATGCCGGCGCTCCAGGCGCCGCTCGCGCTCGCCGCGGCGCTGCCGCACTGGGTGGCGCCGCGCCTGGCGGACGCGCCCTGGATGCTGCTCCTCGGCGTGGGCAGCTACACCGCGCACTACTGCATGATGCGCGCGATGAAGATCGCCGATGCGACGGTGGTGGTGCCGGTGGATTTCGCGCGCCTGCCGCTCATCGCGGTCGTCGGCGCCCTCTTCTACGGCGAGCCCTTCGACGCCGCGGTGCTCATCGGCGCCGCGGTGATCTTCGCCGGCACCTACTACAGCCTAAGCCGCGAGAGTTCGCGCCGCGCCTGAGGCGCCGGCCAGGAACTTCGCGCATTCCCCGGCCGGGACCGGCCGCGAGAAGAGGTAGCCCTGCATCTCGTCGCAGCCGTGCGCCGACAGGAAGTCGCGCTGCTCGGCCTTTTCCACGCCCTCGGCGACGACCTTCAGCCCCAGGCTGTGCGCCATGCCGATCACGGCGAGCGCGATCGAAACGTCGTCGCCGTCGTCGGGCAGGCCGGTCACGAAGGAGCGGTCTAGCTTGAGCGTGTCGAGCGGGAAGCGCTTGAGGTAGCCCAGGCTCGAGTAGCCGGTGCCGAAATCGTCGATCGCGACCGTCACGCCGCGCTGCTTGAGGCCGCTCAGCACGGCGCTCACCTGCTCCGGGGAGGCCATGGCGTCGCTCTCGGTGATCTCGATCTCCAGCAGCGATCCGGGGATGCCGTGCCGCGCCAGCGCGCCGTCGATTACCGCGCCGATGTCGTGGTGGAGGAATTGCTTGGCCGCGAGGTTCACCGCCACCGGCACCGCGTCGAGGCCGGCGTCGCGCCAGGCGCGGATCTGCGCGCAGGCGGCGTCGACGATCCAGTCGCCGACCGGCACGATCAGCCCGCAGTCCTCGAGAATGGGCACGAACTGCGCCGGCGACACCGCGCCGCGGCCGGGGCGGTTCCAGCGCAGCAGCGCCTCCATGCCGATGACGCGGCCGCCCGGCAGGCTGACCTTGGGCTGGAAGTGCAGGAAGAACTCGCGGCGCTCGAGCGCGCCGCGCAGGTCGGTCTCGAGCTGCAGCTTCTCCACCGCCCGCTCGTTCATCTCCGCGGTATAGAACTGGTAGCCGTTGCGGCTCTCCTTGGCGCGCAGCATCGCCGCATCGGCGTTCTTCACCAGCGTATCGCCGTCGGTGCCGTCGCCCGGGTAGGTGGCGATGCCGATGCTGGTGGTGATGTAGATCTCCTGCCCTTCGTACCGCAGCGGCTGCGCCATGGCGTCGACGATCTTCTTCGCCACCACGGCGCCGTGCTGCGGGCTGGTCAGCTCCGCCAGCACGACGACAAACTCGTCGCCGCCCACGCGCGCCACGGTGTCGCCGGCGCGTACGCACCCCTGCAGCCGCTCCGCCGCGAGCCGGAGCACGGCATCGCCGCTCGTGTGGCCCAGCGTGTCGTTCACCACCTTGAACCGGTCGAGGTCGAGGAACAGCACGCCCGCGTTCCAGTGCTTGCGGCTGGCCTGCGCGATCGCCTGGGAGAGCCGGTCGAAGCACAGCACGCGGTTGGGGAGGTCGGTCAGCGCGTCGTGGTGCGCGAGGCGCAGGAGCTGCTCCTCGGCCTGCTTGCGCGCGGTGATGTCGGTGGTGAGGCCGATGAAGTACTGCGGCAGGCCGCGCGCGTCGCGCACTACGCACACCGAGAGGGCGACCCAGAGCGCGCTGCCATCCTTGCGGACGTAGCGCTTCTCGTACTCGGGAACGAAGCTGTCTTCCGTATGCAGCGCGAGCTGGCGTGCCGCCGCGAGCGTGGTGCTCCGGTCCTCGGCATGGGTGAGCTCGTCGACGCCCCGGCCGACGACCTCGCGCTCGTCGTAGCCCAGCATGCGGCAGAACTTCCGGTTGGCGCTGAGGATCATGCCCTCCAGGCTGGCGTGCACGATGCCAGTCGCGGACTGCTCGAAGGTGGCGCGGTAGCGCGCCTCCGCGACGCGGCGCTCGCAGTTGGTGAGAGCGAGGGCGATCTTGTCGGCGAGCTGGCAGGCGAAGGCGATCTCGTCTTCGCTCCAGCGGTGCGCCGGGCCGACGTGCTCGAGGCACAGCAGCCCCAGGTGCTTGCCCGAGACCTGCACCACCACGTCGAGCATCGAGGTGATGCCGAGCGGCTTCACGTAGGATTCCACGTACCCGGCGGTGCGCGGATCGGTGAGCGGATCGTCGGCATTCACGTAGCGCGCGCTCTTCAGCGCGCGGAACTCGTTGGCGAACTGGCTCTCGGCCAGCCGCGCGCCGGCCGAGTGCCGCCGCCCGTCCGCCTCGAACAGATCTATGCAGGTGAGCTCGGTCTCGTCGGCGTTGAACAGCCAGGCGTTGGCGCGCGCGACGCCGGTGGCGCCCGCGGCGAGCTCGGTGACCAGGCGCGCCACCTGCTCCACCTCGCCCGCGGCCAGCGCGTCCGACGACGAGACGGCACCGAGCGCGTAGGCCTGGGCGGCGGCGCGCTGCGCGAGCGCCAGGCGCGCGCGCTCCGTCGACCTCTGCTCGGTGATGTCCTCCCCGAGACTCGCCGTGCCGATCACCTCGCCCGAGATCGAGCGCAGCACGGTGTTGTTCCAGCGGACGAGGCGCCGGCCGCCCGCGCGCGTCAGGATCTCGTTCTCGTGGTGCCAGGCGGCCGGCTGGTCGGCGAGCAGCGCGGCGAAGACCTCGTGCAGATTCACCGGCCCCGGCGCAATGAACAGCTCGAACCAGTCGCGCCCGATCACCTCCTCGCGCTTCCAGCCGGTCAGCTCGAGCAGGTAGTCGTTGCAGTAGGTAATGCGGGCGTCGCGGTCGAGCATCAGCGAGACGAGCTGCACCTTGCCGAGGATGTCGCGGAAGCGGCGCTCGGACTCGCGCAGCTGCAGCTCGGCGCGCTTGCGCTCGGTGATGTCGGTGCCGACGCCGCGGTAGCCTCTGAAGCTGCCGCCGGCATCGAACACCGGGTCCGCGCTGAGCGAGATGAATCGCTCCGTGCCGTCGTCGCCGCGGCGCGAGAGCTCGAAGCCGCGGAACGGTTGATGCGCATCGAGACATTCGCGGTGCGCGCGCCAGCCCGCCTCGTCCGGCGACAGGGAGGGGATCTCCCAGCGACGCTTGCCGATCTGCCGGCCCTGCTCGAACACGCCCACGTGGCTGCGCCTGCCGCCGGAGCCGCGCTGCTGGAAGCGATGCTCGGCATCGGTCTCCCAATAGAAGTCCGAGGAGAGCTCGGTCAGGCTGCGGAAGCGCGCCTCGCTCTCGCGCAGCGCGCCATCGGCGAGGCGCCGCTCGGTGATGTCCTCGGCCACCCCGGCGATACGGTAAACCTCGCCGTTGCGCGCCACGGGAAAGGCGCGGTCGCGGATCCAGCGCACTTCGCCGTCGGGCCGGACGATGCGGTATTCCTCGACGTACTCGCCGCTCGCCTGGCGGGTCTGCGCAGCGCGCAGCACGCGCTCGCGGTCCTCGGGATGGATGGCGCGCGCCCACTCGCGCGGCGAGCTGTAGAGCTCGTCGCAGCTGCGCCCCCAGATCTGCTCGTAGGCGGGGCTCACGTAGAGCATCTGGCTCTTGGTCGGGTCGGTGAGCCAGAAGACTTCGCGCACGTTCTCCGCCAGCTGGCGGAAGCGCGCCTCGCTCTCGCGCACCGCCTCCTCGGCCTGCTTGCGCTTGCTGATGTCGCGCACCATCGCGATGAAGTACTCGGGGCTTCCGGTCGCGTCGCGCACCATGGACACCGCCACCGACATCCAGAGGACGCCGCCGTCCTTGCGCACCTCCCGGTGCTCGATGGCCGGCGAGAGCGCGTCACCGCTCAAGAAGTGCGAGCGCAGCTTCTCGGCCATGCCGCGGTCTTCCTCGTGAATGACGTCGAGGAACCGGCGCTGCAGCAGCTCGGCCTCGGTGTACCCGAGCATGGCGCAGTACGCGGGGTTGGCGCGCAGGAAGCGGCCGTCGGGGGCGGCGTGGGTGACGCCGACCGCGGCGTGGTCGAAGGTGGCGCGGTAGCGCGCCTCTGCGGCGAGCTTTCCCGCGGTCTCGATCTTCTGCCGGCGCCTCGCTAGGAGCAGCAGCGAGCCCGACATCAGGACGAAGAGCGTGGCGAGCGTTGCGAACGCAAGGTAGTTCTGCCTGCGCTCGGCGAAGGCGGCCAGCACGTCGTCCTTGGCCGAACCGACCACCACGACGAGGGGGTAGTCCTTGAGCTGCCGGTAACTCAGATAGCGCTCCACACCGTCGAGATGCCCGCTGCCGACGTAGCTTCCGACCGGCGCGTGGCCCAGTTGAGCGAAGAGGGGCGACCCCGCGAGATCGGCCCCGGGGGCGATCAGCATGCCCGTCCGGTGCGCGCGCACATAGCCGTCGAGGCCGGCGAGCACGATCGATCCGCGCTCGCTCAGGTCCAGCTCACTGTAAAAACGGGCGAAGTATTGCGGGTCGATGCCGACGATCGCCACGCCGGCAAAGCTGCCGTCGTCGCGCTGGATACGTCGCGTCAGGTGGATGACGCTGCGCCCGGTCACCCGTCCCACGTCCGGCGTGCCGATGCGCAGCTCGTCGTCGGAAGAGTCCCGGTGATGCTGGAAGTACTCGCGGTCGGCGACGCTGATGCCTTTGACGCCGGTCATGGAGATGATCACCTTCCCGTGCTGGTCGATGATCCCTGCGGTGGCCAGCGCCGGGGCATCGAGCAGGGCTTCGCGGGCGAGGTACCGCGCGTCGACCACTCCCCCGTGCTGCTGGTACTCGTGGCGCAGGTAGCGCAGCACGCGGTCCACGCCCCGGAGCGTGCGTTTCGTGTGCTCCTCGAAAGCCAGCGCCAGGTTGGCGTTCTGCCGGATCGCGCCCTGCACGGCGTCTTCCCGCTCGTACCTGATGCGCTCGAGCGTGAGCGCCCAGCCCAGCATGACGATCAGCGCGCAGGTTGCGGCGATGCCGAGGCAGCCGGGGGAGAACCTGGTCGATAGAAGCCGCATGGGGGCTCATTAGGCCGCACCACCGCCGCGCCGATTTGACCTGCATCAAAGGTAGCGATCAAACGTGCGTGCCACCACATGAAAAATGACATTGCCTTCAAGCGGTTCGGAAAAGTCCGAGAGTATTGACTTAGCGAAAAGGGCTGGCCCCGGCCTAGACCTTCTCTTGCGCGTCGTGGCGGGGCATGGCGCTTTGCATCGCGCCGTGCACTTTTCCCGGAGGAAACGAATGCAATCCCTGTTCGAGAACCGCGGCGTGCCGCTCGAGCGCCAGGGGACGCCGATACGGCCGACCCCGTGGGCACCCTCCCCGACCCGCAGGAAGGCGCGACGGCGGTGCTGATGGACAAGCTCGGCGAGCGCCTCGCCTTCGAGAGGAGCGGCACGCGCCTCTACGACGCGCTGCTGGTGAAATGCGAGACGCTGGGCGGCGGCGACCCGACGCAGCAGACCCCCTGCGCGGACGTCGCCGGCGTCGAGGGCATGGGCCTGATGCAGGTGCTGACCGACCCGAAGACCACGCTCGGTCAGGCGCTGCACGCCATCCCGGTGGCCGAGATGACCGACAACGCCGGCTGGGAAGAGCTGATCACCCTCACCGAGCAGACCGGGAACGACGACCTGGTGAAGCGCTTCGCCAAGGCGCGCGACGAGGAGCGGGAGCACCTCGAGAAGGTACGGCGCTGGTACCGGCAGGCGACGATGGCGTCGATGAACGAATAGGGGCTACCCGAGGCGCCTGCCGCCCTCGATCGCCCGGAGCACGTGCGACAGGAGCTGCGCGTTGGCGCCGTCGGCGCCCCATTGCTGCTCCAGGGCGGGAAGGTCGAGGAAGACCGCGCCCAGGCTCTCGCACGCGATGCGCAGCGCCTCGAGCGAGATGGCCGGCGTCTCGAAGCGCAGGATGCGGCAGCAGATGAACGGCAGCCTGCCGTCCGCGTATTGCAGCAGCTCGAACATGCGCGCAGATGACGAGCGCGAGGCCTTCGTCCCGGCGCAGGCGGCGCGTTGCATCGTCGTACGTATGGCTCGGAATCAGCCGGACGTGGCCGCCCAGCGCCCGCTCGAGGAAGGAAAACGCCGGGGGCGGCACCGCCGCCAGGATGCGGGCCTCGTCACGCATTTGCCGGCACGCTAGCACGCGTACCCCTGCGGGCGTGTGACGCGGGACGACGCCCTGCCGGGCCGGGCTATTTTTTCTGCGGTGCCTGCGAGCCGCCGATGGCGGCGGGGGTGTTCTTCTGCGCGAGGCGCTTGAGGAGGCCGTCGATGCCTTCCTGCTTCACCACGGCGTCGAACTCGGAGCGGTAGGTGAGGACCAGGCTCACGCCCTCCACCGCGATGTCGTAGACCTTCCAGCCGCCGTCGTTGCGCATCTGGAAGTCGATCGGCAGCGGCGGCGCGCCGGGGCGCACGAACTGCGTGCGCACGGTGGTGTCCTGCGGGTCGTGCTTGCCGCGCGAGGGCAGCACCTTCAGGGTCTGCCCGTGGTACTCGCCGATGGCGTTGGAATAGGTGCGCACCAGCATGTTGCGGAACTCGGCGACCAGCTGCTTCTTCTGCTCGGGGGTCGCCTTGGGCCAGGCGCGGCCGACCGCGAGGCGCGTGGCTTCCTCGAAGTCGATGTAGGGCAGCACCTTCTCCTCGGCGAGCTTGACCGCCTTCTGCTTGTCTCCGGCGGCAAGCTGCTTGTCGCTCTTGATGCTGTCGAGCACTTCCTGGGTGATCTTCTGGACGAGCTGCTCGGGCCCGGGCGCCTGGGCGAACGCAAGGGTGACGACGAACAGCAGCAGGAGGGCGGGATGGAGCCTGGTCATGCCGTAGCCTTCTCTTTCTGGGCGCCCTTGAACATCCCCGGTTCGAGGGAGTGGCGCTCGAGCAGCCGGTAGAACTCGGTGCGGTTGCGCCCCGCGAGGCGCGCCGCCTTGGTGACGTTGCCCCCGGTGATCTTCAGAATGCGCACCAGGTAGTCGCGCTCGAAGGCGCGGCGCGCTTCATCCAGCGGCGTGAGCGCCGTGTCGGCCACGTCCAGCGCCTGGCGCACCAGCGACTCCGGGATCACCTCGGTCGCCGCCAGCGCCACCGCCTGCTCGATCACGTTCAGCAGCTGGCGCACGTTCCCCGGCCAGGGCGCGGAAACGAGGATCTGCATCGCCTCCGGCGAGAAGGCAAGCCGGCCGCGGCGGTACCGGGTTCCCAGGCGAGTCAGGAATTCATTCGCCAGAAGCGGGATGTCTTCGCGGCGCTCGGAAAGCGCCGGGATATAGAGCTTGACCACGTTCAGGCGGTAGTAGAGGTCCTCGCGGAACTCGCCCGAGGCGATCCGCTCCTCCAGCTTGCGGTGCGTGGCCGAGATCACGCGCACGTCGATGTCGTGCGATTCGTGGGAGCCCACCGGCCTGATCTTTCTTTCCTCCAATGCCCTGAGAAGTTTGACTTGCAGCGACAGCGGCATGTCGCCGACCTCGTCGAGGAAGAGCGTGCCGCCCTGCGCCGCGGTGAAGAGGCCCCTGCGGTCGGCCACCGCCCCGGTGAAGGAGCCCTTCTTGTGCCCGAAGAGCTCCGATTCGAGCAGCCCCTCCGGGATCGCCCCGCAGTTCACCGCCACGAACGGCGCCCCCGAGCGC
>CBDDRQ010000272.1:0-2880 GCA_965233125.1 uncultured bacterium
CTGGAAGACGCGCGTCTGCAGCCCCGCGGGCTGCACGAAGATGCGCCTGCCGTCCATGCGGTAGTCGTAGCCGTAGAGCTCGCGGATCGCCGAGAGCGCCTCCTCGACCGAGACGTCCTTGAGGTTGACCGAGATCGTGCCCCCCACCTCCGGGTGCAGGAGCATGCTGTAGCGCGTGCCGGAGACGATCGACATGAACACCTGCGCCGCCGGCGCGTTGTTCACCGACAGGTCGAAGCGCTGCTCGAGCTCCAGCCCAGACACATCGGGCATGCCCATCTGCATCGGCGGCAGCAGCGCGCGGTCGAGGGTCTCGGGGCGCGCGGGCGGCTTGCGCTCGCCGGCGCGGGCGAGCTCGTCGGCGATCGCCGGGTTGATCCCGGTCTGCGGCGGCGGCGCCGCGCAGCCCGCCAGGACCGCCGTGACCACGACGAGCGCGGCGCGCCGCATAGCTATTTCCTCGCGGCGGTCGACGGCGGCTTCTTGTCGATCGCCGGATGCATGAGGATCACGTCGCGACTTCCGTCCTTGTGCAGCACCGCGCCGGAGTCGCTCAGGCCGACCAGCGTGCCGCCGCGCGCGTCGCCGCCCAGGGGCACCACTTTGCCGTCGATGAGGGCGAGCTTTCGCTCCGGCGACGTGAGGATGACCTGGACGCCGGCACCGCTCGCGCCGGCGCCGCTCTGGCCCGAAGGCGCGGCTTCCGCCATGTTCGCCGGGCGCATCGGGTCGATGAGAATGCGTCCCGGCGCCTGCGCATGCGCGGCGCCGAAGGCGGCGATGCAGCCGGTGAGCAAGCACTTACGGAGAAGATCGGTTCTGGTTCTCACGACATCTACAAGTCCGCCCTTGCCCCCGAAAGCAATCACTTCAAGTTATAGCAATAACCACTTGTCGTCAAATGGGTTTTAAATCGCAAGCAATGACGCATTTCGGCTCAGGCTGTGGATGACCACCCGAAGCCTGACGTCCGGATACCGGTCGACCTGCAGCTCCACCGAACCCCAAAGAAGCACCGAGCTGCGCTTCTCCAGTTCCTCGAGGTACTGGAGGAGCTCGAAATAAGAGCCCTTCACGGCGAGCTCGACGCCGTGGCGATAGAGGCTCGTCTCCCCCGTGCCCGCCTTGACCGGGACCCCGGGAAGCAGCCGCAGGGACTCCAGCTCCACCCCCTTGCTGCGCCCCAGGATGTCCCTCAGGAGCGCCGGCAGGCGCTCGGGCGCGATCAGGCCGCTCTGCTTGGCGGCAAGCGAGCGGTCGAGCTCGGCGATCTGGCCCGCCAGCGCGTCGACCGCCACCTGTTCCGGGTGGCGCCCTTTCGCGTCCCCCGCCCTGACGATCTGCTCGATCTGCGTGCGGATCTCGTTGATCTGGTTCTGGTCGCGGGCGACGCGGTCGATGAGCGACTTCTGCTTGCGCAGCACCGGGTCGAGCAGCGCCGCGTAGGCGACGAGCAGGATCACCAGGCTGATCGAGGCGAAGAGCATGGCGCGCTCGCGCAGGCTCATGTCGTCGATGCGCGCGAGCAGCGCTTTCCAGTCGAAGCTCATTTCCTCCCCTGCGGCGCCGGGGCGGCCGAGGACAGCGTGAACTCCACCACGCCCGGGCGCTCCGGCGTCGGCGGGCAGCGGATGTCCAGGCGCGAGAAGGCCTGCCCGCGCAGCGCCTCCTCCTTGCGCAGCCGCTCGAGGTACGCAGCGACCAGCTCCGGGTGCGTCGCCAGGCCGACGAGGGCCACCTCGCCCTCCTTCTCGGCGAACTGCACGCGCGTGAGCCACACGCCCTGCATCGAAAGGCGTGCCAGCGCGCGCAACGAGGCCGAATAGCCGTCGCTGCGCCCCAGCCCGCTTTCGGCGAGCGCCTGCACGGTGCGGGTGCGCTCGGCGAGCGCCGCCTCGAGCTTCTTCTTCTGCTCGGCGAGCGCCTTCGCGCGCGCCTCCGGGCTCTCGGTGGTGCTGTAGACCTTGAGCCGCTCGATCTCGGCGCGCACGCGCTGGCCCGAGTCAACGACGCGGATCTCGAGCAGCGAGGTCTGCAGGGAGACGTAGGCGTAAAACGCCAGCACGCCGATCACTACGAGGGCCGTCGCCTGCGCCATCGCCACCCCGGAAAATACTTTCCTCTGCTTGCGGAAGAGCGGGCTGTAGAGATTGATCTGCTGGCTCATAGGGCGCGTTTCTCCACGCGCAGGCCGGCACCGAGGAGCTTCAGCCAGCGCGCGCTCTCGGCGGAGCCCCAGGAGCCGCTCGAGGCGGGCAGCCGCATCACCTGCGCGAGGTCGAGCGCCTCCACCGGCAGGTACAGGTTGGCCGCGAGGTGCGCGCGCAAGCCGATCTCTTCCGGAACCGGCCCGAGCAGCACGCGCGCGAGCGAGAAGAACGGGAAGCTGCGCTCGCAGTGATCGAGCGAGCGCTGCGTCTCGACGAGGATGCGGTCGAGCAGGCGCGCGCGCTCCTCCGGCGCGGCCTCGGCGAGCTGCCCGGCGTAGATGTCGAGGCGGCGCGAGAGATAGAGCTCGCCGTCGTAGACCGCGGTGATCAGCCCCCCGTAGGGGTCGAAGGTGAGCGCCACCGCGCCGCGCTTCTCGGGCTCGAAGAGCATGGCGGCATTGCGCTGCGCGGTGTCTGGAATGTCGATCACGGACAGCCGGATGCCGGCCTTCTCGAAGCGCTCGACGGTGCTGCGGATGGTGTCGTTGCGCGCCGCGACCGCGTACATCTGGTGGGGCCGCGCCTCGCTGCCCGCGGGCAGCGGCAGGTCGAGCACGTCGATCGTCGCGTCATCGACGTGGTAGTCGAGCATGTCCTTGATGCGCCAGCGGATCGCGGGCTTCAGCTCGTCGCGCTTCACCGCCGGGGCATCGACCAGCAGGATCTGGTA
>CBDDRQ010000273.1:0-10440 GCA_965233125.1 uncultured bacterium
CATGCCGAACAGCACCTTCGAGGTGTCGCCGTGCACGATCTCGACGTTCTCGATCGGCAGGCCGAGCCGGTCGGCCACCACCTGCGCGAAGGTCGTCTCGTGGCCCTGGCCGTGCGCGTGCGAGCCGGTGAACACCGTGACCGTGCCGGTCGGGTGCACGCGGATCTCGCCCGCCTCGAACAGCCCCGCGCGCGCACCGAGCGCGCCGGCGACGTTGGAGGGCGCGATGCCGCACGCTTCGATGTAGCAGGCGTAGCCGATCCCCCGCAATTTGCCGTTCTTCAGGGATTTCTCTTTTCGAGAAGCAAAACCGGCGACATCGGCCATCTTCAGCGCCGCGTCGAGCGTCTGCTCGTAGTTGCCGATGTCGTAGAGGAGCGCGACCGGGGTCTGGTAGGGGAACTGGCGGATGAAGTTCTTCCGCCGGATCTCGACCGGGTCCATCTTCAGCTCGCGCGCCGCGGTCTCGACGAGGCGCTCGACCACGTAGGTGGCCTCGGGCCGGCCCGCGCCGCGGTAGGCGTCCACCGGCGCGGTGTTGGTGAACACCGCGGTGACCTCGCAATAGATGAGCGGGGTCGTGTACTGGCCGGCGAGCAGCGTCGCGTACAGGATGGTCGGGATGCAGGCGGTGAACGTTGAGAGATACGCGCCCAGGTTCGCGGTGGTGATCACGCGCATCGCCAGGAACTTGCCGTCCTTGTCGAGCGCCAGCTCCGCGGTGGTGACGTGGTCGCGGCCGTGCGCATCCGACACGAACGACTCGCTCCGGTCGGCGGTCCACTTCACCGCGCGGTTGAGCTGCTTCGAGGCCCAGGTGACGACCACGTCCTCCGGGTAGAGGTAGATCTTCGAGCCGAAGCCGCCGCCCACGTCGGGGGCGACCACGCGTACCTTGCTCTCGGGCAGGCCGAGCACGAAGGCGGTCATCAGCAGCCGCTCGACGTGCGGGTTCTGGCTCGCCACGTAGAGCGTGTAGTCGCCGCTTGCGCGCGAGTAGGTGGCGTTCGCCGCGCGCGGCTCGATGGCGTTGGGGATCAGCCGGTTGTTGACGAGCTCGAGCCTCGTGACGTGCGCGGCTTTTGCGAACGCCGCATCGATGGCGGCCTTGTCGCCGATCGACCATACGTAGCAGGTGTTGTCCGGCGCGATCTCATGGATGCCTTTGGAAGAGGCGGCCTTCCTGGGATCGACCACGGCCGGCAGCACTTCGTAGTCGACCTCCACCTTCTCGGCCGCGTCGCGCGCCTGCGCCAGGGTCTCGGCGATCACCACGGCGACGCGCTCGCCGACGTGGCGCACCTTGCCCACGGCGAGCGAGGGATAGGGCGGCTCCTTCATCGGCTGGCCCTTGACGTCGGTGATCAGCCAGCCGCAGGGCAGGCCGCCGATTTTCGCGTCGGCGAGGTCGGCGCCGGTGTAGACCGCCAGCACGCCCTCCGCTTTCTTCGCCTTCTCGATGTCCACCTTCTTCAGAACCGCATGCGCGTGCGGCGAGCGCACGAAGGCGGCGTAGCTCTGGTGGGGCAGGTCGACGTCGTCGGTGTATTGCCCGGCGCCGGTCAGGAAGCGGTAGTCCTCTTTGCGCTGGACGCGCGCACCGATCAGCGATGTGCTCATGGCTTGCCTCCCATCGCCTTGGCGCCGGCGACGATGCTCTTCACGATGTTGTGGTACCCGGTGCAGCGGCAGAGGTTGCCTTCGAGGGCCTCGCGCACTTCCTGCTCCGAGGGATTGGGATTGCCTTTCGCGAAATCGAGCGCGTTCATCACCATGCCGGGGGTGCAGAAGCCGCACTGCAGGCCGTGGTGCTCCTTGAACGCCGCCTGCATCGGGTGCAGCGTGCCGTCGGGCTTCGCCACGCCCTCGATGGTCATGATGTCGGCCCCCTCGGCCTGCATCGCGACGATCGAGCAGCTCTTGATCGCCTTGCCGTTCATCAGCACCGTGCACGCGCCGCACTGCGCCGTGTCGCAGCCCACGTGCGTGCCGGTGAGCCGCAGGTTCTCGCGGATGAAGGTCACGAGCAGGGTGCGCGCCTCGACGTCGGCCGAGGCCGCCTTGCCGTTCACCTTCATGGATACCTTGATGGTCATGCCCGAGCCCTCCTCTTGGGATCTGGATGAGAAATACTTGGGGAAAAGGATGCTACTGCGGCGGTATCATTTGCGCCAGCCATGCGATTGCTCATCGTCGAGGACGACGCCCCGCTCGCGAGCGGCCTGTCCCGCATCCTCGAAGCCGAGGGCCACGCCGTCGACGTCACCTCCCGCGGGGAAGCCGCGGTCGCCGCGGCCGCGCGGGAGCGCTTCGACCTGGTGATCCTCGACATCGGCCTGCCGCAGATGGACGGCTTCGAGGTGCTGCGGCGCCTGCGCGCCGCACAAAAGGACAACGCCGGGCCGGTCCCGGTGCTCGTGCTCACCGCGCGCGACGCGGTCGATGACCGGGTGCGGGGCCTCGACCTGGGCGCCGACGATTACATGGTCAAGCCCTTCGCCATGCCGGAGCTCACCGCGCGAGTGCGCGCGTTGCTGCGCCGCTCCCAGGCGCACCACGGCCCGCGCGTGGTGCACGGGCCGCTCGTGCTCGATACGGTCGCGAGAAGGGCTTTCCTGAAGAACGAGCCCCTGGAGCTTGCGGCGCGCGAGTGGGCGGTGCTGGAAGTGCTGCTCGCCAAGGTGGAGAAGATCGTGTCGAAGGAGGCGATCAACCAGGCGGTCGCCGGCTGGGGCGAGGACCTGTCGCCCAATGCGATCGAGGTCTACGTTTCGCGCCTGCGCTCCAAGCTCGAGCCCGCCGGCATCCGCATCCGCACCGTGCGCGGCTTCGGCTACATGCTCGAAGAGTTCAAAGATTCCCCAGGCTAGAAGCCGCAGCCTGCGTGCGCACCTGCTGCGCATGCTGCTGCCGCCGATCGTCGCCGTGCTCGCCCTGGGCGCGGTGGTCGCCTACTACCCCTCCATAGAGCCCGCCACCGAGGCCTACGACCAGGCGCTGGTCGACGTCGGCGTGTCCCTGGGCGCCTATATCCGCGGCGCCGGGTCGGGCTATCGCTTCGACCTGCCCCCGCCGGTCGAGCAGATGCTGCGCCGCGACCGGGCGGACACGCTCTACTACCGCGTCATCAGCCCCGGCGGCCAGGAGATCGGCGGCGACGAGTCGCTGCCCGGGCCGCCGCCGGAGCTCGCGGCGAGCGAGGGGCTGGCGAGCTACGACGCGGTCTTCCGGGGGGCGCCGGTGCGCGTGGTCTCGGTCGAGGCGCCCTGCGGCCGCTCGACCTGCACGGTGCTGGTCGCCGAGACGACCGCCAAGCGCTCGCGCCTCGCGCGCGAGATCCTCATCGGCAGCCTCTTCCCGGAGCTGCTCATCGCTGCGGCGACGCTGGTGATCGTCTGGTTCGGCGTGAAGCGCGGGCTCGCGCCGCTCGCGCGGCTTTCCGAGGAGATCAAGGCGCGCTCGCCGGTCGACCTGCGCCCGATCGAGGCCGGCGGCCCCGAGGAGACGCAGCCGCTGGTGGCGGCGCTGAACGGCCTGCTCGCCGAGGTGGCGCAGGCGAGCCGCAGCCAGCAGCGCTTCCTCGCCGACGCGGCGCACCAGCTGCGCACGCCCCTCGCCGGGCTGCAGGCGCATACCGAGCTCGCGCTCGCGCAGCCGCTGCCGCCGGACAGCCGCGCGCAGCTCGAGCAGGTGCACGCGGCGACGGTGCGCACCGCCCGCCTCGCCAACCAGCTCCTCGCCCTGGCGCGCGCCGAGCCCGGCGCGCGCCGCGAGGCGGCGGCGCTCGACCTGAAGGCGATCGCCGGCGCCGAGGCCGACGACTGGGTGCGCCAGGCGCTGGCGCGCGACATCGACCTGGGCTTCGAGCTCGAGCCCGCCCCGGTGCTCGGCGATGCCTTCCTGCTGCGCGAGGCGATCGCCAACCTGGTGCACAACGCCCTGCAGTACAGCCCGCGCGCCGGGCACATCACGGTGCGCACCGGGAAACGCGGCGCGCAATCGTTTGTCGAAGTGGAGGACGACGGCCCGGGCATCCCGCCCGGGGAGCGGCGGCCTGCGCTGGAGCGCTTCTACCGCCTCCCCGGCACCCCGGGCACGGGCAGCGGCCTGGGCCTCGCCATCGTCAGGGACATCGCCGCCGGCCACGGCGCGTCCCTCGAGCTCAGTGACGGAGCGAACGGTTGCGGCTGCCGGGTTGCGATAACATTTCCGCATGGATAGCGTCGACATCGAAGTGCTGAAGAGCGCCGAAGCCTGGCGCAGGAGCGGGCGGCGCGTCGCGCTCGGCACCATCGTCAAGACCTGGGGCTCGGCGCCGCGGCCCGTGGGCGCGATGGTCGCGATCCGCGACGACGGCCTGATCGCCGGCTCGGTCTCCGGCGGCTGCGTCGAAGATGACCTGATCGAAAAAATCAAAAGCGAATCGATCGCCGCCAGGCGTCCCCAGCTCGTGACCTACGGCGTCACCAACGAGGAAGCGACGCGCTGGGGCCTGCCCTGCGGCGGCACGCTGGAAGTCGTGGTCGAGCCGGTCACCGACGCGAGCGGCATCGCGGAGCTCCTGGAGCGCATCTCGCACCAGCAGCTGGTGCGCCGGCGCCTCGACATGGCGAGCGGCCGCGCCACGCTCGAGCCCGGTCGCTGGCAGGACGTGCTCGAGTTCGACGGAAAAACGCTCTCCGCCGTGCACGGCCCGCGCTGGCGCCTGCTGTTGATCGGCGCCGGCCAGCTCACGCGCTACCTCGCCGAGATGGCGCGCATGCTCGACTACCAGGTGACGGTGGTCGAGCCGCGCGAGGAGTACTTCGCCGGCTGGGACCTCGAAGGCGTGCCGCTCAACCGCGGCATGCCCGACGACGTGGTGCGCGAGTCGAACCTCGACGGCCACAGCGCCGTCGTCGCGCTCACGCACGACCCGAAGCTCGACGACCTCGCGCTCATGGAGGCGCTGAAGTCGCCGGCTTTCTACGTCGGCGCCATCGGCTCGAAGAAGAACAACGACGCGCGGCGCACGCGCCTCGAGGAGTTCGACCTCGCGAAGGACGAGATCGCGCGCCTGCGCGGACCGGTCGGCCTGTACATCGGCTCCAAGACCCCGCCCGAGATCGCGGTGGCGATCCTCGCCGAGATGACCGCGGTGCGCCACGGCGTGACCGAGCCCTCCTGGGCCGCCAAGACCGAGCGCCGCTTCGACGCTTCCGCCTGCGAAGCAAAGGAAGCGAAGCAGGCTTGAAGAACATCGTCGGGCTGCTGCTCGCCGCCGGCTCGGCGAGCCGCTTCGGCTCCGACAAGCTGCGCCACGCGCTGCCGCACGGCGTCGCCATCGCCGTCCAGGCCGCGCGTCCCTTGAAAGCAGAACTTTCCAGGGTGGTGGCCGTGGTCAGGCCGGGCTCGGACGAGCTCTCTCAAGCTCTCACCAAGGAATCCTGCGAAGTGGTGGTCTGCGAGAACGCCGCCGAAGGCATGGGCGCGAGCCTCGCCTGCGCGGCGCGCGCCGCGGGCGAGGCCGACGGTTATCTGGTCGCGCTCGGCGACATGCCTTTCCTGCGCCGCAGCTCGATCGCCGCGGTGCGCGACGCGCTCGCGGGCGGCGCGCCGCTCGTGGCGCCGTACTTCCGGGCGAGAAGGGGACACCCGGTGGGAATCGCCGGGCGCTTCTACCAGGAATTGCTTTCTCTTCGAGGCGACGAGGGGGCGAAGAAGCTGCTGGCCGCGAACGAGAAGCAGCTCGTGAAGATTCCCATCGGCGACCCGGGCGTGATCCGCGACATCGACACGCCCGGCGACCTGCTACCGCCGCTGCGGGTCTGACGCGCGAGCGCGCGCTTGGCGCTCGACTCGGCAAGCCCGAAACGCCTGGGACCCGCGCAGACTGACCGGAAAATTGCTCTGACCCCTTTCTTGACTCAGGGCAGCTGGATCCTGGTGCGGTTGTTGCCGATCCAGGCGAACAGCCGGTCGGCAATCGGCTCGTCGTTGGCGTAGTAGCGCTCGTCGCAGGCGGCGAGCTGCTTCTCGTCGTCGCGTCCGGCGATGGCGTCGGCGGTCATGGCCGCGGTCTTGGGGCAGCCGATCGCCTGCAGTGCCTCGACCACGACGCCGGCGTATTCGCCCGAGGAATTGTCGAAGAATTGGCGGTAGTCGCCGTTGTTGACCTCGCGCTCGAGCGCTTCCACGGCCAGCCGTAGGACTCCTCCTTCGAGGGGGCCGCTTTCTGCTGGATCGCCTGCTCGAAGGCGAGCACCAGCGAATCGATGCGGTACTTGCCGGCGAGCGCGATCAGCTCGTCGGTACTCTGGCCGCCGTAGCTTTCGAGGAAGGCCTCGCTCATGCGGCCTTCGCGCAGCCGGCGGGCTTGTGCACGCGTTCGGTGGCGCCCGGGTGCTTCGCCAGCTTCTCCGCCGGCCGGCGCGGACGCGCCACCAGCTCGCCGCCGCAGTTCGGGCACTTGCCGCGCAGTACCCCGTTCCCGCAGTCGCGGCAGAAGGTGCATTCGAAGGAGCAGATCATCGCCTCGGCGGAAAGCGGCGGCAGGTCGCGGTCGCAGCACTCGCAATTCGGTCTCAGTTGCAGCATGGGAGCCTCCTGCCCGGAAAGGTACCGCCGGCGGTGCCCGCGGGCAATCGCTACCGGCCATGGCGGAAGGCGGCAAAAGGGCAAAAATGTTCCCGATCGGGAACATTTGCGGACCACAAGATATAGGGGCTCCCGGGTGCCAGGGGCGGGCGGCTGGTAGAATCGCGTGCTTTCCCACCGAGGCCCCATGTTCGCCCCCAACCTGCTCGCCCAGGCCGACCCGGAACTCTGGAACGCGATCCGCCTCGAGAACCAGCGGCAGGAAGACCACGTCGAGCTGATCGCCTCGGAGAACTACGTCAGCACCCCGGTGCTGATCGCACAGGGCAGCCAGCTCACCAACAAGTACGCCGAGGGCTACCCGGGCCGGCGCTACTACGGCGGCTGCGACTACGTCGACATGGCGGAGTCGATCGCCATCGAGCGCGCGAAGAAGCTGTTCGGCGCGCCGTGGGCGAACGTGCAGCCGCACTCGGGCTCGCAGGCGAACCAGTGCGCGTACACCGCGGTGCTCAAGCCCGGCGACACGATCCTCGGCATGTCGCTCGCCATGGGCGGGCACCTGACGCACGGCTCGCCGGTGAACCTCTCGGGAAAGCTCTATCGCATCGTTTCGTATGGGTTGAACCAGAAAGAAGAGATTGACTACGACGCGGCGGAGCGCATCGCCATGGCGGAGAAACCCAAGCTGATCGTCACCGGCGCCTCGGCGTACTCGCTCGCCATCGACTGGACGCGCTTCCGTGCGATTGCCGACAAGTGCGGCGCGCTGCTGATGGCCGACATCGCGCACTACGCCGGCCTGATCGCCGTCGGCCTCTATCCCTCGCCGATCGGCGTCGCGCACCTCGTCACCACCACGACGCACAAGACGCTGCGCGGGCCGCGCGGCGGCATGGTGCTGGGGCTGGCGGACTTCGAGAAGCCGGTCAATAGCGCCATGTTCCCCGGCCTGCAGGGCGGGCCGCTCATGCACGTGATCGCGGCGAAGGCGGTGGCGCTGGGCGAGGCGCTCAAGCCCGGGTTCAAGGATTACCAGGCGCGCGTCCTGGAGAACGCGCGCGCGATGGTCGAGGTTCTCACGCAGCGCGGCGTGCGCGTGGTGTCCGGGCGCACCGACTGCCACATGTTCCTGCTCGATCTTTCGAAGAAGGGCCTCACCGGCAAGGACGCCGAGGCGGCCCTCGGGCGCGCGCACATCACCGTCAACAAGAACGCCGTCCCGAACGACCCGCAGAAGCCCGCGGTGACGAGCGGCATCCGCATCGGCACGCCGGCCATGACCACGCGCGGCTTCCGCCGCGCGGAGGCCGAGGTGCTCGCGCACCTCATCGCCGACGTGCTGGACAAGCCGCACGAGAACGCCGGCCTCGAGCGCGTGGCGGGCGAGGTGAAGGCGCTGTGCGCCAACTTCCCGGTGTACGCATGAGGTGCCCCTACTGCTCGTCCGAGGACACCCAGGTGGTCGACACGCGAGCCAACCTCGAGGCGAACACCACGCGCCGGCGCCGCAAGTGCCTCTCCTGCGAGAAGCGCTTCACCACCTACGAGCGCGTCGACCTGAAGATGCCGCGCCTGGTGAAGAAGGACGGCAGCCGCACCGACTTCGACCGCGACAAGGTGATGGGCAGCATGATCCTCGCGCTGAGGAAGCGCCCGGTGGCGACCGAGGAGATCGAGGGCGCGGTCGACCGCGTGATCGAGCGGCTGCGCTCGCTGGGCGAGCGCGAGGTGCCGACCAGCCGCGTCGGCGACTTCGTCATGCGCGAGCTCGCCAAGCTCGACAAGATCGGCTACATCCGCTTCGCCTCGGTCTACCGCAGCTTCGAGTCGCCCGACGACTTCCGCGAGGCCGTCCAGGAAGTGAAGGCGGCGAAAAAACGCAGAAAGTGAGCGCCTTCGGCGCCTTCGACCACGCGATGATGCGCCGGGCGCTCGATCTCGCCGCGCGCGGGCTGTACACCACCACGCCGAATCCGCGGGTCGGGTGCGTGGTGACGCTCGGGGAAGAGATCCTGGGCGAGGGCTGGCACGAGAAGGCAGGCGGCCCGCACGCCGAAGTCGTCGCGCTCGAGAAGGCCGGCGCGCGCGCGGCGGGGGCGACCGTGTACGTGAGCCTCGAGCCCTGCAACCATCAGGGAAGAACACCGCCCTGTTCCCAGTTGTTGATTCAATCAAAAATCAAAAGAGTCGTAGCCGCAATGCGCGACCCGAATCCGCAGGCCGCGCACGGCGGCGGGGCGCTGGCCGCCGCGGGCGTCCGCTTCGAGCATGGGCTGATGGAAGGGGAGGCGCGCGAGCTCAACATCGGCTTCGTCTCGCGCATCACGCGCGGGCGTCCGTGGGTACGGCTCAAGGTGGCGGCGACGCTCGACGGGCGCACCGCGCTGCCGGACGGGAAATCGCAGTGGATCACCGGCGCCGAGGCGCGCCGCGACGGCCACCGCTGGCGCGCGCGCGCCTGCGCGATTCTCACGGGCATCGGCACCGTCAGGGCCGACGATCCGCGCCTGACGGTGCGCGAAGTCGACACGCCGCGCCAGCCGCTGCGCGTCATCGTCGACAGCCGGCTGGAAACGCCCCCCGGGGCGAAGATCCTCGAGGGCGAGAAAGTCCTGGTGTTCGCCGCGAAAGAAGGCTCTCTGAGGAATGCCGAGGTCGTGCGGCTGCCCAACCCGAACCAGAAAGTCGAGTTGCCGAAGATGCTGGAGGAGCTCGCCCGCCGCGGCGTGAACGAGCTGCACGTCGAAGCGGGCTTTCGCCTCAACGGCTCGCTCGTGCGCGAGGGCTGCGTCGACGAGTTCGTCGTCTACCTCAACCCGAGCTTCCTCGGCGACGCTGCGCAGGGCATGCTCGACCTGCCGGAATTTTCCTTGCTGGAAAGCCGGTTGAAGCTGAAGGTCCTAGCGCTCGATCGCTTCGGCGAGGATCTGCGCATCGTGGCGCGGCCCGCATAGCGCGGCGGCCATGATGTCGACCGCGATGCGCGCGCTCGCGCCCTCGCGGTCCAGGCGCGGGCAGTACTCGACCAGCTCCACCGCCGCGAGATTGCCGCGCCCGCCGATGCGCTCGATGGCGCGCGCGAGCGTCGCGCCGGCGATCCCGCCCTTCACCGGCGTGCCGACGCCGGGCGCCTCCTCCGGGGCGACCACGTCGAGGTCGACGCTGATGCCGAAGGCGGCGGTCCCGGCGGTGGCGATGGCGAGCGCCTCGCCGAGCGCCGCGTCGATGCCGCGCGCCTCGATCTCCTGCATCAGGATCACGCGCACGCCCAGGCGGCGCAGGCGCGCCTCTTCCTCGGGCTCGAAGCTGCGCACGCCGAGCAGGCAGACGTGGCGCGGCTCGAGCACGCCCGCGGCGAGGCCGTAGAGCGGATCGTCGTCCTGGCCGAGCAGCCAGGCGAGCGGCATGCCGTGCAGCCGGCCGGTATGGCTGGTGCCGGGCGTGTGCGCGTCCATGTGCGCGTCGATCCACACCAGCCCGAGGCTTCCTTGCAGCGCGCGCGCGACCCCGGTCCAGGTGCCGCCGGCGCAGCTGTGGTCGCCGCCGATCACGCAGGGCAGGTGCCCGCGGCGCAGCGCGTCCGCGACCGCGGAAGCGAGCAGGGCGCAGAGCCGGCTCACGGCCATCTGCTTGCGCCGCTCCGAGGGCGCCGGGCTCAGCATGGGACCTGGCAGCGAGCCGACGCCGCAGCGCTCGAGCTCGCGGGCGAGCAGCGGCGCGAGCGCCGCCGGCGCCTCGGCGCACCCGGGGTCGGCGCCGCCCAGACCCCAGGCCGCGCCGATCAGCTCTATTTGTCGTTGCATCGCTACATCCAGATCAGAGGGCCGCTACGCCGTACGACAGAACAGGCGCCGCAGGGTT
>CBDDRQ010000274.1:0-8346 GCA_965233125.1 uncultured bacterium
CATCAGGTCGTCGATCTCGCCGGTCTCCTCGCCCACCGCCACCATCTGCAGCACCACCGGGTCGAAGACCCCGGTCGCGACCGCCGTGCGCAGGATGCTCTCGCCGCGCTCGATGCCGTCGCGCATCTGCAGGATGCGCGACTCCAGGAAGGCGTTGTCCACGACCTCCGCCACCATCGCCAGGCCCTGCACGATCGGCACGCCGCTCTTGCCGGAGATGGCGAAGCTGCGCGAGAAGCGCGCCAGCGTCGCCTTGTGGATCAGGCTGCCGACCACCGGCAGCTTGAGCTTGAGCCAGTCCCAGGCGTAGCGCCCCTTCGGCGCCGCGGTGTAGAGGCGAAAGCCGACCACGGCGGCGACGATGCCGATCAGCATCAGCCACCAGTAGGCGACGAAGGCGTCCGAGGTGGCGATCAGCACGCGCGTCATGAGCGGCAGCTCGGTCTTGAAGCTCGCGAACATCTTGGCGAACGCCGGAATGACGAAAATGTTGACGATGAACATCGCCGCGGCGAGGGCGATCATGACGAACATCGGGTAGCGCAGCGCCGCGCGGATGTCGTCGCCCATCTTCTTCTCGAAGACGAAGAAGTCGTACAGGCGCAGGAACACCTCGTCCAGGCGCCCGGTCATCTCGCCCACGCGCACCATGTTGACCATGAAGCTCGAGAACACCTTGGGATGCGCGCGCATCGCGAAGGAGAGCTCGCGTCCCGACTCCAGGCCATCGCGCACCTCGCCCACCACCCGGGCGAGCGTCGGGTTCTGCGAAGACTCCTGCAGCCCGGCGAGCGCGCGGATGATCGGCACGCCCGACCTGAGCAGCGTGTGCATCTGCCGCGAGAAGAGCATCAGGTCGGAGAGCTCGACCCTCTGCTCGCCGAAGCGGATCTCCAGGCGCTTGGTCACGGCGCCGGTGCCGGCGGCGAGCGCGCCGCCCGCCTCGTTGATGTGCACCGGCGTGATCCCGGTGCTGAAGAGCTGATCGGCGACCGCGCCGCTCGAGTGCCCTTCCAGCACGCCCTTCACCAGCTCGCCGCGGGCGTTGCGGCCCTGGTAGGCGAACTGCGGCACGCTAGTCCTCGGCCTGGCTGATGCGCATGACCTCGCTCAGGGTCGTGCGCCCGGCGGCGGCGAGCGCCGCCCCGTGCTGGACGAACGTATGGCCGCCCATCTCCTCGCGCGCGACCGCCTCGAAGGCGCCCACGTCCTGGCGCGCGACCGCCTGCGTGAGGCGCGGGGTCATCTCGAGCATCTCGTAGACGCCGCCGCGGCCCTTGTAGCCGGTGCCGTTGCAGTGGCCGCAGCCCTTGCCCCGCTTGTAGCCGCCGCCGGAAAGGTGCATCGCCTCGGCGAAGCGCGCCTCCTGCGCGCTCGGCGCGTAGTCCCCGGCGCAGCCCTCGCAGACGAAGCGCACCAGGCGCTGTCCGATCACCGCCTGCAGCGCGCTCGCCACCATGAAGGGCGGCACGCCCATGTCGAGCATGCGCGCGGGCGCATTCGCGGCATCGCGCGTATGCAGGGTGGAGAGCACCATGTGGCCGGTGATGGCGGCGCGCAGGCCGATCTGCGCGGTCTCGGTGTCGCGCATCTCGCCGACCAGGATCACGTCGGGGTCCTGGCGCAGCACCGAGCGCAGCACCGCGGCGAACGAGAGGTCGATCTTCTCGTTCACCTGGATCTGGTTCAGGCCCGCCACCTGGTATTCGATCGGGTCCTCGACCGTGATGATCTTGCGCGCCGGCGTGTTGAGCTCGTTGAGCGCGGCGTAGAGGGTGGTGGTCTTGCCGCTGCCGGTCGGGCCGGTGACGATCACCGTGCCGCTGACGCGGCCGAGGATCTCGCGGAAGCGCACCAGCATCGGCGCGGGCATGCCCAGGTGCTCGAGCGCGAGCAGCCCGCTCGAGCGGTTGAGCAGGCGCATCACCACGGACTCGCCGTGCTGCGTGGGCATGGTCGAGATGCGCACGTCCACCGGGTTGCCGCGCGCCAGCACGTTGAAGCGGCCGTCCTGCGGCAGGCGCTTCTCCGAGATGTCCAGCCCCGACATGAGCTTCAGGCGCAGCGCGAGCGCCGCGGCGACGCGCGCGTCGGACTCGGTCTGCACGTGCAGGTCGCCGTCGATGCGGAAGCGGATGCGCAGGCGGTCCTCCTGCGGCTCGACGTGGATGTCGGAGGCGCCGACCTGCATCGCGTCCTCGAAGATCGACTGCAGCAGCTTCACCACCGGCGCGTCCTCGGCGCCCAGGGTCGCGCCGAGCGCGCCGAAGTCGACCATCTTGTCGCCGCCGAGGTCCTGCTCGAGCTCCTTGGCGAGGCCGCTGATCTCCTCGGTGCGCCGATAGACCTGGTCGAGGGACTGCAGCAGCCCCGCCTCGGCGACCACCGCGGGCTCGACGTCGCGCTTGAGGATGCGTGTCAGCTCGTCGAAGGCGAACAGATCGGTCGGGTCGGCCATGCCCACCACCAGCGACGCGCCGCGCTCCTCGAGCGCCACCGCGCGGAAGCGCCGCGCCGCGGTCTCGGGCAGCTTCGCCACCACCGCGCGGTTGAAGCTGTGGCTCTTCAGGTCGACGTAGCGCAGGGAGAGCTGGCGCGCCAGCGCCTGCGCGATCTTCTCCTCGGTCGACAGGCCCAGGTCGATGAACACGCGGCCCAGGCGCCGCCCGGAGCGCTTCTGCTCCTCCAGCGCGAGCCTGAGCTGCTCCTGCGAGACGAGCTTCTGCGCGACCAGGATCTCGCCCAGCCGCATGCGCTGCGGACGCGCGGCGGCAGGAGAAGAACCGGGGCCGGGGCTCGCCATGTCGCTGGGCAGTTTACGTGAATTGACTAGAATCCGCGCGATGCCGAGCCGCGCCGCCGATCCGATCCTCGATCCGATCGTGGAGGCGCGCGAGCGGCTTGCCGCGGGCAGCGCGCGCGAGGCGCTCGCCGCGGCCGAGCGCGCGGTCGCCGACGCGCCGCGCGATCCCGACGCGCTCTACCTGCTCGGGGCGGCGCATTACCGCTGCGGCGAGCTCGCGAGCGCCGAGGCGCGCCTCAGGCAGGCGGTGGCGGCCGACGGCGCGACCGCGGGCTTCCACGCCATGCTCGGCAACGTGCTGCAGGATCGCGGCGCGCTGCCCGAGGCGATCCGCGCCTACCGGCGCGCGCTGCGCCTGCACGCGAGCCTCGCCGACGCGCACAACGACCTCGGCACGGCCTACTTCGCGCGCGGCGACAGCGCGCGCGCTCTCGAGAGCTACCGGCGCGCCGCGCAGCTGCGGCCCGACAACGCGGTGGCCTGGGCGAACCTCGGCGCCGTGTACCGCAAGCTCGGCCTCGCTGGCGAGGCAAGGCAGGCCATGCAGAAGGAGCTTCTCCGACGTGTGACGGGATTTTTCTGGAGGAAGAAAAAAACGGCTGCCGAAGAAGAGCTCGAGCGCGGAAACCCGCGCCTCGCCGCGCGCATCCTCGCCGCGCGCCGGAGCGACCCGCGCGCGGCCGCGCTGCTCGAGCGCGCACGGCACCTGCTCGGCCTGTCGGGCGCCGAGCGCGCTCTCGCCTCGAGCCCGCAGCCGTTCCGCGAGGGCGAGGCGCTGCTGCGCGAGGGGCGCGCCGCCGAGGCCGAAGCCGCTTACCGCGCCGCGCTCGAGGCCGACCCCGGCTACGTGCCTGCGTGGATCCGGCTCGCCGACGTGCTGCGCGCCGCGGGCCGGATCGACGAAGCCGAGGCCTGCGCCGCGGCGGCGCTCGAGCGCGACGAGGAATCGGCGGCCGCCTGGCACGCCGCCGGGATGGTGCTGAAGGAGAAAGGCCGCACCGAGCCCGCCGTCGAGCGCTTCGAGCAGGCGCTGCGCCTGGAGCCGGGCCGCGTGCAGGCGCTGCAGCAGATCGGCGAGATCCTGCGCTACGAGAACAGGATCGCGGAGGCCGAGAAGCGCTTTCGCGAGGGGCTGCGCCTGCGCCCCGGCGACGCCGGCCTCTCGGTCGACCTGGCGCAGGTGCTCGCCGACCAGATGCGCTACGAGGAATCCTTCGCGCTGCTCGAGAAGGTGCTCGCGCGCCAGCCCGATTCGCCCGTGGCGCTCGCGACCAAGGGCGTGCTGCTCGACCTGACCGGCCGGCCGGCCGAGGCGCAGGCGCTGTTCGGCGCCGCCCTCGCGCGCGACCCGGGCAGCGTCGACATCGGCTACAACCTCGCCATCTGCCGCCTGCGCCACGGCGAGTTCGCGGCGGGCTGGCCGGGGTTCGAGCTGCGCCGCGCCAAAGACAACTTCATCGGCCGCTACCGCAAGTTCCCCTTCGCGGAATGGCGCGGCGAGCCCCTCGCCGCAGCCGCGATCCTCGTCTATCCCGAGCAGGGCCTGGGCGACGAGCTCATGTACGCCTCCTGCATTCCGCAGCTCGCCGCGCAGGCGCGCCATGTCGCGCTCGAGTGCGATCCCAAGCTCGGCGAGCTCTTCGCCCGCTCCTTTCCCCAGTGCACGGTGATCGCGCGGCGGCGCACGTTCGTGAACGACTGGGTCAACCACCTCGAGCCGCGCCCGCAGTACCAGGTGCCCATAGGCTCGCTTCCCGGATTCTTCAGAAAGGATCCTTTTTCCTTTCCTCAGCACCGGGGCTACCTTGCGGCCGATCCGGCGAAGGTCGAGCGCTGGAAGGACCGGCTCGACGCGCTCGGCCCGGGGCCGAAGATCGGGCTGTCGTGGCAGGGCGGCGTCGGCCACACCGGGCGCGCGCGCCGCTCGCTCAGCCTGCAGCAGTTGTCGCCGGTGCTGCGCCGCCCCGGCGCGCATTTCGTCAGCCTGCAGTACACGGATGTGAAAGACGAAATCAGAAACCTGGAAGAAAAGGAAAACATCCCCGTCCATCATTGGCAGGAAGCCATCGACGACTACGACGAGACCGCGGCCCTGGTGTGCGCGCTCGACAAGGTGCTCACCGTGTGCACGGCGATCGTGCACCTCTGCGGCGCGCTCGGCCGCCCGGCCATCGTCATGGTGCCGTTCGGCTCCGACTGGCGCTACGGCGCAAGCGGCGAGCGCATGGCGTGGTACCCCTCGGTGCGCCTGGTGCGGCAGAGCCGCATCGGCGACTGGTCGAGCGTGCTCGCCGACGTGGCGGGCCGGCTCGCGTGACGCCGGCGGCCGAGTACGCCTTCATCGCCTCGGAGGCGGCGCGCGGCCGCGCGCGCGCCGCGGTGCGGGCGCTCAACGCGCTGGGCTACGACGCGCGCCACTATGGCCCCGAGTCCGCCGAGGCCAGGCGGGCCAGGGCAGTGGTGTACTGCGACCTCGCGCCCGACACGGCGCGGTTCGTCTACGACGTCCTCGATCTCGGGGGCATCGAGCACGCCCGCGCCGCGTATGCGATCACCGCGCCGAGCGTGGAGCTCGCGCAGGCGGCGGCCTCGCGGCTGGGCCGGCCGGTGGAAGTCGTGCCCGAGCCGCTCGAGGGACCGCGCCGCGCCCCCCGCGCGGCGCGCATCAGGCCGCGCTCGCGCCCGCTCGAATGGCTTGCCCGCCGCGCCGGCCTGGCGACCGATGCCTGGCGGACGGCGCTACTGTGGACTGGCGAAAAATCGGAGATGGAAGCGATAGTGGGCGCATACCCTGCCCTGAAGGCGCTGGGCCGCGAGCGGCCCCTGTCGCTGCATTGCATCGCCGCCCCGGAAGTGCTGGAGGCGCTGCGCGCCGCGCTGCCGCAGGACGCGCCCGATGCGGTACACGTTTCCTTCGAGGCGAGCGCGCCGCAGGCGATGGCGCGCGCGCTCGAGGCCTGCGACTTCGTGCTGCTACCGGGCACCGCGTGCCTGCAGCGCGAGGTGCTGCACGCCGGGCGGCTCGCGATCGTCGCGGCCGATCCGTGCGAAGCTATCCGCCGGGCGCTCGCGCAGCCGCGCGAGGCCCTCGAGAGCCTGCAGCGCGCGCAACAGCAGCTGGACGAGATCCACGCCCCGGCCGTGGTGGCCCGCGCGTGGGTGCGCATCTTCATGAAAGGACCGCGATGAAAGCCTTCGCCTCGCAAGCCGACCTGAAGCCCAAGAAAATCACCTTCCAGCGCCTGTCCGCGAGCTGCTGGGCGTTTACCGCCGAGGGCGATCCGAACACCGGCGTCATCGTCGGCGACGACGCCGTGATGGTGATCGACGCCCAGGCGACGCCGCTCATGGCGCGCGAGGTGATCCGGCGCATCCGCAAGGTCACCGCCAAGCCGATCAAGTACGTGGTGCTCTCGCACTACCACGCGGTGCGCGTGCTCGGCGCCTCGGCCTACCGCGCGCAGCACATCATCGCGAGCGAGGCGACGCGCGAGCTGATCCGCGAGCGCGGCCGGCAGGACATGAAGAGCGAGATCGGGCGCTTCCCGCGCCTGTTCCGCGGCGCCGAAAGCATTCCCGGCCTCACCTGGCCGACGTTGAGCTTCAGCGGCGAGATGACGCTCATGATGGGCAAGCTCGAGGTGAGGATCATCCACGCCGGGGCCGGCCACACCTCGGGCGACACCATCGTCTGGGTGCCCTCGCAGCGCGTGCTCTTCTCCGGCGACCTGGTCGAGTACGAGGCGGGCATCTACACCGGCGATGCGCACTTCGAGTCGTGGCCCGGGACTCTGGAAGGTCTCAAGAAACTGAAACCAAAAGCCCTGGTCCCCGGCCGCGGCCCGGCGCTGACCACCCCTGCGGCTTCCGCGCGCGCGATCGGCTTCACGCAGGATTTCGTGCGCGGCCTGTACGCGCTCGCGCAGGAGGGCGTGCGGGAGGGGAAATCGCTGAAGGACGTCTACCAGATGGCGCGGCGGCGCATGGACCCCGCCTACGGCAAGTACCCGATCTACGAGCACTGCATGCCCTTCGACGTGTCGCGCGCCTACGACGAGGCGAGCGGCGTCAGGCACCCGCGCATCTGGACGGCGAAGCGCGACGTGGAGATGTGGAAGACGATCGCCTAGGGCCGGAAAAACAAGGGGCGAGCCTTGTGGGCCCGCCCCAAGCGCAGTCCGGTGGAAGAGGAGGAGGAGGATCCGCCCGGCTGCTGCAACGCAACAAATACTAGGTCTTTTACCGCCCGGCTAGAATACACCTGTTTTGTAAAACACTCTTGCAGATTCCGCAAAGATGGCAGACAGCATCCAGGAGATGGCGGTTTTCGCCCGCGTGGTCGGGGCCGGCAGCCTTTCCGCGGCCGCGCGGGAGCTCGGCCTCTCCCCCGCGATGGTGAGCCGGCGGCTCGCCGCCCTGGAGAGCCGCCTCGGCGTGCGGCTCATCAACCGCACCACCCGCAGCCTGCACCTCACCGACGACGGCGCCACCTACTACGAGGCCTGCGCGCGGGTGCTCTCCGACATCGAGGAAGCCGACGCCACGGTGTCCGCCGGACGCGTCGAGCCGCGCGGACCGCTGCGCGTGGCCCTGCCCGCTTCCTTCGGGCACCAGCACATCGCGCCGCTCATCCCGCGCTTCGCGGAGCGCTATCCGCAGATCCACCTCGCGCTCAGCCTGTCCGACCGCAACGTGAACCTCATCGAAGAGGGCTTCGACCTCGCGGTGCGCATCGCGCACCTGGAGGATTCCTCGCTGACCGCGCGGCGGCTCGCCCCGAATCGGCGCGTCGTGTGCGCGAGCCCCGACTACCTCGCGCGCCACGGCACGCCGCGCACGCCCGAGGAGCTCGCGCGCCACAACTGCCTGACGACGAGCGAGTTCACGATGAGCTGGGACTACAAGGCCCCCGACGGCAAGCCCGGCTCGGTGCGCGTCACGGGCCGCTACGCGTGCGACAACTGGGAAGTGCTGCGCGAATGGGCGCTCGCCAGACTGGGCGTCTCCCTGAAATCCACCTGGGGCGTGCGCCGCCAACATGAAGACGGGTCGCTGGTATCGCTGCTTCCGGGCTATAGCTTCGACACCGGCGTGGCAATCTACGCGGTCTATCCTCATCGGCGTCACCTGCCCGCCAAGACGCGCGCCTTCATCGATTTTCTCGCGAGTTCGTTCGGTCCCGAGCCTTTCTGGGACCGGATCGTGAAGCCGCGAATCAAGGCGCGTGCCGCGTTGGGGTGATAATGCAGTGCCGAGGACACGATCCGAAGCGCGCCCGCAACCCCACATGAACACGATTCTCGTGGAGACTGGCTGATGAATGCCCCCGCGGACCTCTCGAAGGTCACGCTAGACGACAAATACACCGTAGATCGCGGCCGCGTATTCCTCACCGGCACCCAGGCGCTCATCCGCCTGCTCATGCTGCAGCGCACTCGCGACACGATGGCCGGTCTCAATACCGCTGGATTCGTCTCGGGCTACCGCGGCTCGCCGCTGGGCGGCCTGGACCAGGCGCTCGCGCGAGCGCATAAGCACCTGGC
>CBDDRQ010000275.1:0-4585 GCA_965233125.1 uncultured bacterium
AGGCGGCGAGGCGGCGAAGAAGCGCATCCAGGAGCTCACCGCGGACGTCGAGGTGGGCAAGATCTACGAGGGCCCGGTGCTGCGCCTGCTGGACTTCGGCGCCATCGTCCAGCTGATGCCCGGCCGCGACGGCCTGCTGCACATCTCGCAGATCAGCCACGAGCGCGTCAACGCCGTTTCAGATCACCTGAAGGAAGGCCAGGTCGTGAAGGTCAAGGTGCTGGAAGCCGACGACAAGGGCCGCGTCCGCCTCTCCATGAAGGCGGTCAACGCGCAGGAAACCGCTAAGTCGGGATAGGTTTTCTTACTTGGCGACCTGGCGCTCGCGCAGCTCGTCGAGCGTCTTGCAGTCGATGCACAGCGTCGCGGTCGGGCGCGCCTCGAGGCGCTTCAGGCCGATCTCGACGCCGCAGCTGTCGCAGTAGCCGTACTCGTTCGCGTCGATGCGGCCGATCGTCTCGTCGATCTTCTTGATCAGCTTGCGCTCGCGGTCGCGGTTGCGGAGCTCGAGCGCCATGTCGGATTCCTGGCTGGCGCGGTCGTTGGGGTCGGCGAACACCGTCGCCTCGTCCTGCATGGTGTGCACGGTGCGGTCGATCTCCTCCGAGAGCTCGGCCTTGAGCGCCTCCAGGATCTTCTTGAAGTGCTTGCGCTGCTGGGCGTTCATGTACTCCTCGCCCTTCTTGGCGGCGTAGGGCGTGAAGCTCTTTCTTGTCAGTTCCACCGGCATTTCATACCCGAAAAACGAAAGGCGCTTTGTAGCAGAAAAGACCCCCCGTCGCAAGCAAAGCGCGTTGTGCTGACGATGCGCTAAGAGTATCATTTGGCGCCATTTTCGGGGTGTGGCGCAGCCTGGTAGCGCGCTTGCTTTGGGAGCAAGATGTCGGAGGTTCAAATCCTCTCACCCCGACCAGCTCTGGCGTCCGGCTGCCCGTAGCTCAACCGGATAGAGCACCAGCCTTCTAAGCTGGGGGTTGTGGGTTCGAGTCCCGCCGGGCAGGCCAAGATTTCGCAATGGTGACCGTAGCTCAAAGGTAGAGTCCCGGATTGTGATTCCGGTTGTTGCGGGTTCGAATCCCGTCGGTCACCCCACTTTCCCGGCGCCGCAGAAGTGGCACGCGCCGCCGCCGAGCGCGCGATCGACGCCGTCCGCGCTCTTCGCCGCAGTCCAGGAGACCGCGCTCGCGCAGATTGCCGCCAATCGCGCCGGTGTGCTGCGCTCCGAAGATCCGGAGTACCTGCACCAATTGCGCGTCGGCCTGCGCCGGCTGCGCTCGGCGCTGCGTGCGTTTCATGCCCTCCTGCCGAAGAAGGAGACGGAACGTCTCGCGCGCCGCACCCGGCGCGCGATGCGCAAGCTCGGCGACGCGCGCGACTGGGATGTTTTCGTCGCCTGGCTGGAGAGCGAGGAGCCGCCGCGCGCGCTCCTGCGCGCGGCACGGCGGCAACGGGACCAGGCGAAGGCTGCCGCGCGCACTGCCGTTTCCCGGATGGCGCTCGAGCCGCTCGCCGCAAAAAGCCATTCCAAGCCGGTCAAGGCGTTCGCCGCAGCCTCGCTAGGGCGCCTGGAGCGCAAGGCGCGCAAGCAGGCGCGGCGCATGGACTGGGATGATGCGGGCGAGAGGCACGCTCTGCGCATCCGCGTGAAGCGGCTGCGCTATGCCGGTGAGTTCTTCGGGCGCAAGGACAGCGGCCTCGAGGGGCTCCAGGACGTGCTTGGCGGGCTGAACGACGTCGAAGTGGCTCGCCGGCTGCTGCGCAGCCTGAAGATAGATACGCCGGATCTCTACCGAGCCCTTGGCTTGCGTGAAAGCCGGTTGCTGCGCGCGCTCGAGAGGATGAAGACTTCTTCCGTGGGCCAGGCGAGCGGCAGGCGCGGATAGGCCTGCTCGGTCGCCTTGCGGCCTTCGCCCACTTCGCAGACCAGCAGCCCGCCGGCACGAAGATGCGCCGGCGCCTCCGCGAGGATGCGCGAGACGATCTCCAGCCCGTCTTTTCCGCCGGCGAGCGCGATGCCAGGCTCGTAGCGGTATTCGGCCGGCAGGGCGCGCATCGCCGCCGACGCGACATACGGTGGATTGCAGACGATGAGGTCGTAGCGCTCGCCGCGAAGGGCGGTGAACAGGTCGGACCGGACGAGGCGAATCCTCCCGGCGAGGCCGTGGCGCGCGAGGTTCTTCCGTGCCACGGCGAGCGCAGGGGCGGAGAGGTCGGCCGCGTCCACGCGCGCCCGCGGGTAAGCCCGCGCCGCGAGGATCGCCAGGCAACCGGAGCCGGTGCACAGGTCGAGGATGCGACGCGGCGCGATGCGCAGCTTCCGCAGCACGAACGGAATATGCGAGCGCGGGATGATCACGCGCCGGTCGACGTGGAAGGCGAGCCCGTCGAGCCAGGCTTCGCCCAGCAGGTAGGCGAGGGGAATTCGCTCTTCGATTCTGCGCTCGAGCAGGCTCTCCAGGCGTGCGGTGCCGCGGACCGTCATCCCGGGATCGGCATCGAAGGGCAATCCCAGGCCGCGCAGCACGAGCCAGGCGGCTTCATCGCGCGGATTGTCGGTGCCATGGCCGTAGTGCAGCGGCGCGCGCGCAAGGCGCGCCGCCGTCCGGCGAATGAGCTCCCGCAAGCTCAAGGAAGCAGGGCCCGCAGCGTCTCCAGGTAGATGCCGGTGAGCTGATCGAGCTCGGCAAGCGCGATGTGCTCGTTCAGCTTGTGGATGCTGGCATTGACCGGCCCGAGCTCGATCACCTCGGGGCAGATCGCGATGATGAAGCGCGCGTCCGAGGTGCCGCCGGTCGTGGACAGCTCGGCCGAGCGGCCGGTGTGCTTCTTCGCCGCGGCGAGCACGGTCTCGGCGAGCCGGCCGCGGCGGCTGAGGAAGGGGCTGGCGCCCAGCACCCAGCTCACCGAATACTCCAGGCCGTGCTTCCTGAGAATGGATTCGGTTTTCTGTTTCAGGGAATCTTCCGTGCTCTCGGTCGAGAAGCGGAAATTGAAGTCGACCTCGACCGCGCCCGGCACCACGTTCGCCGCGCCCGTGCCGGCATGGATGTTGGACACCTGGAAGCTGGTCGGCGGAAAGCTCTCGTTGCCCTTGTCCCAGGTCGCCTTCGCCAGCTCGGCGAGCGCCGGAGCGAGCAGGTGGATGGGGTTTCTGACGAGATGGGGATACGCGACATGCCCCTGGATTCCTTTGACCGTCAGTTTCCCCGACAGGGAGCCGCGCCGGCCGTTCTTCAGCATGTCGCCGAGCGCGTCCACCGAAGTGGGCTCGCCGACGATGCAATAGTCGATCGCCTCGCGGCGGCGCCTGAGGGTTTCGACCACGCGCACCGTGCCGTCGAGCGCCGGGCCTTCCTCGTCGGAGGTGAGCAGCAGGGCGATCGAGCCCGAGTGACCGGGTCTTTCCGCCAGGAACCGCTCCGCCGCGACCACGAAGGCGGCGATCGAGGACTTCATGTCGGCGGCGCCGCGCCCGTACAGCCTGCCGTCGCGGATGGTCGGGACAAACGGGTCCGAGTGCCACTCCGAGAGCGGGCCGGTGGGCACCACGTCGGTGTGCCCGGCAAAGCAGACCACGGGCGAGGCGCTGCCGCGCCGCGCCCAGAGGTTGCTCACTTCGCCGAATTTCATCGGCTCGCAGCGGAAGCCGGAGCGCGCGAGGCGCGCGGCGAGAAAGTCCTGGCAGCCGCCGTCCGCCGGCGTGACCGACTTGCGCGCGATCAGCTCGCGCGCAAGCTCCAGCGTGTCAGGCATTCATGTCGATCTTGAAGCTGCCGAAGGAGGCGGGCGCGGCGGACAGGGCGCCTTCCCCGCTCTTCTCCTCGGGCCTGGGGGCGGCGGGAGCGGGCTGCGACTGGCTGCTGATCTCGCCGGCGGTGGCCTGGTTGATGAGCCAGAGCATGTTGGTCGCCGAGTCGGCGTTCGCCATCGCCTCTTCCTGGGTGATCTTGCGCTCCATGAACAGCTTGAACAGCGCCTGTTCGAAGGTCTGCGACCCCGGCGACATGCTCTTCTCCAGGGCTTCCTTGATCTCGTTGATCTCGCCTTTCTCGATCAGCTCCGCGATGTGGCGCGTGTTGAGCAGCACCTCGACCGCCGCCATGCGCGCGCCGGTCTTGGTGCGCACCAGGCGCTGCGAGATCACCGCGGCAAGCGCCGCGGACAGGTCGAGCAGCAGGCTCGGCCGGTTCTCGAGGGGATAGAAGTTGATGATCCGGTTCATCGCGTGGTAGCTGTTGTTCGCATGCAGCGTGGCTAGGCACAGGTGGCCCGACTGCGAGTAGGCGAGCGCCATCGCCATGGTCTGCTTGTCGCGGATCTCGCCGATCAGGATGCAGTCCGGCGCCTGCCGCAGGGCGTTGCGCAGGGCGATGTCGAAGCTCTTGGTGTCGGTGCCCACCTCGCGCTGGTTCACGATCGACTTCTTGTTCTGGAAGATGAACTCGACCGGGTCCTCCAGCGTGAGGATGTGCCCCGACTTCAGGTTGTTGCGGTGGTCGAGCATCGCCGCGAGGGAGGTGGACTTGCCCGAGCCGGTGGCGCCGACCATCAGGATCAGGCCGCGCTTCTGCATGATCACTTCCTT
>CBDDRQ010000276.1:0-2590 GCA_965233125.1 uncultured bacterium
GCCACCGCGTCCTGGATCATGTAGCCGGTGGGCGCGACCAGCGCGGCGAGCACGAACCACGCGGTCGGGCTCATCACCGCGCGCATCGCCTCGAGGTGGCTGATGAGCCCGATCATGACCAGCAGGCTCGCGGCGATCATCCCGGCGCCGAGCCAGACCAGCAGCGCCTTCCAGCGCCAGATCAGGTCGACCACGTGGCCGATGGGCATCTTCAGCGCCCAGGGAATGCCGGCCCAGAAGCCGAGCGCCGCGAGGAAGGCGGCGCTGACGTCGAGGTAGTCCTTGACGAAGAAGGCGCCGACGATGCCCGTCAGCCCCGACACGCCGTACGCCGCGTAGACGAGCAGCGGCGGGAGGTAGGAAAGCCTCAGCAACGGGGCTCGGTCCGCCCGGACTTCAGTCGACCTTTACGCCGTGGTCCTTCACCACCTTGCTCCAGCGCTGCATCTCGCCGAGCAGGAACTGCTGCGTCGCCTCGGGGCGTGCGGCGACGATCTCCATGCCCAGGCCCTCGCCGAGGGTCTTCCTCACGTCGGGGAGATCGATCGCCTTCTTCAGCTCCGACCAGAACTTCTGGACCACCGGGGCCGGCGTCCCCGCGGGCGCGAAGATGCCCCACCAGGCGAGCGCCACCACCCCGGGCACGCCCTGCTCGGCGAGCGTCGGCACGTCGGGCAGCGTCGGGGCGCGCTTCTCGCCGGTGGTGGCGAGCGCGCGCATCTTGCCGCCGCGCACGTGCGGCGTGAGCAGCGCCGCGGAGCCGATGCCCAGCTCGACGTGCCCGCCGAGCATGTTCTGCGTCATCGGCCCGCCGCCGGCGTAGGGCACGTGGGTCAGCTTGAAGCCGCCCACCTGCTGCGCGAGCAGCGCCGTGAGGTGCCCCACGGTGCCGTTGCCGATCGAGCCGATCGTCACCGTGTCGGGCTTCGCCTTCGCCGCCTTGATCACGTCGCCGAACGAGCCGTAGGGCTTGTCGGCGCGCGTGGCGATCGCGTAGGGCGCGGTGCCCACCAGCATCACCGGCGCAAGGTCGCGCACGGTGTCGAACTGCAGCGTGGGGATCAGCGCCTGGTTGACCGCGTGCGAGTCGAACACGAACACGAAGGTGTAGCCGTCGGGCGGGCTCTTCGCCGCCACGGCGGTGCCGATCGAGCCGCCCGCGCCGGGGCGGTTCTCGACGATGAACTGCTGGCCGAGCGACGCGCCGATCTTCGCCGCCATCAGGCGCGCGAGCGGGTCGACCGTGCCCCCCGGCGGGAAGGGCACCACGAAGCGCACCGGCTTCGCGGGCCAGTCCTGCGCGGATGTCGCCGTGCAAAAACCCAGGATAAGGGCGGTCGTCAGCAACCTAGAAAGCGACATTGCGGGCTCCTTTGAGCTTGAGCATCTGGCGGGCGTCATCCGGCGTGGCGACGACGAGGCCGAGCTCCTCGAGCAGCCGGCGCGCCTTGGCCACCTGCTCGGCGTTGGATTTCGCGAGCTGGCCGCGCCCGAGCCACAGGCTGTCCTCCAGCCCTACGCGCACGTTGCCGCCCATCACGGCCGACATCGCGGCGATGAACATCTGGTTGCGGCCGGCGCCGAGCACCGACCAGTAGTAGGCGTCGCCGAACAGGCGGTCCGCGGTGCGCTTCATGTGCATCACGTCCTCGGGATGCGGGCCGATGCCGCCGCGGATACCGAACACCGACTGGATGAGCAGCGGCGGCTTGACCAGCCCCCGGTCGAGGAAATGCGCCGCGGTGTAGAGGTGGCCGATGTCGTAGCACTCGATCTCAAAACGGGTTTCATTTTGAGAACACGACTGGAGGATGTACGCGATATCCTTGAAAGTGTTCTTGAAGATGCGATCGTCGCTCGCCGCGAGGTAGGGCTTCTCCCAGTCGTGCTTGAACTCTTTGTAGCGCCCCAGCATCTCGTACAGCCCGAAGTTCATCGAGCCCATGTTGAGCGAGGCGACCTCGGGCTTCAGCTGCAGCGCCGGCTGCAGCCGCTCCTCGATGGACATGGTGGGCGCGCCGCCGGTGGTGAAGTTGAGCACCACGTCGGTCGCCGCCCTGATCTTCGCGCCGAACTGGCGGAAGAGCGCCGGGTCCTGCGTCGGGCTGCCGTCCTTGGGATTGCGCGCGTGCAGGTGCACGATCGCGGCGCCCGCCTTGGCCGCGCCGATCGCCGCTTCGGCGATCTCCTCGGGCGTGATCGGCAGGTGCGGCGACATGGTCGGGGTGTGGATCGACCCGGTCACCGCGCAGGTGATGATGACTTTTCCCTGGGCGGCGGACATTAGACGAGGTACCTCACGTCGCCATCGACGGGAATCGCCTGCCCCGTAATCCGTTCACCGGGCTTTGTACAGAGGAAGAGCGCCATGTTGGCGATGTCCTGCGCGCTCACCGTGGAGCGCAGGCTCGTCGTCTCGAGGAGCTTGGCGCGGAATTCCTCGTGGCTGACGCCGGTCGCCTTCGCCTTCGCGGCGATGACGCGCTCGATGCGCTCGCCCTCGACGAGGCCGGGCAGGATGGCGTTGACGCGCACCTTGTCGGGGCCCGCCTCCACCGCGAGGCTCTTGGTGAAGCCGACCACGCCCCAC
>CBDDRQ010000277.1:0-6897 GCA_965233125.1 uncultured bacterium
GAGGAGCAAATCGCCCGGGACCGGGCCGCCGACGCCCGCTTCCGCTAGAAGCACAACAACCAAGAATGCTCGAGACCGCCGTCTTCTACGTCTTCGCCGCCGTGCTGGTGCTCTCCGGCCTGCGCGTGGTCACCGCGCGCAACCCGGTGCACGGGGCGCTGTTCCTCGTGCTCGCCTTCTTTACCGCGGCGGCGCTGTGGCTGCTCCTGCGCGCGGAGTTCCTCGCCATCGTGCTCGTCGTGGTCTACGTCGGGGCGGTGATGGTGCTGTTCCTGTTCGTGGTGATGATGCTCGACATCGACATCGAGCGCGTGCGCGAGGGCTTCTGGCGCAACCTGCCGCTCGCGCTCCTGGTGGGCGGCATCATGGTGGCGGAGATGATCGCGGTGCTCGCCACCCGCTACTTCCCCACGCGCGTGCGGGAGCTGCCCCCGGGGACGAGCAACACCGAGCAGCTCGGCCGCGTCCTCTACACCGACTACGCCTACGCGTTCGAGATCGCCGCGGTGGTGCTCCTGGTGGCGATCATCGCCGCCATCGCGCTCACCCTGCGCGCGCGCAAGGACACGCGGCGCCAGGACGTCTCGCAGCAGCTGCGCGCGCGGCGCGAGGACCGGGTGCGCCTGGTCTCCATGCCCTCGGAGAAAGAATGAGCGCCGCGCTGAGCGTCAACCACTACGTCGTCCTGGGGGCGATCCTGTTCGCCATCAGCGTGGTCGGCATCTTCCTCAACCGGCGCAACCTGATCGTGCTGCTGATGGCGATCGAGCTGATGCTGCTCGCGGTGAACCTGAACTTCATCGCCTTCTCGCACTTCCTGGGCGACATCGCCGGCCAGGTGTTCGTGTTCTTCATCCTCACCGTGGCGGCGGCCGAGTCGGCGATCGGCCTCGCCATCCTGGTGGTGCTTTTCAGGAACCTCAACAGCATCGATGTCGAGGACCTCGACACGCTAAAAGGATGAAAGAGCTCGCCATCGTCGCCGCGTTCGCGCCGCTCGCCGGCGCCCTCGTCGCCGGGCTGGGCGGCCGCGCCGTCGGGCGCACCGGGGCGCACACGGCGACCATCTTCTCGGTGCTGCTGTCCTTCCTCGCCTCGTGCTGGATCTTCGTCCAGGTCCTGAACGGCGCGAGCCTGCAGGGCGCCGAGGGCACGGTCTACACCTGGATGACGAGCGGCGGCACGCGCTTCGAGATCGGCTTCCTGGTCGACCGGCTGACGGCGCTGATGATGGTGGTGGTGACCTTCGTGTCGCTGATGGTGCACATCTACACCATCGGCTACATGGCCGAGGATCCCGGCTACCAGCGCTTCTTCGCGTACATATCGCTGTTCACCTTCTCGATGCTGATGCTGGTGATGGCGAACAACTTCGTGCAGCTCTTTTTCGGCTGGGAGGCGGTCGGGCTGGTGTCCTACCTGCTGATCGGCTTCTGGTACACGAAGGAGAGCGCGGTGCAGGCCAACCTCAAGGCCTTCCTCGTCAACCGCGTCGGCGACTTCGGCTTCCTGCTCGGCATCGGCCTGATCCTGGCGAGCTTCGGCACGCTGGACTACCAGGAAGTCTTCAGGAACGGCCCTTCGTTCAGTTCGGAGATGACCCTCATCTGCATCCTGCTGTTCGTCGGCGCGATGGGCAAGAGCGCGCAGTTCCCGCTGCACGTGTGGCTGCCCGACTCCATGGAGGGCCCGACGCCGATCTCGGCGCTGATCCACGCCGCGACCATGGTGACCGCGGGCATTTTCATGGTGGCGCGCATGTCGCCGCTCTACGAGCTGTCCGAGACGGCGCGCTCCGTCGTGCTGATCATCGGCGCGGTCACGGCGCTGTCCATGGCGCTGGTCGCCCTCACCCAGTACGACATCAAGCGGGTGGTGGCGTACTCGACGCTCTCTCAGCTCGGCTACATGACCGCGGCCCTGGGCGCCTCGGCCTACTCGGCGGCGATGTTCCACCTCATGACGCACGCGTTCTTCAAGGCGGTGCTGTTCCTGGCCGCAGGCTCGGTGATCATCGCGCTGCACCACGAGCAGGACATGCGCAGGATGGGCGGGCTGAAGCGCTTCATGCCGATCACGTACTGGACCATGCTCGTCGCCGCCATCTCCTCGGCCGGGATCCCGGGTTTCGCCGGGTTCTTCTCCAAGGACGCGATCATCGAGGCGGTGCACGACTCGCCGACGCCGGGCGCCGCCTTCGCCTATTTCTGCGTGGTGGCGTGCGTGTTCGTCACCGCGGCGTACACCTTCCGCCTGGTGTTCATGGCTTTCCACGGCCGCGAGCGCTTCGACCCGGCGCATCCGCCGCACGAGTCTCCCGCGGTGGTGACGCTGCCCCTGGTGCTGCTCGCCATCCCCTCGGTGGCGGCGGGCTGGCTCGTCGGCAGCTTCGTGTACGGGGACTACTTCGGCCAGAGCCTGCCGCCGCCCGACCCGAACTACTTCGGCATCTGGCCGTTCATCGCGCACGGCTTCACCGCGCTGCCCTTCTGGCTTGCCGTCGCCGGAATTCTGACAGCAGTCTTTCTTTATCTGCGACCGACGGATCTGCCCGAGCGCATCGCCAGGCGCTTCGGGCCGCTCTACGCGCTGGTCGAGCGCAAATACGGCTTCGACGAGCTCTACGCCTGGCTCTTCGCCGGCGGCGCGCGAGCGCTCGGCCGGGGGTTCTGGAAGGCGGGCGACCAGACGATGATCGACGGCCTGATGGTGAACGGCTCGGCGCGCGTCGTGGGCTGGTTCTCGGGCGTGCTGCGGCTCGCGCAGACCGGGCTTCTCAACCAGTACGCGGTGGCGATGCTCTTCGGGGTGCTCATCCTCACCCTGTGGCTGCTGAGGCGCTAGGTGCTGCTCTCGGCCGCGATCTGGATCCCGATCGGCGCAGGCGTGCTCGCGCTCGCGGCGGGCGAGCGCCACTCGCGCTGGGTCGCGCTCGCCGGCGCCATCGCCGGCTTCCTCGTCACCATCCCCCTGTACACGGGGTTCGACCTGCAGAACCCGGGTTTTCAGTTTCAAGCAGATCTGTCCTGGATACCGCAGTTCAACATCCGCTACCACCTCGGCGTCGACGGCATCTCGCTCTTGTTCGTGCTGCTGAACAGCTTCATCACTATCCTGGTGGTGGTCGCCGGCTGGACGGCGATCGAGAACCGCGTGGCGCAGTACAACGCCGCCTTCCTGGTGATGTCGGGGCTGCTGAACGGCGTGTTCTCGGCGCTGGACGCGGTGCTGTTCTACGTGTTCTTCGAGGCGACGCTGATCCCGATGTTCATCATCATCGGCGTGTGGGGCGGGCCCAACCGCGTGTACGCGGCGGTGAAGTTCTTCCTCTACACGCTGCTCGGCTCGCTGCTGATGCTGGTCGCGCTGCTCTACCTCTACCAGAAGTCCGGCGGCAGCTTCGCCATCGTCGACTGGCACAAGCTGCCGCTCACGCTGGAGGCGCAGAAGTGGCTGTTCTTCGGCTTCCTGCTCGCCTTCGCGGTCAAGGTGCCGATGTGGCCGGTGCACACCTGGCTCCCGGACGCGCACACCGAGGCGCCGACCGGGGGCTCGGTGGTGCTGGCGGCGATCCTGCTCAAGCTGGGCGCCTACGGCTTCGTGCGCTTCAGCCTGCCGATGTTCCCCGACGCCGCGCGCGAGCTCGCCTGGCTGATGATCGCGCTCTCGCTCATCGCCATCGCCTACATCGGCCTGGTGACGCTGGTGCAGACCGACATGAAGCGCCTCATCGCCTACTCGTCGGTGTCGCACATGGGCTTCGTCACGCTGGGCTTCTTCCTCTTCAATGCCTACGGCGTCGAAGGCGGCCTGGTGCAGATGATCTCGCACGGGTTCGTCTCGGCGGCGCTGTTCCTGTGCATCGGCGTGATGTACGACCGCATGCACTCGCGCCAGATCGCCGACTACGGCGGCGTGGTGAACACCATGCCGCGCTTCGCCAGCCTGCTGATGCTGTTCGCGATGGCGAACGCCGGCCTGCCGGCGACCAGCGGCTTCGTCGGCGAGTTCATGGTGATCATGGGCGCGATGAAGGTGAACTTCTGGCTCGCCGCGGTCGCCGCCACCACCCTCATCTGGGGCGCGGCCTACACCCTGTGGATGTACAAGCGCGTCATCTTCGGCGCCGTCGCCAACCCCGGCGTGGCGGCGCTCAAGGACCTGAATCTCCGGGAGCTCGCCGTGCTGGCGGTGCTCGCCGCCGCGGTGCTGTTCATGGGCGTCTACCCGCTGCCCTTCACCGAAGTGATGCATAGCTCGGTGAACGAGCTGCTGCGCCACGTGGCGCAGCCCAAGATATGAACCTCGCGCTCGTCCTCGACCACCTGCCCGCGGCGCCGGAGGCGATCCTGCTGGTCGGTGCCTGCGTGGTGATGATCGTCGACCTCTACGTGAAGAGCGAGCGGCGCGGCCTGACGCTGGCCCTCGCGCAGGGCGTGCTGGCGTTGTGCGCCGCGGCGACCCTGTTCGTGCTGTGGGGGGCGGGCGGGTCGAAGTACTACCTGTTCAACGGTCTGTTCGTGGCCGATTTCCTGTCGCACCTGCTGAAGCTCGCCTGCTACATGGCGAGCTGGGCGGCGCTCGTGTACTCGCGCCAGTGGCTGCTCGACCGCAGCCTGCTGCGCGGCGAGTTCGTCACGCTGCTGCTCTTCTCGCTGCTCGGGATGATGATCCTGGTGAGCGCATCGAGCTTCCTCACGGTGTACCTGGGCCTGGAGCTGATGTCGCTGTGCCTGTACGCCATGGTGGCGCTCAACCGCGACTCCGTGGCATCGACCGAGGCGGCGATGAAGTACTTCGTGCTCGGCGCGCTCTCCTCGGGCCTGCTGCTGTACGGCATGTCGATGATCTATGGCGCAACGGGAACGCTGGAAATCCCTGCGGTGGCGCGCGAGGTCGCTACGCTCGTAAAAACGGAATCAGAACAACGGTTCCTCGTATTCGGCCTCGTCTTCGTTGTCGCCGGGCTCGCCTTCAAGGTGGGCGTGGTGCCCTTCCACATGTGGATCCCCGACGTCTACCACGGCGCGCCGACGCCGGTCACGCTGGTGATCAGCGCCGGCCCGAAGCTCGCCGCCTTCGCGATGGCGATCCGCCTGCTGGTGAACGGCGTGCCCGGCCTCGCCGCCGACTGGCAGCAGATGCTGGCGCTGCTCGCGGTGGCGTCGATGGCGCTGGGCAACATCGTCGCCATCGCGCAGTCGAACCTCAAGCGCATGCTCGCCTATTCCGCCATCGCGCACATGGGCTTCATGCTGCTCGGATTGCTCTCGGGCGTGGTCGACGGCAACGCGCGCAACGCGGTCGACGCCTACAGCGCGGCGCTCTTCTACGCCATCGTCTACGCCATCATGTCGGTGGGCGCCTTCGGCGTGCTGCTCTACCTCTCGCGCGCGGGCTTCGACTGCGAGAACCTCGAGGACCTGCGCGGCCTGAACCGGCGCAGCCCCTGGACCGCTTTCCTGATGCTGCTGGTGATGTTCTCCCTGACCGGCGTGCCGCCCACCGCGGGCTTCTACGCCAAGCTGGCGGTGATCTCGGCCGCCGTTTCGGCGGGCTACCTGTGGCTCGCGGTGGCGGCGGTCCTGTTCTCGCTCGTCGGCGCCTTCTACTACCTGCGGGTGGTGAAACTGATGTACTTCGACGACCCGGTCGATACCACCCCGCTCGAGCGCCGCATCGGTTTCGGCGCGCTGCTCTCGGCCAACGGCCTGTCGCTGCTCCTCTTCGGCATCCTGCCGCAGCCGCTCATGGCGCTGTGCTTTGCCGCCATCCTGACGCGCTAGCTTGAAGGACCTGACCGAGCACTTCGTCTCGAGCGAAGTCGTCTTCGACGGCAAGCTGCTCGAGGTGCGCCGCGACGTGGTGCGCCTGCCCGACGGCGGGCAGGCGACGCGCGAATACATCCGCCACCCCGGCGCGGTGGCGATCGTGCCGCTCTTCGACGACGGCCGCGTCCTGCTCGAGCGCCAGTTCCGCTACCCGCACCGCCGCGAGTTCATCGAGGTCCCCGCCGGCAAGCTCGACCCCGGCGAGCCGCCGCTCGACACGGCGAAGCGCGAGCTGCTCGAGGAGACCGGCTACGCCGCGCAGGAATGGATCCGCCTGGGGACGATGCACACGGCCATCGCCTACACGGACGAGGCGATCGCGCTTTTTCTCTGCAGAAGGATGAACAAAGTCGGCGAGCCGAAGCTCGACTCGGGCGAGTTCGTCGAGACCCTGATCGTCGCCTTCGACGAAGCGATCGCCATGGTGCGCGAGGGGCGCATCACCGACTCCAAGTCGGTGTGCTCGCTCCTGTGGGTCGACAAGTGGGGCGCCCGCCCGCCGACCCCCTGAAGCATCAGGCCGCGGCCTTCATCGGCGCCTGCTTGAGCAGCCGCGCCTTGTCCACCAGATTCCTGAGCAGCTGCCCGATCAGCTTCTTCGAGGTCTCGTCGGTGAGGTTTCCCTCTTTGTCGAAGCGCTCGGGGGCGTTCGCGATCGCCACCTCCGGCTGCACTACCGCCTCCATGTTGAGGAAGACGAAGCACTGGCGCAGCTGGTACTGCGCGCGCACGCCGCCGCCCATGCTCAGCGCGGCGCTCATGATCGCTACCGGCTTGCCGCTCCAGGCGTTGTCGCCGTAGGGGCGCGAGGCGGCGTCGATGGCGTTCTTCAGCACCCCGGGCATGCCGTAGTTGTATTCCGGCGTTACCAGCAGGATGGCGTCCGCGTTCCTGATCTTCTGTTTGAATTCACTCACCTTCGGGGGAGCGTTCTTCTCGTCATCCTGGTTGAAGGGCGGGATACCCTCGAGGTCGAACACCTCGATGCTCGCGCCCTCGGGGCACAGCTTCTGCGCCGCGCGCAATGCGCCCTTGTTGTAGGACTGCTTGCGCAGGCTACCGGCGA
>CBDDRQ010000278.1:0-61455 GCA_965233125.1 uncultured bacterium
GGAGGCAAGCCTTGAGCCTGATCGTCGAGAAGAAGGGCGCCGTGGGCTGGATCGTCTTCAACCAGCCGGCGAAGAAGAACGCCATCAACGACGCCATGTGGCGCGGCATCCCCGAGGCGATGGCGAAGTTCGACGCCGACCGCGAGGTGCGCTGCGTCGCGTTCCGCGGCGCCGGGACCGAGGCTTTCGCCTCGGGCGCCGACATCTCGGAGTTCGCCAAGATCCGCGCCGAGCGCGCCGCCGTGTCGCAGTACGACGGCCTGCTCGACCGCGTGCTGCATTCGATCCAGGGCTCCATGAAGCCCTCGGTGGCCATGATCCACGGCTTCTGCATGGGCGGCGGGCTCGAGGTCGCGCTCGCCTGCGACCTGCGCTACTGCGGCCGCTCCGCGCAGTTCGGCATCCCCGCGGCCAAGCTCGGCCTCGCCTACAGCGTCGAGGGCCACAAGCGCCTGCTCGAGACCGTCGGCCACGCCCGCGCGCGCGAGATCATGTTCCTCGGCCGGCGCTATCCCGCCGAGGAGGGCCTCGCGATGGGCATCGTGCACCGCGTGCTGCCCGATGAAGATCTCGAAAAGTACACGGCGGATGTGCTGGAAATCCTGGCCCAGAATGCCCCGCTCTCGATCGCCAACTCGAAGACCCAGATCGAGGAGTACGTGAAGGCTGCCGGCGGCGCCGACCACGCGCGCATGCAGGCGGCGATCGAGCGCTGCGCGAAGAGCGCCGACTACGAGGAAGGCCGGCGCGCCTTCATGGAGAAGCGCAAGCCCCGCTTTACCGGCGCATGATGAAGATCCGCGGCATCCGGGTGCGCGCGGTCGCCGCGCCGGTGAAGCGGCCCCTTGCCACCAGCACCGGCACGATCGGCGAGGCGGCGCTGCTGCTCCTCGACCTCGAGACCGACGCCGGCATCACCGGGCGCTCGTACCTCTTCGCGCTCGGGCGGCACAACCTGCCGCCGATCGCAAAGCTGGTGGAGGCGATGGCGCAGATGGTGGCGGGCGACGAGGTGGCGCCGCTCGACCTCGAGCGCAAGCTGCGCGCGAAGTACACGCTGCTGGGCGTGCACAACATCGTGCTCTTCGCCATGTCGGGCATCGACATGGCGGCGTGGGACGCGCTCGCGCAGGCCCAGGGCCAGCCCCTGGCGCGGCTGCTCGGCGCCGCGCCGCGGCCCGTCCCGGCCTACAACTCGAACGGCCTGGGCATCCTCCCGGTGAAAGAGCTCGAGCGCGAAGCGGTGGCGCTGGTGGAGGAGGGCTTCCGCGCGGTCAAGCTGCGCCTGGGCCGACAAGACGCTTCACAAGACATGGAATCCCTGCGAGCAGTAAAGCGTGTCATTGGTTCAAACATCGTGCTGATGGTGGACTTCAACCAGGCGCTCACCGTGGCCGAGGCGATCCGCCGCGGGCGCATGATCGACGACGAGGGCGGCGTAGTCTGGATCGAGGAGCCGGTGCGCGCCGACGATTTCGCCGGCTGCGCGCGCGTGGCGCGCGAGGTGGCGACGCCGATCCAGATCGGCGAGAACTTCATGGGCGCGGAGCAGATGGCGCAGGCGCTCGCCGCCGGCGCCTGCGACTACGCGATGCCCGACGCGCAGCGCATCGGCGGGGTCACCGGCTGGCTGCGCGCCGCGGCGCTCGCGCAGGCCGCGGGCATGGAAATGTCGAGCCACCTCTTCCCCGAGGTGAGCGCGCACCTCCTCTGCGCGACGCCGACCTGCCACTGGCTGGAATACATGGACTGGGCGGCGCCCATCCTCGCCGAGCCCCTCCAGGTGAAGGACGGCATGGTTCATCCATCGGAAAAACTGATGTGGAATGAAAGCGCCGTAGCGCGCTACGCGCTCTGATGTTCACGCGGCATTTCGAGCACTGGCCGCCGGGCAAGCCGAAGACGCTCGAAGTTCCGCGCACCACGGTGGTCCACAACCTCGAGGCGGTCGCCGCCCGCGCGCCGCAAAGCGTCGCCATCGACTACTACGGTAGCCGCCTGGCGTATGCCGAGCTCTGGCGCGAGGTCCAGGCGCTGGCGGGATACCTGCAGCAGCGCTGCGGCGTGGCGAAGGGCGACCGGGTGCTGCTCTACCTGCAGAACTCGCCGCAGTTCGTGATCGCCTACTACGCGGTGATGCGCGCCGACGCGGTCGTGGTCCCGGTCAATCCCATGAACCGCACCGAGGAGCTGCGCCACTACGTCTCGGACTCCGACGCCACGGTCGCCATCGCCGGCCAGGACGTCGTAGCGCAACTGGCTCCCATCTCTTTACGAAAGATAATCGTCGCAACGTACTCGGACTACCTGCGCACGCCCACCGACCTGCCGATTCCAGATTTCGTGAAGGCTCCCGGCACGGAAACGAGCTGGAAGGATGGAATTGCTGCAAACCTCGCGGCGGGTCCGCATGCCGCGGGACCGGAGGACCTGGCGGTGATGCCCTACACCTCGGGGACGACGGGCAAGCCCAAGGGCTGCATGCACACGCATTCGAGCGTGCAGGCGACCACCGTGCCCTACCTGCAATGGCGCGGCGCGAGCGAGGGCAGCGTGGTGCTCGCGGCGCTGCCGATGTTCCACGTCACCGGCATGCAGACCGGGATGAACGCGCCGATCCACCTCGGCTCTACGATGGTGATCCTCTCGCGCTGGGACCGCGACTGCGCCGGGCTGCAGATCGAGCGCGCGCGCGTGACCAACTGGTCGGCGATCACCACCATGATGGTGGATTTCCTCTCCAACCCGAAGCTCAAGGACTACGACCTCTCTTCGCTCGAGGTGCTCGGCGGCGGCGGCGCCGCGATGCCCGAGGCGCTGGCGCGCAAGCTCGAGGAGGTGATCGGCCTGCCCTTCGTCGAGGGCTACGGCCTGTCGGAGACCATGGCGCCCACGCACATCAACCCGCCGCACCGCCCCAAGCGCCAGTGCGGCGGCATCCCGTTCTACAACACCGATGCACGCATTCTCGATGTGGATACCCGGCAGGAGGTCGGTCCTGGAGCCGTTGGTGAAATCGTGGTGCGGGGGCCGCAGGTGTTCCGCGGCTACTGGAAGCAGCCCGAGGCGACCGCGCAGGCCTTCGTGGAGCACGACGGCGAGCGCTTCTTCCGCACCGGCGACCTCGGGTACTACGACGAGGAAGGCTACTTCTTCATCACCGATCGCCTGAAGCGCATGATCAACGCGGCCGGCTTCAAGGTCTGGCCGGCGGAGGTCGAGGCCATGCTCTACGCGCATCCCGCGATCCAGGAAGCCTGCGTGGTCGGCGCGCGCGACGACTACCGCGGCGAGACGGTCAAGGCCTACGTGGTGCTGAAGAAGGAGCAGCCGGGCGCCACCGCGGAGGACATCATCGGCTGGGCGCGCGAGAAGATGGCGGCCTTCAAGGTGCCGCGCGTGATCGAGTTCACCGACTCGCTGCCCAGGACTGCCACCGGCAAGATCCTCTGGCGCGACCTGCAGGAAAAGGAGAATCGCAAGTGAAGCGCTGCATCGTTCTCGCACTTCTCTTCTGGGCCGGCCCGGCACTTTCCCAGGTCAGCGTCGAGGCTGCCTGGGCGCGCGCGACGCCCCCCAACGCGAAGCTCGCCGCCGGCTACCTGGCGGTCGTCAACGCGGGCGCTGCCGACCGCCTCGTCGGCGCAAGCTCGCCCGCGGCGGGGCGCGTCGAGCTGCACGTCACCACCCGCGACGGGCAGATCATGCGCATGCGCCAGGCGAAGGCGCTCGAGGTGCCCGCCAACGGCAGGCTCGAGCTCAGGCCCGCCGGCGCGCACCTGATGTTCGTCGAGCTGCGGCGCGCCTTCCGCAAGGGCGAGAAGGTGCCGGTGACGCTCAGGTTCGAGAAAGCGGGCGAGGTGCAGGCGGAGCTCGCGGTCGGCGACCCGCCCGAGCACACCGAGCGGCACAAGCACTAGCGCGCGGGAAGCAGCAGCGTGCCCAGCCACCAGGCGAGGCCGGCCATGAACGCCGAGCAGGGGATGGTCAGGATCCAGGCCCAGACGATGGTGCCGGCGATGCCCCAGCGCACCGCGGAGACGTTGTGCGCGGCGCCGACGCCGACGATCGCGCCGGTGATGGTGTGGGTGGTCGAGACGGGGATGCCGAGCGCGCCGGTGGCGAAGAGCGTGATCGCGCCGCCGGTCTCGGCGCAGAAGCCGCCCACCGGCTTCAGCTTGGTGATGCGCTGGCCCATGGTCTTGACGATGCGCCAGCCCCCGAAGGCGGTGCCCAGCGCGATGGTGATGTAGCAGGCGACCACCACCCAGTAGGGAATCGGGTCGTCCGCGCCCAGGTAGTTGCCCGCGATCAGCAGCATCCAGATGATGCCCACGGTCTTCTGCGCGTCGTTGCCGCCGTGGCCGAGGCTGTACGCGGAGGCCGAGACGAGCTGCAACCGCCGGAACCAGCGGTCGACCTTGCTGGGCGAGCTGCGCGCGCAGATCCAGGACACCGCCAGCATCATGAGCGCGCCCAGGGCCATGCCGAGGAAGGGCGAGATGAAGATGAAGGCCACCGTCTTCAGGATCCCCGGCGCGAGCAGCGCCCAGGTGCCGGCCTTGGCCACCGCGGCGCCGACCAGCCCGCCGATCAGCGCGTGCGACGAGGACGAAGGGATGCCGTAGTACCAGGTGATGATGTTCCAGCTGATCGCGCCGATCAGCGCCCCGAACACCACGTAGTGGTCGACGATCCCCTGGTCGATGATGCCGCGGCCGACGGTGGCTGCGACGCTCAGGTGGAAGACGAACAGCGCGGCGAAGTTGAAGAACGCCGCCATCAGCACCGCCTGGTAGGGCTTGAGCACGCGCGTGGAAACGACGGTGGCGATCGAGTTGGCCGCGTCGTGGAAGCCGTTCATGAAGTCGAAGGCGAGCGCGACCAGCACGAGCGCGACCAGCAGGCCCAGTCCGAGCTGGGTCGTTGCGCCGGCGTCCATCAGGAGTTCTCGAGGACGATGCCTTCGACGACGTTCGCGACGTCCTCGCAGCGGTCGGTGATCGACTCGAGGAGGTCGTAGATGACGCGCAGCTTCATCACCTGCTTGAGGTCGTTCTCGTCGCGGAAGAGCTTCGAGAGCGCGGCGCGCATCACCCGGTCGGCGTCGGACTCGAGCCGGTCGATCTCCTCGCAGCACTTGAGGATCGCCTCCGAGCGCTTGACGTTGGTGAGCAGCCCCACCACCGTGTGCACGCGCTCGCAGCACATGTGGCAGATCCCGGCGAGCTGCTTGGCCTCCGGCGTGATGCGCCGCAGGTCGTACAGCGCCACCGATTCGGCGACGTCCTGGATCAGGTCGAGGATGTCGTCCATGGCCGTGATCAGCGCGTGGATCTGCTCGCGGTCGAAGGGCGTGATGAAGCTCTTGTGCAGCAGCGTGATGCACTCGTGCGTGATCTTGTCGGCGGCGCGCTCGGCGCCGTCGATGCGCTGCGCGTGCGCGTCGAGCTCGTCGAAGGTGCCGATCATGGCGGTCAGCTCGCGGCTGCCCTCCACGATGCGCTCGGCGTGCGCGTTGAACAGCTCGAAGAAGCGCCCCTCGCGGGGCATCAGGCGTGCGAGCATTTTTCTACTCCCTTGTGCCCAGGCCCCGCGACTTCAGGGCGTCGATGTCCTGCGCGGCGAATCCCCAGTCCTGCAGCGCCTGCAGGCCGCCCTCGCCGCGCCCGGGCGGCTCGCGCCGCACCGCTCCGGGGGTGCGCGAGAAGCGCGGCGCGGGAGAAGGCTGCTCGACGCCACCGATCGAAGAATAGCTTTTTCTTTCCGTGCTCTGGGGATGCGTGCGCGCTTCCGACCAGGACAGCACCGGCGCGAAGCAGGCGTCCGAGCCATCGAAGACCTTGCACCACTCGTCTCTGCTTTTTCCCAGAAACACTTTTGCAAAAGCTGCCTGCATCTCCGGCCAGCGCGCCCGGTCGTGCTGGCCAGGCAAGTCCTTCAGCTGCAGTCGCTGCAGGAGCTCTTCGTAGAAGCGCGCCTCGATCGCGCCGATGGACACGTACTTGCCGTCCTTCGTCTCGTAGACGTTGTACCAGGGCGCGCCGGTGTCGAGGATGTTGTCGCCGCGCGTCTCGCTCCAGGTGCCCGCGGCGAGCATCCCGGAGAACATCGCCGCGAGCAGCGCCGTGCCGTCGATCATGGCCGCGTCGACCACCTGGCCCTTGCCCGAGCGCTTCGCTTCCAGCAGCGCGCAGGCGACGCCGAAGCCGAGCAGCATGCCGCCGCCGCCGAAGTCGCCGATGAGGTTGAGCGGCGGCACCGGCGCCTCGCCCTTGCGCCCGAAGGCGTGCAGCACGCCGGCGAGCGCGATGTAGTTGATGTCGTGGCCGGCGCGCGGCGCGAGCGGCCCGTCCTGGCCCCAGCCGGTCATGCGTCCGTAGACGAGGCGCGGGTTGCGTGCGAGCGCCACGTCGGGCCCGAGGCCCAGGCGCTCCATGACCCCCGGCCGCAGCCCCTCAATGAGGACGTCTGCTCTTTCCACCAGGCTAAAGGCAACTCCGCGGGAAGAATCCTGCTTCAGATCGAGGGTGACGGAGCGCTTGCCGCGCATCAGCGTGTCGTGCCGGCGCTCGCGCTTGAGCCCCAGGTCGGTGCCGGCGGGGCGCTCGAGCACCAGCACGTCGGCGCCCATGTCGGCGAGCAGCATGCCGGCGAAGGGCGCGGGGCCGATCGCCTCGAATTCCAGCACCTTGATCCCTGCGAGCGGGCCCATGGGCTCGGATAATACCTAATGCCTGCGAAGCTCCCGGAGAGAATCGTCTGCCTGACCGAGGAGACCACCGAGACGCTCTACCTCCTCGGCGAGGAGCGGCGCATCGTCGGCATTTCGGGCTACACCGTGCGCCCGCCGCGCGCGCGCCGTGAGAAGCCGAGGGTTTCCGCATTTCTTTCCGCCCGGATGGATCGCATTGTGGAATTGAAACCCGATCTGGTCCTCGGCTTCTCCGACCTGCAGGCCGACATCGCGCGCGACCTCGCCAGGGCGGGCCTGAACGTCGTGCTCTTCAACCAGCGCTCGGTCGACGAGATCCTCGGCGTGATCCACATGCTCGCCGCCATCGTCGGCGTGCCGGAGAAGGGCGCGGCGCTCGTCGAGCGTCTGGAGCAAGGCTTGGATGAAATCCGTGAAAAGGCGAAGACCTTTTCGCGACGGCCGCGCGTTTATTTCGAAGAGTGGGACGAGCCGATGATCAGCGCCATCCGCTGGGTGAGCGAGCTCATCGAGATCGCCGGCGGCGAGGACGTATTCAGCGAACTGTCGTTTTCGCAGGCGGCCACTGGCCGCGTGGTTCACGATCCTCTATTGGTAGTTGAGAAGCAGCCGGAAGTCATCTTCGGTTCCTGGTGCGGCAAGAAGTACCGGCCGGAGCGCGTTGCCGCCCGGGCGGGATGGGGTCAGATCCCAGCCGTCAGGAACAACCAACTGCATGAAGTGAAATCCGCGGACATCCTGCAGCCGGGGCCGGCGGCGCTCACCGACGGGGTGCGCCGCCTTCAGGAGGTCTTGGAGGGGTTCTTCTCGAGCAGGTGAAACGGCGGCGCGGCGCCGGCCTTGTCCTGTCCCGCGTAGACGGTGAGGTGCGGGAAGGGGATCTCGATGCCGGCCTCGTCGTAGGCCTTCTTCAGGCGCTTGAGGAACTCGCGCTTCACGTTCCACTGCTGGATCGGCGGCACCACGCGCAGCCGCGCGCGCAGGACCACCGCCGAGTCGGCCCACTTGTCGACCCCCAGCACCTCGAGGTCGGCCACCATGCGGCTTTGCCAGTCCGGGTCGGCGCGCATGGCATCGGCCACCTTGCGCATCACCGCGAAGGCCTGGTCGGGGTCCTCGCGGTAGGCGATGCCGACCTCGACCACCGCGGTGGCGTACTCGCGCGTGCGGTTGGTCACCACCGTGATCTCGCTGTTGGGCACGAAGTGCACGTGGCCATCGAGGTCGCGCAGGCGCACGTAGCGCAGCGTCACCTCCTCGACCAGGCCGCCCTTGCCGGCGACCTGGACCACGTCGCCCTGGCGCACCTGGTCGTCGAGCAGCAGGAAGAAGCCGGAGAAGTAGTCTTTCACCAGGCTCTGCGCGCCGAAGCCGATGGCGATGCCCGCCACCCCGGCGGTGGCGAGGATCGGCGCCACGGAGATGCCGAGCTCGCCGAGCACCAGCATCCCGGCGACGAGCACGATCACCACCCCGGCGAGGTTGCGGAACACGCGCGCCAGCGTCTCGACGCGCGCCAGCTCGTCGCCGCCGGTGCGCCGCGACATGTAGAGGCGGAACACGCGGATCAGGCGCGAGGCGAGGATCTGCAGCGCCCAGGCGAGGAACAGGATCACGACGACGCGCGCGACCTGCGTGAGGACCAGGCGGGTCCCCTCGTCGAGCTCGCGGAAATAAATGACGAGCTCCTGCATTCCGGCGATCAGTGCAGTCCCAGCGCCGCCTCGATATTGCGCACCATCGCCACCAGGCGAGGGCCCAGGTCTTCCTCGAGCTGGCCCTTCTTCACCATGAACGCCGGCACGGTGGCGTTGAAGGCGACGATCTCGCCGTCGACGGTGCGCCGCATCGGCGCGCCCACGGCGTGCACCTCGCGGCGCAGCTCGCCGGTGCTCGCGCAGAAGCCGCGCAGGCGGATATCGTCGAGGGACTTGTCGATCGAGGCGCGGTACTTGCGGTGCGCCTCGGGGTCCTTCACCTTCATCTGGTTCAACACCGCCTCGCGCTCCGGCGGCGTGCAGGCGGAGAGGAACGCGCGGCCGATCACCGATTGCGAGATCGGCACGGAGGTGCCGATGTCGGGCAGCGTGGTGACGCCGTTGCCGCTGCGGCAGGACTCGACGTAGACCATGTTGAGGCGGTCGCGCACGCCCATCGACACCGAGCCGTTGCAGTAGTCGGCGATCTCCTTCATCAGCGGCCGGGCGACCTGGCGCACGTTCATCGAGGCGAGCAGCGGATAGCCGATGGAGAGCACCGCCGAGCCGAGCTGGTACTTGCCCAGGCGCATGTTGTGGCGCAGGTAGCCGAGCTTGGTCAGCGTATAGGTGAGGCGCGAGACGGTCGGCTTGGGCAGGCCGGTGCGCACCGAGATCTCCTTGTTGCCCAGCAGCGGCTCGAGCGGGGTAAAGCAGCGCAACACCTCCAGCCCGCGCGCCAGCGTGGTGGCAAACTGGCGGTCGCCCTCGTGCTCGTAGCTGAATGTCCCGGCCGGCGGGGAAAGCGGTGCCGTGGGTTCCGGTGCGCCCATTGGGAGGTCTCCTCGGGTTATTTGAACGGTTGCGGCGGAGTGTTTCGCGTTTCGCTATTCTGTCGGGGCCGTGTCGCGTGTCAACTTAGTCATACGACATTTCGCATAGTGAAACCTGGAACATGACATCAATCTTCGACCTGGGCGGGAAGGTGGCGCTCGTCACCGGCTCGACGCGCGGCATCGGCAAGTCGATCGCGGAGGAGCTGGCGCGCGCCGGCGCCAGGGTTGCAGTGAGCAGCCGCAAGGCGGATGCCTGCGAAGAAGTCAGGAAAGAGTTCGAAAAGAAGGGCTTCGAGGTCCTCGCGCAGCCCTGCAACGTGTCGCGCAAGGAGGAGCTGCAGGCCCTGGTCGAGGCGACAACTGCGAAATGGGGCCGCATCGACATCGTGGTGGCGAACGCGGCCTCCAACCCCTACTACGGCCCGCTGACGGCGATCCCGGACGAGGCTTTCGACAAGATCTTCGCCAACAACGTGAAAAGCGTGCTCTGGCTCGCCGCGATGACGCTGCCCGGGATGAAGGAGGGCGGAAGCTTCATCGTCGTGGGGTCGATCGGCGGGCTCCTCGCCAACACCGTGATCGGCGCCTACGGCATTTCCAAGGCCGCCGACCACCACCTGGTGCGCAACCTCGCCGCCGAGTGGGGCCCGAAGAACGTGCGCGTCAACGCCATCGCCCCGGGGCTGGTGAAGACCGAGTTCGCGCGGGCGCTGTGGGAGGACGACAAGCGCCGCAACGAGCGCATCGAGGCCACCCCCCTGCGCAGGCTGGGCGAGCCGCGCGACATCGGCGGCATCGCGGTATTCCTCGCCTCCGATGCGGCGGCGTTCATCACCGGACAGTGCATTGTGGCGGACGGCGGCGTTACCATTCTCTAATGGACCTGAACTACTCCCCTGAAGAGCTGGCTTTCCGCGACGAAGTGCGAGCTTGGCTGGGCAAGAACCTGCCCGCCGAGCTGAAGGACCAGGGCCATTACTCCAAGGAAGAGCTGCTGCGCTGGCACCGCATCCTCGCGAAGCAGGGCTGGGTCGCGCCCGCCTGGCCCAAAGAGTGGGGCGGCACCGGCTGGAACCTGGTGCAGCGCTACATCTTCGAGGAGGAGCTCGGCTACGCCGGCGGCCCGCCGCTCATTCCCTTCGGCCTGACGATGTGCGCGCCGGTGCTGCTGCGCTTCGGCAGCGAGGCGCAGAAGAAGCGCTTCCTGCCGCGCATCTACAACGGCGAGGACTTCTGGTGCCAGGGCTACTCGGAGCCCGGCTCCGGCAGCGATTTGGCTTCGTTGAAGACAAAGGCTGTCCGCGACGGCGAGCGTTATGTCGTGAATGGACAAAAGATCTGGACCACGCTCGCGCACTATGCCGACTGGATCTTTTGCCTGGTGCGCACCGACCCGACGGTGGAGAAGCGCCAGGAGGGCATCTCCTTCCTCCTCATCGACATGAAGAGCCCCGGCATCACGGTGCGCCCGCTGATCCTCATGGACGGCGCGCACGAGGTGAACGAGGTGTTCTTCGACGACGTGAAGGTGCCGGCGGAGAACCTGGTGCACGACGAGGGCAAGGGCTGGACGGTGGCCAAGTACCTGCTCGGCTATGAGCGCATGAACACGGGAAGAATCGGCGAATCCAAGCGCCAGCTGGCCAAGCTCAAGGAATTTTCCAGGGAGAAACAAAAAGAGTTGCGTTTCCGTGACCGGCTCTCACGGCTGGAGATCGAGCTGATCGCGCTCGAGATCACCAACCTGCGCTTCCTCGACCGCATGCGCCGCAGCGGCCAGCCGCCGGGCGCCGACGTGTCGATGCTCAAGATCAAGGGCACCGAGATCCAGCAGGGCCTGACCGAGCTCGCCATGGAGTGCGTCGACCCGCTCGCGGGCGACGAGAAGAGCCTCGCACTGCAGAAGAAGTACCTCAGCATGCGCAAGACCACCATCTACGCCGGCTCCAATGAGATCCAGAGGAACATCATCGCCAAGATGACGTTGGGTCTATGAACTTCGATTACAGCGAAGAGCAGCAACTCCTTGCGGATTCCGTTCGCCGATTCCTCGCCAAGGAATATGATTTTGAATCAAGGAAACGAATCATCGCCGGCGCGGGGTGGAGCGAGGAGGTCTGGGCGAAGTTCGCGGAGATGGGTCTCACCGGGCTGCCGGTCTCGCCCGACTACGGCGGCTTCGGCGGCGGCGCGGTCGACCTGATGAGCGTAATGGAGGCGTTCGGCGAGGCGCTGGTGGTGGAGCCGCTGCTGCCGACGCTGGTCGCGGCGCGGCTCCTCGGGCGCGCGGGCAGCGACGCGCAGAAAAAAGCGCTGCTCCCGGCGGTGGCCGACGGGCGACTGCGCCTGGCCTTTGCCGATTCGGCGAAGGCGAGCGTCGTCGGCGCCCCGGCGGCCGGCAAGCTGGTCGTATTCGTGGAAGAGAAGCTTTTCCTGGTCGACGCGGCCGAGGTGCCGATGCGGCCCTACCGCACGCTCGACAACATGCTCGCGGCGCGGATCGATTTCTCGCCCTCGAAGGCGGACCTGCTCGCGAAGGACGCGCGCCCGGCGGTGGAGGAGGCGCTCGACTTCGCCACGGCGCTCGCCTGCGCCGAGGCGGTGGGCGCGATGAAGTTCGCCTGCGACGCCACGCTCGAGTACCTGAAGACGCGCAAGCAGTTCGGCGTGCCGATCGGCACCTTCCAGGCGCTGCAGCACCGCATCGTCGATCTCTACATCTCGCACGAGCAGGCGAAGTCGATGGCCTGCCTCGCGTGCTCCAGGGTCGATTCCGCCGCGAGCGCCGCGGAGCGCGCGCGCGCGGTGTCCGCGGCGAAGATCCGCATCGCCGACGCCGCGCGCCACGTCAGCCAGGAGTCGGTGCAGCTGCACGGCGGCATGGGCATGAGCGAGGAGCTCAAGGTAAGCCACAGCTTCCGGCGCCTGACCGTGCTCGCGCGGGCGTACGGCGACGCCGATCATCATCTGGAGCGCTTTGCCTCCCTTTAGAGTCGTTCTCGTTCTTGCTCTGGCCGCTTGCGCTTCACCCGAGCCACCCGCGAAGCCCGCGGCGCCGCCGAGCGCGGAGCGCGGCGTGCTCGGGCGCCTGCCCGCGACCTACCGCAACACGCCGAGCTGCCCGGGCTGCCTCGCGCTCACCCTCACGCTGCGCCCCGACGGCGCCTACCTCGCGCGCGAGCAGCTCGGCTCCTCCGAGTTCTACGACTTCGGCCGCTGGCGCGAGTCGCGCGAGGAGGGCGTGCTGCAGCTCGCGGGCGGCCGCGACGGCCCGCGCGGCTACGCCGTCCGGCCCGGGGACCGGCTGGAGGCGCAGCCGGGCACGCAGGGCGGCGACCTGAAGCGCGCGGCCGCGCTCGAGACCCTGCGCGGCCCCTTCCGCATGGTCGGGCTCTTCGACGGCAAGGTGTTCAAGGAGTGCCAGACCGGGCTTGCCTGGCCGCTGGACGATTCGCGCGCGGGGCAGGCCCTGAAGGAGCAGTTCTCCTCCGGGAGGCGGCAGGCCGTCCTCGTCTCCCTCGACGGCCGCTTCGAGCTCCAGGGCCGGGTCGAGGCGCTGCGCGTCGTGCGCACCGCCGCTGTTCACAGCGAGCAGGGCTGTCCCGGTTAAACTCGGCACACATGGAAAACAAGCGCATCGTTCTCGCCGGCCGGCCGGCCGGCTGGGTGACCGAAGACAACTTCCGCCTCGAGACCGCGCCCCTGCCCAGGCCTGCCGAGGGCGAGGTGCTGGTGAAGAACCTGTGGCTCTCGCTCGACCCCTACATGCGCGGGCGCATGAGCGACGCCAAGAGCTACGTGAAGGGCGTCGACATCGGCGAGGTGATGGTCGGCCAGACGGTGGGCGAAGTCATCGAATCCCGGAACGAAAAGCTCAAGAGCGGCGACAAGGTTCTGACGCAACTGGGTTGGCAGCTGTTCGGCACCACCCGCGAAGCGACCCGGGTGGATGGAACGAAAGTCCCCCTGAGCTACTACCTGGGGTGCCTCGGCATGCCGGGGATGACCGCCTACTTCGGCCTGAAGGAGATCGGCCAGCCCAAGAGCGGCGAGACGGTGGTGGTGTCCGCGGCCTCGGGCGCGGTGGGCAGCGTCGTGGGCCAGCTCGCGAAGAGCTGGGGCTGCCGTACCGTCGGCATCGCCGGCGGGCCGGAGAAATGCGGCTACGTGACGCGCGAGCTCGGCTTCGACGCCTGCGTCGACTACAAGGCCGGCAACCTCTACCGCGACCTGAAGGAAGCCTGCCCCAAGGGCGTCGACGTGCTCTTCGAGAACGTCGGCGGCGAGATCCTCGACACCACGCTGCGGCTGACCAACACCTTCGCGCGCATCGTCATCTGCGGCCTGATCGCGGAGTACAACGCCACGCAGCCCTACGGGTACAAGAACCTGCGCGCGGTGCTGGTGAACCGCATCCGCATGCAGGGCATGATCGTGTTCGACTGGCGCGAGCGCTACGGCGAGGCGCTGAAGGCTCTTGCGAGCATGCTTCAGGACGGAAAGCTCAAGTACCGCGAATCGGTGGTGGAGGGCCTGGAGAACGCGCCGCGCGGCCTGATCGCGCTCCTCAAGGGCGGCAACTTCGGCAAGCAGCTCGTCAAACTTGCCTGAATACGTCGGCTTCCAGAGGCGCCTGGCGGCTTTCGCGATCGATGCGCTGCTCGCGTTCGTCGTGATCGGCCCGCTCGCCCTTTTCGGCCTGCACGGCTTCGTGTGGGAAGCGCTGCTGCCGGCGCTGGCGGTGCTCCTCTTCTGGCGCCGCTACGGCGCCACGCCCGGCAAGATGGTGCTGTCGGCGAGGATCGTCGACGCGCGCACCGGCGGCGCGCCCGGCACCTTCAGCCTGGTGAAGCGCTACGCCGGCTACCTCGTTTCGAGCCTGCCCTTGTTCCTCGGCTTCGCCTGGATCGCGATCGACCGGCGCAAGCAGGGCTGGCACGACAAGATCGCTGGAACCCTGGTGATAAACGACGATGATTGAGCTCTATACCTGGCCCACGCCCAACGGCCACAAGATCCACATCATGCTGGAAGAGACCGGACTGAAATACAACATTCATCCGGTCGACATCGGCAAGGGCGAGCAGTTCGATCCCGAGTTCCTCAAGATCTCGCCGAACAACAAGATGCCGGCGATGATCGACCCCGATGGCCCGGGCGGCAAGCCCTTCGCGCTCGCCGAGTCGGGGGCGATGCTCTTCTACCTCGCCTCGAAGACCGGCAAGTTCCTGCCGCGCGACCTGGCGGACCGCTGGCGCGTCATGCAGTGGGTCATGACGCAGATGGGCCACGTCGGCCCGATGCTCGGCCAGGCGCACCACTTCCTGCAGTACGCGCCGGAGAAAATCGAGTACGCCGTGAACCGCTACAGGAACGAAGCGAAGCGTCTCTATGGGGTCCTGGATAGGCAGTTGAAAAGCAGCGAGTGGCTGGCATGCGGCGAGTACACCATCGCCGACATGGCCACCATGCCCTGGCTGCGCTTCCCCGAGCGCCAGGGGGTCGACATCGAGGAGTTCCCCAACGTGAAGCGCTGGCGCGACCGCATCGCCGGGCGCCCCGCGGTGAAGCGCGCGCTCGAGGTGCTCGCCGACCGCCGGCGCCCGACCCCGAGCTTCACCAAGGAGCAGGCGGAGGTGCTCTTCGGTGCCACGCAGTACGCCAAGAGGTAAGCCAGCTGGAAAGATTCGTCAGCGTAAATAACACCTCCTACCGCTGGCCGCGGCGGCCGCTCGCCGTGGTGTGCATCGACGGCGGCGACCCGGCCTACCTCGAGCGCTACCTCGCGGAAGGCGCGATCCCCCACATCGCGCGCTTCATGAAGGAGGGCTTCGCGACGCTCGCCGACGGCACGGTGCCGAGCTTCACCTGCCCGAACAACATGTCGATCATCACCGGCACGCCGGCGTCGAAGCACGGCATCTCCGGAAACTACTACCTGGATGTGAAGACCGGAGAAGCCGTCGTGATGACCGGTCCCGAGCTGCTGCGCGGCGACACCATCCTTTCGCAGTTCGCCAAGGCGGGCGCCAAAGTCGTCTCGATCACCGCCAAGGACAAGCTGCGGCGCCAGCTCGCCAAGGGCCTCGACGTCTCGCGCGGCAACGTGTCGTTCTCCTCGGAGTTCGCGAGCCGCTGCACGCTCGCCGAGAACGGCATCGAGGACGTGCTCGACTTCGTCGGCATGGCCCAGCCCGACATGTACTCGATGGAGCTCTCGCTGTTCGTGCTCGAGGCGGGCATCAAGCTGCTCGAGCGCGACCGGCCTGACCTCCTCTACCTCTCGCTCACCGACTGGGTGCAGCACAAGTACGCGCCGCACGAGCCCGAGGCGAAGCGCTTCTACCAGGCGCTCGACCGCTGCTTCGGGCGGCTTGCCGCGCTCGGCGCCGACGTCGCGCTGACCGCCGACCACGGCATGAACGACAAGTCCGACGCGCAAGGCCGGCCGAACGTCGTCTGGCTGCAGGACATCCTCGATGCGAAGTTCGGCAAGGGCGACACGCGCGTCATCTGCCCCATCACCGATGCCTTCGTCGCGCACCACGGCGCGCTCGGCGGCTTTGTGCGGGTTTGGTGTCAAGGACGTGCATCGCCTTCCCAAGTGATGAACGCCATCCAGGATATCCCTGGAGTGGAATCGGTTCTCGACAAAGCCACCGCGTGCCGCGTGCACGACCTGCCGGCCGACCGCGAGGCCGACGTGGTAGTGATCTCGACCGCGGATACTTGCATCGGCGGCGCCGAGGCCGCGCACGACCTGTCGGGGCTCGCGGGCCACCGGCTGCGCACGCACGGCGGGGTGTCGGAGGCGAAGGTGCCCTTCATCCTGAGCGCGCCGCTCGACGAGGCGTACCGCGCGAAGCCCGGCGCCGGCGCGCCGAAGAGCTACCAGATCTTCGAATACGCCCTCAACGGGGCAGGGGAGTCGAGATGAGCTTGCAGGGCAAGGTGGCGTGGGTCACGGGCGGTGGCTCGGGGATCGGCCTCGCCGGCGCGATCGAGCTCGCGAGAGCGGGCGCGAAGGTGGTGATCTCGGGGCGCAGCGCCGCGACGCTCAAGGAGGCGGCGAAGAAGTGCGACGCGGAAACGGTCGCGCTCGACGTCTCGAGCAAGGAAGAGGTGCAGCGCGCGACGCGCGAGCTGCTCAAGCGCCACGGCTGCATCGACATCCTGGTGGCGAGCGCCGGCATCAACATGCCGCAGCGCAATTTCAGGAACGTCTCGCTCGACGGCTGGGACCAGATCGTCGCGGTCAACCTCTCGGGCATGTTCTACTGCGTGCACTCGGTGCTGCCGGCGATGCGCGAGAAGAAGGCCGGCCTGATCATCAATGTCTCGTCCTGGGCGGGGCGCCATCCCAGCACGCTCACCGGGCCGGGCTACAACGCCACCAAGCACGCGGTGATCGCGCTCACCGAGTCGATCAACATGGAGGAGTGCGCGAACGGCATCCGCGCCACCGCGCTCCTGCCGGGCGAGGCGGCGACGCCGATCCTCGTGAAGCGCCCGGTGCCGCCGACGCCCGAGGTGCGCGCGAAGATGCTGCAGCCCGAGGACCTCGGCCGCGCCATCGGCTTCATCGCCTCGCTGCCCGCGCGCGCCTGCGTCAACGAGCTCACCATCACGCCCACCTGGAACCGCTTCTACCTGGGCGGGTTCGAAGCTCCGAAGACTTGATTTTCTGGCGCGTAGCGGCCCCGTTCATCGCGGGCTATTACGTGTCGTACGTGTACCGCATGGTGAACGCGGTGCTCGCGCCGACGCTCGCCGTGGAGTTCGGGCTCTCCGCCGGCGGGCTGGGGCTGCTCTCGAGCGTGTACTTCTTCGCCTTCGCCCTGGTGCAGCTGCCGATCGGGGTTCTCTTCGACCGCTTCGGGCCGCGCAGGGTGAACGCGCTGCTCATGCTCCTCGCCGTGGCGGGCGGCACGTGGTTCGCGCACGCCGAGTCGGCCGGCGCGGCGATCGCCGCGCGCGCGCTCATCGGCATCGGCGTCTCGGGCTGCCTGATGGCCTCCTTCACCGCCTTCGTGCTGTGGTACCCGCCCGAGCGCATCGCCACCATGAACGCGATCGCCTTCTCGGCGGGCGCGGTCGGGGCGATGACCGCGACGGTGCCCCTCGAGATGCTGCTGCGCGTATGGCCCTGGCGCGACGCCTTCATGCTCATCGTCGCGGCGACGCTCGTGGTGAGCCTGGTGCTGTGGTTCTGGGTCCCCGAGAAGAGCGCGCCGCGCCGCGGCGACTGGGCGAGCCAGTGGCGCGGGCTCGCGCAGCTCCTCGCCGACCCGGCGTTCCGGCGCATCGCCGTCTGCCTCGGGGCGAGCCAGTTCGCCGCCGTGGCGCTGCAGACGCTGTGGGTTGCGACCTGGCTGCGCGACGTGGCCGGCTACTCGCAGGCCGAGGTGGCGCGCGGGCTGCTCGCGGTCAACGTGTCGATGATCGCCGGCTACATGGCCTTCGGCCGCGCCGCGGACGTCATGCAGCGCCGCGGGCAGAGCGCCCTGCCGCTGCTTTTCTTCGGGGTGGGTCTGTCCTCCGCCAGCCTGTTCTTGATCATTCTGGGCTTGAAAAGCCTGCTGTTGTGGTGCGCCTTCGTCGCCGCCGGCACGGCGGTGGTGCTCGGCTACGCGATCCTCTCGCGCCGCTACCCGAAGGAGATCTCCGGGCGCGTCAACACCGCGATCAACCTGTTCGGCTTCGTCGGCATGTTCGGCGGCCAGTGGGGCATCGGCCTGGTGCTGGACCTCTGGCCCGCGAGCGCGACGGGCTACGCCGCCGAGGCCTACCCCTGGGCGCTCGGCATGGTGTGGGCGGCGCAGCTCGCCGGGCTCGCCTGGCTGTGGGCGGGGCGGGGCCTGTTCAGGTAGCGAGGTAGATGTCGCGGTAAGCGGTGTAGACGCTCGCGACCGTCATCGGCCCGAGCACGAGCCAGCCGAGGCCGATCGGGATCGCGGCGACGATGGCGAGCACGAACATGATCACGCCGTAGACGAGGAAGGGCACGATGTTCCGCAGGCAGCCGACGAAGCTCGCCTTCATCGCCTCGATCGCGCCGTGCTCGTGGAACATCGCGAGCGGCGCCGCCAGCCACACCGCCATCAGGAGCGGCACGGTGAGCGCGAGGTAGATCAGCATCGCGAGCCCCATGGTGGCGAACATCGTCCCGACGTCGCCCGCCTGCGGCTGCGCGCCGCCGGCGAACATCGCGAACATGCCCGCGCCGGTGATCACCGTGACGACCAGCAGGATCGCGACCGTGCCGGCGAGGTAGAGGCCGCCGATCCCCACCAGCGTGCCCATGTTCTCGCGGAAGCCGGCGAAGAGATGCGCGAACTCGAGCTCGCGGCCCTCCTCGAGCGCGCGGCAGCCGAGCATCAGGCCGCCCATGAAGACCGGGAAGAAGAGCATGGTCGCGAGCATGCCGATGAACGGGATGAACGCGGCGACGACGAAGATCACGAACAGCACCAGCACGATGCCGATCCACAGGCCGGGCGAGCGCTTGAAGAGGTCCCAGGACTCGCTGATCCAGCTCATGCCGCGGCCCGCGGCCACGCCGCGCCCCCCGGGCACGAAGTTGCCCCGCACGACCTGGGTTTCGTCCGCCACTGCCGCCTTCGGTGCTGCGTACGGATTCGAGCTCATCGGTCCCCCCTGGTTTATGGTCACTTCTCCTTCGTCCGCACCCGCACGGTCGCCATCGCCTTCGCGACGAGCGAGCCGTCCGCGTTCCTTGCCTCGCCCTCGACGAAGCTCATGGTGCGAGCGTCCTTCAGCACGCGTGCTTCGGCGAAGAGCCGCTCGCCGCTGCCGCCGCCGACGAACGAGGTCGAGAGGTCGATGGTGATGACCCCGGTCGAGTCCGGGTGCAGCGTGCGCGCCGCGGTGCACAGCGCCACGTCGAGCAGCGACATGATGACCCCGCCGTGCACCGTGCCCAGGCTGTTGGTGAATTCCGGCTCCACCGGCAGCGACAGCCGCGCCGTGCCCTCGCCGAGCTCTTCGGTGAGGATCTTCAGGTGCTGGACGAAGGGGATCTTCTTTTGATACTCACGAGTAAAAGCGAGCCGGTCGTTCATACGATCACTGCCCCGCCGTCGACGGCGATCGCCTGGCCGCTGATGTGGCGCGAGGCTTCGGAGGCGAGGAGCACGGCGAGGCCCTTCAGGTCCTCGTCGTTGCCGAGGCGCCGCGTCGGCGTCAGGTCGCGCACCTTCTCGCCGACGGTGGCGAGCGTGTGCCTGGTCATCTTCGAGGGGAAGAAGCCCGGGCAGATGGCGTTCACGGTGATGCCGTGCACGCCCCATTCGGCGGCGAGCTGGCGCGTGAGGCCGATCACGCCGTGCTTGGTCGCGGTGTAGGCCGTCGTCGGCGCGAAGCGCGGGTCCTGCCCGAGCAGGCCCGCGACCGAGGCGACGTTGATGATGCGGCCCCAGCGTGCCGGGATCATCGCGCGCTTGGCGATCGCCTGCGAGAGCAGGAAAGCGCCGGTCATGTTCACGCTCACCAGCTTGTCCCAGGCTTCCAGCGGGTGGTCCTCGGCCGGCGCGCCCCAGGTGGCGCCGGCGTTGTTCACCAGGATGTCCACTTTGCCGAATTTCGCCAGCACGGCGTCGACCAGGCCCGGGATGGCCTCGCGCCTGCCGATGTCGCAGACGAAAGCGGTGGCATCGATTTTCGACGCTGAGAGTTTCTTTACTGCGACATCGAGTTCGTCCTGCTTTCGCGCCGTAATGGCGACCCGGGCGCCCATTTCGCCCAGCGCCTCGGCAATTTGCAGGCCAAGGCCGCGCGATCCCCCCGTCACGAGGGCGGTTCGCCCCCCCAGCTCCAGCAGCTTCCTGACAGTCATGCCGCTATCCTAACCCCGGCTTGCGCGACCCCGCCCGGGCGGCTCACAATCGCCCTGCTGCAGGGGGTGGGGGTTCAACCAAGGGGGTCCAATGAGGTCGGCACGGCGGAAAGATGGGCGCGTACTCATCTACAGCCATGACACGTTCGGCCTCGGCCACCTGCGCCGCTGCAGGGCGATTGCCCATTCGCTGGTCGAGGACTTCAAGCAGCTCTCGGTCCTGATCCTCTCGGGCTCGCCGATCATCGGCAGCTTCGACTTCCGCGCGCGCGTCGACTTCGTGCGCGTGCCGGGCGTGATCAAGCTGCGCAACGGCGAGTACACCTCGCTCAACCTGCACCTGGACATCGAGCAGACGCTGTCGATGCGCGCCTCGATCTTCCAGCACACCGCCGAGATGTTCGATCCCGACATCTTCATCGTCGACAAGGAGCCGGTGGGCCTGCGCGGCGAGGTGCTGCAGACGCTCAAATCGCTCAAGCGCCGCGGCACGCGCCTGGTGCTGGGCCTGCGCGACGTGATGGACGAGCCGAGGCTGCTCGAGCCCGAGTGGCAGCGCAAGAAGGTGATGCCGGCGCTGCGCGAGCTCTACGACGAGATCTGGGTCTACGGCCTGCCGCAGATCTGCGACCCGCTGGAGGGCATCGCGCTGCCCCAGCGCGTGCGCCAGAAGATGGTCTACACCGGCTACCTGCACCGCGAGGTGCCCACGCACGGCGCGCCGCCGCGCATGCCCGAGATCACCAAGAAGCCCTATCTGCTGGTCACCACCGGCGGCGGCGGCGACGGCGAGGGCCTCATCGACTGGGTGCTGCGCGCCTACGAGCACGATCCGCTGCTGCCCTACCCAGCGCTGCTCGTCCTGGGGCCCTTCATGCAGCCGGAGCGCCAGGCGGAGTTCATGGACCGCGCCGCGAAGCTGAAGCGCGTCGACGCGATCACCTTCCACGGGCAGCTCGAGACGCTGGTGTCGCGCGCCGCCGGCGTCGTCGCGATGGGCGGCTACAACACCTTCTGCGAGGTGCTGTCCCTGGACAAGCGCGCGCTGATCGTGCCGCGGACCGCGCCGCGGCTGGAGCAGTTCATCCGCGCCGAGCGCGCCGCCAAGCTCGGCCTGGTGAGCATGCTCTCCGACGACGGCACCTACGACCCCGCGGTGATGGCAGCCGCGCTGCGCGCGCTGCCGCGCCAGCAGCGGCCTTCCGACGTGGTGGTGCCGGGACTGCTCGAGGGCCTGAAGAACGTCTCGCGCCTGGTCGCGCCCTGGATCGACTCGGAGGAGGAAGAGGCGCCGCAGGCCAGCGTGTCTCGCATCGGCTGAATTGCGGGTCGCTTTTGTCCTGAAGGGGTATCCGCGGCTCTCCGAGGCGTTCATCGCCCAGGAGATCGCCGCCCTCGAGCGCCGCGGCCTCGACATCCTGATCGTCTCGCTGCGCCGTCCGACCGACGCGCGCACGCACCCCGTGCACCGCGAGATCAAGGCGCGGGTGCTGTACCTTCCTGAATATCTTCTTTTGGAACCCTTGCGCGTCATGCGCGCCTGGCTCAAGGCGCGAAGAACTCCGAACTACAAGAGAACCCGGCAGCTCTGGCTGCGCGACCTCGTTCGCGACCCCACCCCCAACCGCATCCGCCGCTTCGGCCAGGCGCTGGTGCTCGCCGCCGAGCTGCCCGGCGACGCCGCGCGGCTGCACGCGCATTTCCTGCACACGCCCGCCTCGGTGACGCGCTACGCCGCCGCGCTCCTCGGCCTGCCTTGGACGGGCTCGGCGCACGCGAAGGACATCTGGACCACGCCCGACTGGGAGAAGCGCGAGAAGCTCGCCGGCTGCGAGTGGCTGGTGACCTGCACGCGGGCGAACCGCGAGCACCTCGCCGCGCTCGCGCCCGCCGGGCGCGTCGAGCTCGTCTACCACGGCATCGACCTCGCGCGCTTCCCGGACGCGCGCCCGGAGCGGCCGGCGCGCGACGGCGCCGGCGAGCCGGTGCGCGTCCTCTCGGTGTGCCGTCTGGTCGAGAAGAAGGGCATGGACGTGCTGCTCGCGGCGCTGGCCCGGCTTCCCGCGGGATTGCGCTGGCAGCTCGTGCATGCCGGGGGCGGACCCTTGAAAGCGAATCTCCAGCGGAAAGCGGAGAAGCTCAACATCGAGCAGCACATCCTCTGGCGCGGCGCGCTTGCTCAGGAAGAGCTGCTCGCGGAGTACCGCGCCGCGGACCTCTTCGCGCTCGCGAGCGTGGTGGCGCGCGACGGCGACCGCGACGGGCTGCCCAATGTGCTCATGGAGGCGCAAAGCCAGGCGCTCGCCTGCGTGGCGACGCGCGTCTCGGCGATCCCCGAGCTCATCGACGACGGCTCGAGCGGCATGCTGGTACGCGAGAACGATCCCGAGGCGCTCGCGCGCGCGCTCGAGGCGCTGATCCGCGACCCGGCGCGCCGGCGCGCGCTCGGCGAGGCGGGGCTCGCGCGCGTGCGCCGCGACTTCGCGCTGGAAGCGAACCTCGAGCGCCTGGCGCAGAAATTCGGCCTCCCCCGCGATGCGGGTCGCCTTCTACGCACCGCTTAAGCCGCCGACCCACGGCACGCCCTCGGGCGACCGGCGCGTCGCGCGGCTGCTGGTCGACGCTCTCGCCCTCGCCGGCCACGACATCGAGCTCGCCTCGGGCTTCCGCAGCTACGAGGGCACGGGCGACCCGCTGCGCCAGGCGGCGCTGCGCGCGGAGGGGGAAGCGCTCGCGCAGGGCCTGATCCAAAAATGGTCCGTAAAAAACAGGCCGGAGCTGTGGTTTACCTATCACCTCTACTACAAGGCGCCCGACTGGCTCGGGCCGCTCGTGTCGGAGGCGCTCGGCATTCCCTATGTCCTCGCCGAGGCCTCGCACGCGCCCAAGCGCGCCGGCGGGCCCTGGGCGATCGGCCACGCCGGCGCCGAGCAGGCGCTGCGCCGCGCGGCGCGCGTGTTCTCCCTCTCGCGCGACGACATCGCCGGCCTCCTGCCGCTGGTGGCGAAAGACCGCCTGTCGTTCCTGCCGCCGTTTCTCGATCCTGCGCCTTACCAGGCTGCGCTTTCTCACAGAAGCACACAGCGCTCGCGCCTCGCGAAGCAGCTCGCGCTTCCCGCCGAGGAGCCATGGATCGTCGTGGCGGCGATGATGCGCGAAGGCGACAAGCTCGCTTCCTACCGCTTGCTTGCCGCGACCCTCGCGCGTCTGGAAGACGTGCCCTGGCGGCTGCTCGTGGCGGGCGACGGGCCGGCCCGCCGTGCGGTCGAAGGAGCTTTTTTCTCCCTGAAAGATCGAATTCGTTTTATCGGCGCGCTCGAGGAGGAGCCGCTCGCGCGGCTCTACGCCGCCTGCGACCTCCTCGTGTGGCCGGCGGTGAACGAGGCGTTCGGCATGGCGCTGCTCGAGGCGCAGGCGGCGGGCGTGCCGGTGGTCTCCTGCGGCCTGCGCGGCGTCCCGGACGTCGTGCTCGAGGGCCGCACCGGCCTGCTCGCGCCCGCGCTCGACGCGGCGCAGCTCGCCGCGCGCGCGCGCGAGCTCCTGCTCGACGAAGCAAAGCGCGCCGCCATGGGCCGCGAGGCGGCGCGCTTCGTCCGCGAGGAGCGCACCGCCGAGGTCGCCGCGCGCCATCTGCGCCAGCTGCCATGACCCTGCCGTTGCTTCCATGACCCTGCTCGCCCTGCTGCGGCACGCCGAGACGGCGTGGAACGTCGAGGGGCGCATCCAGGGGCGCACCGACGTGCCGCTCAGCGACGCCGGCCGCGCGAGCCTGCGCGGCGCGAGCCTGCCCTCCGCCTGCCGCGAGATGACCGTGGTGACGAGCCCGCTCGTGCGCTGCGTGGAGACCGCGGCGCTCCTGGGCGCGCCCGACGCGCCGCGCGAGCCGCGGCTGATGGAGATGAGCTGGGGCTCCTGGGAAGGGCAGACGCTGGCGGCGCTGCGGCAATCCCTCGGGAGATCCATGCAGGAGAACGAGGACCGCGGCCTCGACTTCCAGCCCCCGGGCGGCGAGAGTCCGCGCATGGTCCTCGCGCGCGTGAGCGGCTGGCTGCGGGAAGTGCGCGCGCCGACGCTCGCCGTCACGCACCGCGGCGTGATCCGCGCGGTGTTCGCCGCGGCCACCGGCTGGGACCTGCTGGGCAAGCCGCCGGCGAAGCTCGACTGGACCGCGGCGCACCTCTTCGAGCTCGACGCCGCCGGCCGTCCGCGCGTGCGCGAGCTGAACGTCAGATGAGGCGCGGGCGCCTTTGCCGCCCCCCTGACACCCCCCTGAAGGGGGGAAAGGCGAGCGAGCGGGTTTTTCGCGAGCGGGGGGTTGGTTTTGAAATGTTCCCGATCGGGAACATTTTTGGCCTGACCGGGCCTTTTTCCAAGGCCGGTAAAACCAACCCCCCGCTCGCCTGCCGCTGCGCGGCAGGCTCACGACCCCCTTGTCAGGGGGTCGGCGGTCCGTCGCCTGGGCAGAGGGCCGGCCGATGACACGGGTCTTCTTCCATGTGCAGCACCTGCTGGGGATCGGGCACCTGAAGCGCGCGGCGCTGGTGTGCGGGGCGCTGGCGGAGGCGGGGTTCGAGGTAACCCTGGCGAGCGGCGGCGTGGGCGTGCCCGGGGTGGTGCCGGGGAACGTACGGCTGGTGCAGCTGCCGCCGCTGTCGGCCGCGGACGTGACGTTCAGGAACCTGATCGACGAGCGCGGCCGGGCGATCGACGACGCCTGGAAGGCGAAGCGGGCGGCGGCGCTGATGCGGGCCTGGCGCGAGGCGGGGGCGGAGGTGCTGATCGTGGAGCTCTTCCCGTTCGGGCGGCGGCAGCTGCGATTCGAGCTGCTGCCTTTGCTCGAGGCGGCGGGCGAGGCGCTGGTGATCTCGTCGGTCAGGGATCTGCTGCAGAAGCGTCCCGGGCGCGAGGAGGAGACGCTCGCGCTGGTAGAGAAGTACTTCGACCGCGTGCTCGTCCACGGCGATCCGCGTGTCGCGCCCTTCTCGGCGAGCTTCGCCGCGGCCGAGCGCCTCGCCGGGCGGCTCGCTTATACGGGCTACGTGGTCGAGGCGCCGGCCGCGGGCACGGGCGACGCGGGCCGGGGCGAGGTGCTCGTCTCGGCGGGCGGCGGCGCGGTGGGGAGGCGGCTGCTCGAGACGGCGATCCGCGCCCGGGCGCTCACCGGGCTGCGCGAGCGGCCCTGGCGGGTGCTGGCGGGAGTGAACGCCGGCGACTTCGACGCGCTTCGGCTGCTGGCGGAAGGCAACGTCATCGTCGAGCGTTCCCGGAACGATTTCACGGAGCTGCTCAGAAACTGCGAGCTTTCGATCAGCCAGGCGGGTTACAACACGGTCATGGAGACGCTGCAGGCCCGCGCCCGGGCCGTGGTGGTGCCATTCTCGCAGGGGAGCGAGACCGAGCAGGCAACGAGGGCCAGGCTGCTGGCCGAACGGGGGCTCGTCGAAGCCGTGGATGAGAAGACGCTTTCGCCGGAGCGGCTCGCCGCCGCGGTCGATCGCGCCGCCGCGCGGCCGCGGCCGCAGCGCGCCGACGTCGACCTCGACGGCGCGCGCGCGAGCGCCGGGCTGATCGGCCGATGGACGGCATGAGCTGGGCGCGCCTGGAGGCGGAGATCGCGCGCCGCGGCGGCGCGCGCTTCTGGTGGCGCGACGACGACGCGGCGCTGCCGAACGCGTCTCTGGAGCGCCTGCTCGCCTTCGATGTTCCCCTGGCGCTGGCGGTCGTCCCGCTGCTCGCGGTCCCGGAGCTCTTTCACCTCCTCAAGGACAACGTCAGCGTCCTGCAGCACGGCACCGATCATCGCAATCGCGCCGCGCCCGGGGAGAAGAAGACCGAGTTCCCGGCCGCCGAGCCCGACGAGCGCGCGCTCGAGCGGCTCGCCGCCGCTTCGCAGCGCCTGCGCAAGATGGCCGGCGGGCGGGCGCTGCCGGTGCTGGTCCCGCCCTGGAACCGGATGCGTCCGGGTTTGACGGACAAGCTGGGTTCTGCGGGATTCATCGGTCTGAGCCAGGACGGAAAGGCGAAACCGGCGGCCGGGCTGAAGCAGGTCAACACGCACATCGACATCGTCGCCTGGCACGAAGGCCGGCGCTTCATCGGCGAGGCGCAGGCGCTCGCGGCCGCCGTGGAGCTGATGGAGGTGACCGAGCCGGTCGGCTGGCTCACGCACCATGCGGTCCACGACGAGGCGGCGTGGCGTTTCCTCGAGCGGCTTGCCCGCCTCGAGGGCGTGCGCTGGGAGAATGCCGCGGAACTGTTCTCGTATACTGCGCCCGGCCATGGCTGACCTGCTCGACGTTCGCGATCTCAGAGTGCATCTCGCCGTCGACGCCGGCACGGTGAAGGCGGTCGACGGCGTGTCGTTCCGCGTGCCCGAGGGCGGCACGGTGGCGCTGGTGGGCGAGTCGGGCTCGGGCAAGTCGGTGGTGGCGCAATCGATCATGGGCATCCTGCCGCGCATCGCGCGCATCGTCGGCGGCGAGATCGTGTTCCGCGACCCGAAGGGCGGCGCGCCGACCGACATCGCCAAGCTCGCGCCCGCGAGTCGCGCCATGCGGGACATCCGCGGCGCGCGCATCTCGATCATCTTCCAGGAGCCGATGACGGCGCTCTCGCCGCTGCACACCATCGGCAACCAGGTCGGCGAGGCGCTCGCGCTGCACCGCGAGGACCTGGGCCGCGCCGAGCGGCGCGCGGCGGTGATCGAGATGCTGCGCCTGGTCGGATTTCCCGACCCGGCGAAGGCCGAGGGCACCTATGCGTTCGAGCTCTCGGGCGGCCTGCGCCAGCGCGCCATGATCGCGATGGCGCTGGTGTGCCGCCCGGCGCTGCTCATCGCCGACGAGCCGACCACCGCGCTCGACGTCACCATCCAGGCGCAGATCCTCCAGCTCATCAAGCAGCTGCAGGCGGAGCTGGGCATGACCGTGATGCTGATCACGCACGACCTGGGCGTGGTGGCCAACATGGCCGACGAGGTAGTGGTGATGTACCGCGGCCAGGTGATGGAATCCGGACCGGTCGCCGAGATCTTCCGCGACCCGCGCCATCCCTACCTCAAGGCGCTGATGCGCGCCGTGCCGCGCTTCGGGATGGCCGCGGGCGAGCGCCTGACGCCGATCCGCGAGGTGCGCATCGAGGGTTCGCATCTGCTTTCCAGGGCAAAGCTTCTGAAGGAAGAAAAAAACGACGAACCGGTGCTCGAGGTGCGCCATCTCACGAAACGCTATGCCATAAGAAAGCGCGGCGGCGGCGAGCTGCTCGCGGTGGACGACCTCTCCTTCGACGTGCGCGCGGGCGAGTGCCTGGGCCTGGTGGGCGAGTCGGGCTGCGGCAAGACCACCACCGCGCGCATGATCCTGCGCTCGGTCGCGCCGGACGCCGGCAGCATCGTTTTCGAGGGCAAGGATGTTCTTACCCTGAAGAATCAGGATCTGTTCGCCTACCGGCGCAAGGTGCAGTTCGTGTTCCAGGACCCGTTCAGCTCGCTCAACCCGCGCATGACGGCGTACGACATCGTCAGCGAGCCGCTGGTCATCCACAAGATCGGCGACCCGGACGAGCGCTTCGAGCGCGTCAAGGAGGTGATGGGGCTGGTGGGCCTCGACCTGCGCTTCCTGCGCCGCTACCCGCACAGCTTCTCCGGCGGCCAGCGCCAGAGGATCGGCATCGCGCGCGCGCTCGCGCTCGGCCCGGAGCTGCTCATCCTCGACGAGCCGGTGTCGGCGCTCGACGTCTCGGTGCAGGCGCAGGTGCTGAACCTCCTCGCCGACCTGCGCGCGGCGCTCGGGCTCACCTACATCTTCATCTCGCACAACCTGGCGGTGGTGAACTACCTCGCCGACCGCATCGCGGTGATGTGCGCGGGGCGCCTGGTCGAGCTGGCGCCCGCCGCGGCGCTGTTCCGCAACCCCCGGCACCCTTACACGAAGGCGCTGCTCGCGGCGGTGCCCGAGCCCGACGTGTCGCGGCGGCTGGACTTCGATGCGCTGATGCAGGGCAAGGCCTCCGACCCCGCGGCGTGGCCGCGCGAGTTCCGCATCGACGCGGACCAGCGCCCGGCGCTGCAGCAGGTCGGCGAGGAGCACTACGTGAGAGCGGCGGCATGAAGCGCTGCGCCTTCCTGATCGCGCTTTTCTGGGGAAATGCGGCGGCACAGCCCTTCATCGAGCCCCTGCAGCTCCTCCCCGAGGTGCAGGCGGGCAAGCTGCCGCCGGTCGCGAAGCGCCTGCCGCAGAAGCCGATGGTGGTGCCCCTGGGCGAGGCGGGCACCGCGCCCGGCCGCCATGGCGGCACGCTGCAGACCCTCGCGGGGCGCAGCCGCGACACGCGGCTTTTCACCATCTACGGCTACGCGCGGCTCGTGGGCTACGACCGGAACTTCAACCTGGTGCCCGACCTGCTGCAGTCGGTGGAGGTCGAGGAGGGGCGCGTCTACACGCTGCACCTGCGCAAGGGCCACCGCTGGTCCGACGGCCATCCGTTCACCACGGAGGACTTCCGCTACTTCTGGGAGGACGTCGCCAACAACAAGGAGCTCAGCCCCTCCGGCCCGCCGCGCGACCTGCTGGTGGGCGGGGAGCCGCCGAAGTTCGAGGTGCTCTCCGAGACGGCGGTGCGCTACACCTGGGCGCGGCCCAACCCCGACTTCCTGGCGCGGCTCGCGGGCGCGTCGCCCCTGTTCATCTTCCGGCCGGCGCACTACCTCAAGCGCTTCCACAAGAAGTACTCGCAGAAGGTGAAGAAGACCGAGGCCGAGGGCAGCGCGAAGCGCAAGTGGTCGGCGGTGCACAACCGGCTGGACAACCTCTACGAGTCGGACAACCCCGACCTGCCGACCCTCAACCCGTGGGTGAACACCACGCGCTCGCCCGCCGACCGCTTCGTCGCGGTGAGGAACCCCTACTTCCACCGCGTCGACCCGGGCGGCCGGCAGCTTCCCTATCTCGACCGCTTCGTCATCGCCATCGCCGACTCGAAGCTGATCCCGGCCAAGGCCGGCGCGGGCGAGGCCGACCTGCAGGCGCGCGACCTCAACTTCAGCAACTTCACCTTCCTCAAGCAGAACGAGCACCTGAACGGCTACCGCACGCTGCTCTGGCGCCCCGGGCGCGGCGCGCACTTCGCCCTTTTCCCGAACCTGAACGTGAACGACCCGGTGTGGCGCGCGCTGCTGCGCGACGTGCGCTTCCGGCGCGCGCTGTCGCTCGCGATCGACCGCTCGCTCGTCAACCAGGTGCTGTACTTCGGGCTGGCGATCGAGTCGAACAACACGGTGCTCGAGTCGAGCCCGCTCTTCCGCGCGCACTACCGCGAGGCGTGGGCGCGCTACGACCGCAGGCAAGCCGCGCTTCTGCTCGACGAGATCGGATTGAAGCGCGGCCCGGGCGGCATCCGCCGCCTGCCCGACGGCCGGCCCCTCGAGATCATCGTCGAGACCGCGGGCGAGTCGACCGAGCAGACCGACGTGCTGGAGCTGATCCGCGAGACCTGGCGCGAGGTGGGCATCAAGCTCTACAGCAAGCCCTCGCAGCGCGAGGCCTTCCGCATGCGCATCTTCTCGGGCGAGACGCTGATGTCGGCGTGGAGCGGCCTGGACAACGGCCTGCCCACCGCCGAGACCAGCCCCGAGGAGCTCGCGCCGACCAACCAGGTGCAGCTGCAGTGGCCGAAGTTCGGCCAGTACTGGGAAACGAGCGGCAGGGCGGGCGCGGTGCCCGACATCTCCGAGGTGCAGGAGCTCGTCGACCTGTACCGCGCGTGGCGCGCCGCGGCCACGAGCGAGGAGCGCAGCCGCATCTGGCACCGCATGCTCGAGATCCACGCCGAGCAGCAGTTCACCATCGGCGTGATCACCGGCGTGCCGCAGCCGGTGGTGGCGCGCGAGACGCTGATGAACGTGCCGCAGCAGGGCTTCTACAACTGGGATCCCGGCGCCTTCTTCGGCATGTACCGCCCGGACACTTTCTGGTTTAGATAATGCTGCGCTACACGCTCCGGCGGATCCTGATCATGATCCCGACGCTGCTCGTGATCAGCTTCGTCACGTTCGTGATCATCCAGCTGCCGCCGGGGGATTTCCTCTCCAACCAGATCGCCGAGCTGCAGAGCCAGGGCGACCGCGCCGCGGCCGAGAAGGCGGAGTTCCTGCGCAAGCAGTACGGCCTGGACAAGCCCTTCCTCGAGCAGTACGGGGTGTGGGTCGGGCTGTGGCCGGGCGAGAACGGCTTCTCGGGCCTGCTGCAGGGCGACTTCGGCTGGTCCTTCGAGCACGACATGCCGGTGAAGAACGTGGTCGGCGACCGGCTGCTGCTTTCCTTCATTCTCAACTTCTCCGTGATCCTCTTCACCTGGGCGGTGGCGTTCCCGATCGGCGTGTATGCGGCGACGCACCAGTACAGCTGGGGCGACCACGGGCTCACCTTCATCGGCTACCTGGGCCTCGCGACGCCGAACTTCCTGCTCGCGCTGGTGCTGATGTACTTCGCCAACGTGCAGTTCGGCCTCACCATCGGCGGCATCATGGACCCGGAGTACCTCGGCCAGCCCTGGAGCTGGGCCAAGGCGCGCTCGGTGCTCGAGCACCTGTGGATCCCGGTGATCGTGATCGGCACCTCGGGCACCGCGGGCATGATCCGGCGCCTGCGCGCGAACCTGCTCGATGAGCTGCAGAAGCAGTACGTCACCACCGCGCGCGCCAAGGGCATGCCGCCCTTCGGCCTGCTGGTGAAGTACCCGCTGCGCATGTCGCTCAACCCCTTCATCGCCGACATCGGCAACCTGCTGCCCTCGGTCATCTCGGGCTCGGCGATCGTCGCGGTGGTGCTCTCGCTGCAGACCTCCGGCCCGATGCTGCTCGACGCGCTGCGCAGCCAGGACCAGTACCTCGCCGGCTCGTTCCTGATGTTCCTGTCGCTGCTCACCGTGGTCGGCATGTTCGTCTCGGACCTCCTCCTCGCCGCCCTCGACCCGCGGATACGTCTCACGGGCGGGATGGCCAAATGAGGCGCCACTTCTCTTGCCGCCCCCCTGACAAGGGGGGAAGCGAGCGGGTTCTTCGCGAGCGGGGGGTTGGTTTTTTATGCGCAAGTGAAACCAACCCCCCGCTCGCCTGCCGCTGCGCGGCAGTCTCACGACCCCCTTGTCAGGGGGTCGGCAGAAGCGGTGCCCGATGACGGCCAAGGCCGAGCACTACGTCTCCCAGGACCCCTTCGACCCCTACGCGTCGGAGACCCTGACGCCGGAGCAGGAGCGCTTCTACCGCGCCTCGCAGTGGCAGATCATGTGGTGGAAGTTCCGGCGCCACCGCGTGGCAGTGGTGGCGGGGGTGATCCTGCTCCTCTTCTACGCCTCGACGCTCGTCTCGGAGTTCATCGCGCCCTACGAGCTGCACACGCGCGATACCCGGCACATCTACGCGCCGCCGCAGGAGGTGCACTTCTTCCACGAGGGCAGCTTCGTTGGGCCGTTCGTGTACGGCTACCGCATGCAGCTCGACCTGGTGCGCCTGAAGCGCGACTACACGCCCGACCCGGGCGCCGTGCAGCGCGTGCGCTTCTTCTGCCTGGGGGACGAGTACCGCTTCTGGGGGCTGATCGAGGGGCGCTTCCACTTCATCTGCCCCGCCCAGGGCGGCACGCTGTACCTCCTGGGCACCGACCGGCTCGGGCGCGACCTTTTCTCGCGCATCGTCTACGGCACGCGCATCTCGCTCACCGTGGGGCTGCTGGGCATCGCGGTGAGCTTCCTCATCGGCATCACGCTCGGGGGCATCTCGGGCTACTACGGCGGCTGGATCGACAACGTGATCCAGCGCTTCATCGAGATGGTGCGCTCCTTCCCCGAGCTGCCGCTGTGGATGGCGCTCTCGGCGGCGCTGCCGGTGACCTGGAGCCCGATCCTCATCTACTTCGGCATCACCATCATCCTCGGGCTGCTCGACTGGCCGGGGCTCGCGCGCGCGGTGCGCTCCAAGCTGCTGGCGCTGCGCGAAGAGGACTTCGCCACCGCCGCCGTGCTCATGGGCGCAAGCCCCGCGCGCGTTATCCGCAAGCACCTGCTGCCCTCCTTCGCGAGCCACCTCATAGCCTCCGCTACCCTCTCGGTGCCGGCGATGATCCTGGGCGAGACGGCTCTGTCGTTCCTGGGACTGGGTTTGCGGCCTCCCGTCACCAGCTGGGGCGTGCTCCTCAACGAAGCGCAGAACATCAACGTCGTCGCGCTCTACCCCTGGCTCATGCTCTCCGTCGTGCCCGTCTTCATCGTCGTGCTCGCCTTCAACTTCTTCGGCGACGGCCTGCGCGACGCTGCCGACCCCTACAGCAGCGCTCAACGCTAAATGGGGTCAGAGCAATTTTGCTGATTACGGCAAATTGCTCTGACCCTTTTACTGGCGGGTGGTGCTGGGGGGGATGCCGCTGGACGAGGCGGACTGCGGGCCGATGGGGATCTTGACGTTGCCGGGATCGGCCGGCGGCTTGTTGTTGCCGTTGCCGGAGGAGAACAGGCAGTAGGCGTTCTTGCCGGCCTTCTTGGCGGTGTACATCGCCTTGTCGGCGTGCTCCATGAGGGTGAGGGCGTCGCCGGCGTCGGCGGGGTAGAGGCTCACGCCGAGGCTCGCCGAGACGCGCACCTTGGCGCCGTTGGCGAGCTCGTACGGGTGCAGGAGCTCCTTCACCAGCTTGGCGACCACGCGCTCGACCGTCGCGGTGTCGCGCACCTCTTCGAGCACCACGAAGAACTCGTCGCCGCCCAGGCGCGCGATCAGGTCGCTCGCGCGGAGGGACCGGCGCAGGCGTCGGCCGCACTCGACGAGGAACGCGTCGCCGGCGGCGTGGCCGTGCTGATCGTTCACCGCCTTGAACCCGTCGAGGTCGATGAACACGCCCGCGAGCTTGCCGTTGTGGCGGCGCGCGCGCTCGACCGCCTGCTCCAGCGCGGGCTCCAGGCTGATGCGGTTGGCGAGCCCGGTGAGCGCGTCGCTGTAAGCGAGCGAGGCGATGCGGCTGCGCGCGAGCGCGATCTCGGTGACGTCGCGCCCCACGCCGCGGTAGCCGATGAAGCGCCCGTCGGCGTCGAAGCGCGGCTGGCCGCTCACGGCGAAGTGGCGCGTGCCGCCGTCGGGCATGACGCGGGCGAACTCGAAGTCGCGGAAGGAGAGCTGCTGGTTGAGCACCGAGCGGTGCGCCGCCCAGCCCGCGGCGTCGGGGCTCACCGAGGGCACGCCCCAGGGCGTCTGGCCGATCATGTCGCGCCCGACCTGCGCCGCGGCGTAGTTCGGCCCGTGCACGATGCTGGTGAGGCGGTGCTCGGCGTCGGACTCCCAGAAGAAGTCCGAGGACATGTGCGTGAGGCTGCGAAAGCGCGCCTCGCTCTCGCGCAGGCCGCCTTCGGCCTCCATGCGCGAGAGGAACTGGCCGAAGAGGCTCCCCAGCGCCGGCGCCGCCTCGAGGAGCGCGCGGTCGGGTTCGCGCGCGCCGTGCCCCGAGAACACCAGGATCGCGATCGCCTTGCCCTGCGACAGGGCGGGGAAGGCGAACGTGGCGAAGTTTCCGGCGCCGGGCGCGGGCGCGCTCGACCAGACGGGCTTGCCTTCCTCCCAGAGCACCCGCGCGCCACGCAGGAACTGCTCGACCGCCGGCTCGCGCGCGAACCAGCCGTCCTGGACGCGGGCGAGCTCCCCGGCCTCGGTCTTCATGCAGCGCCCGTAGTCCCAGCCCTCGGATTCGCAGATCACCCGCAGCGCCGCCTCGATGCCTTCCGGGAGCCGCGTCGCCTGGGCTAGGCAGCGCGCCACGGCATGCTGCAGCCGCAGCAGCTCCTCGACCCGCTTCTGGGGGGTGATGTCGCGCCCGGCGCCGCGGTAGCCCTTGAAGCGGCCCTCGACGTCGAACACCGGCTCGCCGCTCTCGCAGAGCCAGACCGCTCGCCCGCTCGCCGACATACGCTGGATCTCGAAGTCCCGGAAAGGCTCGTGGCGCTCGAGCTGCGCGCGGTGGCGTGCCCACTCGGCGTCGCCCAGGTTGGCCGCGGGCAGGTCCCACCGCGTACGGCCGAGCCAGGACGCGGGGTCGAGCCCGGTCTTCTTTGCGAGGCCTTCGGAGATGAAAGTGAGGCGGAACTGCTCGTCCTGCTCCCAGACCCAGTCGGAGAGCAGGGTCGTCAGGGCGGGAACGCGGGCCTCGCCTTCCTGCAGCGCGCTATTCGCTACCGCGGGACTACGACTAGCCACTACTGGGCAATTTACACCGAAATGTGAAATAAGTCCGTAAACGTAGCGATCAGCAGCCCGGCCAGCCCGCCGACGAGCGTGCCGTTGATGCGGATGTACTGCAAGTCGGGCCCGAGCTCGCGCTCCAGCTCGGCCACCAGGCGGGTTTCCTGCCAGCCGTTGATCTGGTCCTCGACGAAGCGCCCGATCTTCGCCCGGTGCTCGCGCACCAGGGAAGGCACCGCGGCGAGGATCTGCTCTTCCAGCCAGCGCTGTACCTCGACGTCCTGGTCGAGCTTCTGGGCGAATGTCGCGACTACCTGGGTAATGCGCGCCCGGACGCTCGATTCCGGTTGCTGGAGGTCCGCCGAGAGCCAGGCACGGAAATCTCCCCAGAGCCCCTCGACGTAGCGCGCGAGCGCGGGGTTCGCCAGTACCTCGTCGCGCAGGGCGTGCACCCAAGCCCGGGTCGCCGCGTCGGTCTTCAGCCGCCGCACGAACCCGGCGACGTAGGTATCGAAGCGCTGGCGCAGCTCGTGGCTGCGGTCCCGGCGCACTTCGGCGATCTTGGCGATGGCGATGTCCAGGAGCTTGTGCGCCGCCCGCTCGTCGAGCTCCAGGCGCAGCGCCCCGCTCACCGCTTTCACCAGGAAAGGCAGGTTCTTCTCTACCTCCGCGGCGAGCACTCGCCGCGTCTCGGGGCGCGAGAGCAGCTCGTCCAGGCCGGCGAGCGCCTGGTCGAAGAGCTCGTGGTGGCGCCCGTGCTGCGTCAGCACGTCCAGCACCTCGGCGATGGCGCTGGCCAGATCAAGCTCCTTGGCTTTTGTGGAGATCAGCTCTGTCAAAAAGCGCCGGATCCGCGCGTCATCGAGGACCGTCAGCCCATACGCGAGCAGGCGCACGGCGTACCCGGCCACCGTGCCCGCGTTCTGCGCCTTGAGGAGCCACGCGCACAGCGTGTGCGCCGGGCGCGCCTCGGCGATGCGCGCGACGATCGCCTCGGGGGAGAGGAAGTTGCTCTCGATGAAATCCGCCACGCCCTCGGCGATGCGCCCCTTGTTGCGCGGGATCACCGCGGTGTGCGGCAGGGGCAGCCCCAGGGGGTGGTGGAAGAGCGCCACCACCGCGAACCAGTCGGCGATCGCCCCCACCATCGCCGCCTCGGTGAACGCGCTAAGGTAGAAAAGCGCCGGATGGCGGGCTTCCAGGGCGCTGCTCAGGACGTGGAGCAGCAGCATCAGGAGGAGCAGGCCGCCGGCCCAGCGCTTCATGCGCCGCAGCTGCCGGTCCTTCGTTTCTGCGCGGGACAGCATGGGGAACTCCTTGAAGCGGGGGACTTTCCTGCTCTACGGCTCGAGAACCAGGCCTTCGCGTGCGACGACCGACCCGGGGAGCGCCGCGGCGACCTCGCGGGCGATGCCGTCGAGCATGTCGTCGTCGTGGTCGGGGTCGTGGTGGAAGACGACGAGGCGCTTCGCGCCCGCCTGCTTGCACAGGCGCAGGCCTTCCTGCCAGGTCGAGTGGCCCCAGGTGGCGAAGCGGGGGTACTCCTCGTCGGTGTACATGCTGTCGTAGATCACCAGGTCGGCGCCCGCGATCAGCCCGAGCACGTTGCGGTCGGGCTTGCCCGGCACGTGCTCGGTGTCGGTGAGATAGCACAGCGACTTGCCGCCGAACTCGATCCGGTAGCCGGTGGCGCCGTCGGGATGGTTGAGCGGCGCGGTCTTCAGCTCGATGCCCGGCGCGGGGCGCAGGGTCTCGCCGTTCGCGAAGTCGCGGTACTCCATTTTCGCGTGGAAGATCTCGGGGGGCACCGGGAAGAGCGGCGACATCATGAACTCCGAGAGCACGCGCTTGAGGGTCAGCCCGTCCTGCAGGTGGCCGGCCCACAGGCGGAAGCGGTTCCCCTCCTGGAAGAACGGCCGGAAGAAGGGCAGGCCGCAGACGTGGTCGAAGTGCGTGTGCGTGAAGAAGAGATCGGTGTCGAGGCGCTTTCCCTCCAGCGTCTTGCCGAGGTAGCGCAGGCCGGTGCCGGCGTCGAAGAGGAGCAGCCGATCGCCGCAGCGCACCTCGAGCGACGAGGTGTTGCCGCCGTAGCGCGCGGTGCGCGGGCCGGAGCAGGCGATCGAGCCGCGTACGCCCCAGAAGCGCACGCTGAAGGTCGGGGAGCTCATGGCGTCCAACTATAGCGGCAAAAGGCGTAAGGGACTGTAAGATGTGGATTCCTAGGGGGAATTGAGTGGATCGAAGCCTGTTCGGTTTCATCCTGCGTTACAGCAAGCGCGACCAGCTGCTCATCGTGCCGCTGGTGCTTGCGACCATGGTGGTCTACTACCTGTCGCTGGATCTCCCCAAGATCATCATCAACCAGGCGATCCAGGGCGACGGCTTCCCCGAGGCGAACTCGACCGTTTCCTTCCTCGGCGTCGCCCTGACCCAGATCGAGTACCTGCTCGCGCTGAGCGTGGTGTTCCTCGCGCTGATCGTGCTCAACGGCTGGCTCAAGTTCCAGATCAACACCATGAAGGGCTGGATGGGCGAGCGCATGCTGCGGCGGCTGCGCTACGCGCTGTTCGACTACATCCTGCGCTTCCCGCTGCAGCGCTTCCGGCGCGTCAAGGCGGCCGAGATGGCGACCATGATCAAGGACGAGGTCGAGCCCCTCGGCGGCTTCATCGGCGAGGCGTTCATCACGCCCCTCTTCCTCGGCGGGCAGGGGCTCACGGCGATGTTCTTCATCCTCTACCAGCACGTCTCGCTCGGCCTGATCGCGCTCGGGATCGTCGGCGTGCAGGCCTGGCTCATCCCGCGGCTGCGCCGGCGCCTGCTCGAGCTCGGGCGCGAGCGCCAGCTCACCGCGCGCGCGCTTGCCGGGCGCATCGCCGAGTCGGTCGACGGCGTGGTCGAGATCCACGCCAACGACACCTCGAACTACGAGCGCGCCGAGATCTCGGCGCGCCTGGGGCGCATCTTCCGCATCCGCTTCGAGTTCTACCAGAGGAAGTTCCTGATCAAGTTCCTCAACAACTTCCTCTCGCAGGTGACGCCGTTCCTGTTCTACGCGGTGGGCGGCTACCTGGTGATCGTCGGCAGCCTCGACATCGGCGCGCTGGTGGCGGTGATCGCCGCCTACAAGGACCTGCCCACGCCCGTGAAGGAGCTGATCGACTGGGACCAGCAGCGCCTCGACGTGCAGATCAAGTACAACCAGGTGATCGAGCAGTTCACCGCCGAGGACGTCGCGCCCGCGGAGCTGCAGGCGCTGATCGACGCGCCCGAGCTGCCGCGCGAGGGGCGCCTGCGCGCCTCCAACGTCACGCTCCTCGACGAGGGCGGCACCAAGCTCATCGACAACGTCAGCTTCGAGCTCGACCTCGACGCGCACGCGGCGGTGGTCGGGCGCCAGAGCGGCGCCGGCGCGGGCGAGCTGATGCAGCTCCTCGCGCGCCTGTACCCGCCCACCACCGGCGTGATCGAGATGGGCGGAATCGACATCACGCGCGCCCCCGAGGCGGTGACCGGCCGCGCCATTTCCTACGTCGGCTCGCCCGCCTACCTCTTCCCGACCGACGTGCGCGGCAACATGGTCTACGGCCTGAAGCACCGTCCCGTGCGCGCGCCCGAATATGACGACGAAGCGAAGAGGGCGCGCGAAGCGCAGAGGCGCGAGGCGCAGCGCACCGGCAACAGCGCGCTCGACATCGACGCGGAGTGGATCGACTACGCCTCGGCCGGCGTCGCCGGCCCCGAGGAGCTCGAGGCGCGCATCCTCGAGCTCCTGCGCGTGGTCGAGCTCGAGGAAACCATCTTCGAACTGGGGCTGCGAAGCTCCGCCGACACCAGCCAGGAAATCTCCCAGAGAATCCTTGCTGCCCGGGCCCGCATGCGCGAGCGGCTCGCCTCGCTCGACATCGAGGACTGGGTCGAGCGCTTCGACCCGCAGCGCTACAACCGCAACGCGACGCTCGCGGAGAACCTGCTGTTCGGCACGCCGGTGGGCCGCACCTTCGACATCGACAACCTCGCCGGCAACGCCTACGTGCGACAGGTGCTGCACGAGACCGGACTCTACGAGCTGATGCTGCGCACCGGCCACAAGGTGGCCGAGACCATGGTCGAGCTCTTCAGCGGCCTGCCGCCGGGGCACGAATTCTTCGCGCAGTACAGCTTCATCCGCCAGGAGGACCTGCCGCAGTTCGAGGAAATCCTCAAGCGCGTCACCGAGGTCGGCCTGAAGGGGCTGGAGGAGCCCGAGCGCCGCGCGCTGCTCGCGCTGCCCTTCCGCCTCATCGCCACCCGGCACCGCCTGGGCCTCATCGACGAGAGCTTCGAGGCGCGCGTGGTGGAGGCGCGCCGGCATTTCGCCCTCAACCTGCCGGTGGCGATGAGGAAGAGCGTGGAGTTCTTCGACCCGGGGCTCTACAACGCCGCCGCGTCCCTGCAGGACAACATCCTCTTCGGCAAGATCGTCACCGCCCAGGCGGGCGCGGCGCAGCGCATCACCACGCTGATGCGCGAGCTGCTCGACGAGCTCGGCCTGCGCCCGCTGGTGGTGAAGATCGGGCTTTCGTACCACGTCGGCGTCGGCGGCGCGCGCCTCGCGGTCGCCGACCGGCAGAAGATCGCGATGGTGCGCGCCATGCTCAAGCGCCCGGTGCTGCTGGTGCTCGACCACGCCGCCGCGGTGCTCGACCCCGCCACGCAGGCGCGCGTCGTGGACAACGTCCTCGCCGAGCGGCGCGGGCGCGGGGTAGTCTGGGCGCTCTCGCGCGAGGAATACGCCGAGCGCTTCCACACGGTGCTGGTGATGGAGCGGGGGAAACTCGCCGAGCAGGGCCGCTTCGCCGAGCTGAAAAGGAGGACCGCATGAGCCTGGAGCAGGAAGTCGAGCTGATCCGCCAGTTCCCGATCTTCAGCAAGATCCAGCCGGCGATGCAGAAGCTGCTGGTGTTCTCCTCCGAGCGGCTCAAGTACGACGTCGGGCAGGTGATGTTCAACGCCGGCGATATGGGGGATGCCGCCTACATCGTCATCGACGGCTCGATCGAGATCAGCGTCCCCACCCCCGGCGGGCCGATCGTCGTCAACAAGCTCGGGCGCAACGACATCATCGGCGAGATCGCCATCTTCGGCGACGTGCCGCGCACCGCCACCGCCACCGCGCTCACCCCGGTCGAGACCCTGAAGATCTCCAAGGAGCTCTTCGAGAAAGTGATCCGCGAGAACCCTGACGCTGCGCTCGAGCTCATCCGCGTCCTCGCCGCGCGGCTTGCCAACACCACCAACCAGCTCTCGCGCACCATGAGCGGCAGCAACAAGTAACTATTGTTCCAGGAGCTTGCGCGGGTCGTCCACGGCGTAGACGTTGAGCCGCTCGGTGCGGCCGCGCACGCGCACGCGGTGGAGCGGCGCGCCGCGCGGGTCGATGCCGGCTTCGCGCAGCGTTTCCTCGGAGACGACCAGGGTGCAGCCGTAGGCCTTGGTCATGCCCTCGAGGCGCGCGGCGATGTTGATGTTGTCGCCGATGGCGGAGCGGATCGGCGCGTCCGGCGGGCCCATGGTGCCGACGATGGCGAGGCCGACGTGCGCGCCGATGCCGATGCGCAGGGGCGCGGCGAGATCGGCGGCGAGGCTCGCGTTGAGCGCCTCCAGGCGCCGCTGCATTTCGGCGGCGCCGGCGAGCGCCTCGCGGCAGGCCTGCGCGGGCTCGCTGTTCAGGCCGTAGAGCGCGAGCAGGCCGTCGCCGCGGAACTGCGCGTAGTAGCCGTTGGTCGCGCGCAGCGCCTGGTACATCTCGGCGAAGAACTGGTTCATGATGAAAACCACGTCGTAGGGGAGGCGCCCCTCGGCGAGCTGGGTCGACTCGCGCATGTCGACGAACATGGCGACGATGCGCCGCTCGCGCCCCTGCGCCGCGCCGGGGCTGCGCGCGAAGGCGGCGTCGGTGCCCGCGGGCAGGAGCGGCGTCACCGTCACGTGGCTGCGCGGCCGGCACTGGCAGGCGAGGCGCACGTTGGGCGGCGCGTCGATGCGCGCGAGCGCCTTCGCTTCCGCCGGGCGCGGCGGCGGCAGCGCGGCGAGGCCTTCGCCGACGCGCACGCGGCAGGTGGTGCAGCGCGCGCGGCCGCCGCAGACCGAGGCGTGCGGGATGCCGGCGTCGCGCAGCGCTTCCAGCATGCTGCGCCCAACCGGCGCGGTGACCACCTTTCCCGAGGGATGGTGCAGCTGGTAGGTGGCGCCGATGCGCGCGCGCAGCCAGCGCGCGAGCAGCGTCCCGGCGAGGAGCAGCCAGAATCCCCACGTCAGGCCCTCGCGCCAGGCGGCGAGGCGCGCGCGCTGCGCGTCGGTCATCGCGGCGAGATCGAGGTTGTACTTCTGCATGCCGCCCACCGTCTCGATCGCCGGCCACAGGCTCGCGCCGGCGGCGGCGAAGCCCGCGAGCGCCATCGCCGGAACGAGGAGCGCCGCGGCGAAGGCAAGCGGCTGCGCCGCCGGGTACCAGCGCTTGAGGCGCAGCCAGTAGTGCATCCCGAAGCAAAGATGCGCCCAGACGATGAGGAGCAGCGCCGATTGCTGTGCCGCCGCGCCCGCATTCGACCACAGCAGCCCGACGATGCGCTCGTAGTCGATGTAGTGGCCGAGCAGCTCCCAGTTCAGGCGCGTGCCGACCACGTGGCCGATGAGCAGCGGCGGGATGGCGAGGCCGAGCACGAGCTGCGCCGCCTCCCAGGGCGGCATGCGCAGCGTGCTGCGCCGGTAGAGCGAGACGAGCGCGAGCACGAAGTGGGTGGCGAGCGAGCCGTAGAGAAGCACCGTGCCCGGCAGGCTGCGCCACCACGCCGCGAGGCTCGCGCGCATGCCGTTCATCGCCTCGACCGACACCACGCCGAGCGAGTGGTTGAGGAAATGCCCGACGACGAACGCCGCGATCACCAGGCCGGTGACGAGGCGCAGCCGTCTCACTTAAGCTGCAGCGCCTTGTATTCCAGGAACTCTTCCAGCCCGTAGACGCCGGCCTCTCGGCCGTGGCCCGACTGCTTGAAGCCGCCGAAGGGGGCGTTCATGTTGAAGGCGCCGCCGTTCACGTCGACCTGCCCGGCGCGGATGCGCCGCGCCACGCGCTGTGCGCGCGCGTCGTCCTTGGACCAGACCGCGCCGGCGAGCCCGTACACGGAGTCGTTGGCGATGCGCACCGCCTCTTCCTCGTCCTTGTAGGGGATGATCGAGAGCACCGGCCCGAAGATCTCCTCCTGGGCTATGGTCATGCTGTTCTTCACGTTGCCGAACACCGTCGGGCGCACGTAGTAGCCGCCCTGCGGCGCGCCCTCGGGCGGCTCGGCGCCGCCGGCGAGGAGCTGCGCGCCCTCGGCGATGCCCTTCTCGATGTAGCCGCGCACGCGCTCCAGCTGCGCCTGGGAGCTCAGCGGTCCCAGCCGCGTCGTCTCCTGCAGGGGATCGCCGACGGAGAAGCTCTTTGCCGCCTCGGTGGCGAGCCTCGCGGCTTCCGGATGAAGATTCTCAGGTACCAGCATCCGCGTGAGCGCGGTGCAGGTTTGCCCGGAGTTGAGGTAGCAGCCGTTCACCGTGCCTTTCACCGCCGCGGCGAGGTCGGCATCGTCGAGGATCACCGAGGCGCTCTTGCCGCCCAGCTCGAGGGCCACACGTTTTATGGTTTGAGAGGCGAGTTCGGAGATGCGCTTGCCGGCGCGCGTCGAGCCGGTGAAGGAGATCATGTCGACCCCGGGATGCTTTACTAGCGCTTCGCCCACCGCCGCGCCGTAGCCCGTGACGAGGTTGAACACCCCTTTCGGCAGGCCCGCGGCCTCGATCACCTCGGCGAGGATGAAGGCGTTGAAGGGCGCGACCTCCGAGGGCTTGAGCACCACGGTGCAGCCCGCGGCGAGCGCCGGCGCCACCTTGAGCGCGATCTGGTGCAGCGGGTAGTTCCACGGCGTGATCGCCAGCACCACGCCGACCGGCTCGCGGACCACGATCGAGTTTCCGACTTTCTGTTCGAAGGAAAAATCTTTCAATAATCTGGCGTAATTCGCGAAGTTCGCGATCGGCAGGCCGGCCTGGATGCGCGTCGACATCTTGATTGGCATGCCGACTTCCTGCGCGATGGTCTTCGCGATCTCCTCGGCGCGCGCCTTCAGCCCGCCGGAGATTTTCTCGAGGAATTCGGCCCGTTTCTCGACCGGCGTTTCGGACCATCCGATAAAAGCCGCGCGCGCCGCCCTGACGGCGGCGTCGGCGTCCTTCTCGCCTCCCGCGGGCACGCGTCCCATGATCTGGCCATTGCCGGCGTTATGGACCTCGATAGACTCGCCTGCGGCGGGCGCGACCCACTGGCCGCCAATATAAAACTTGTCGCGGTTGATCATTCGGTATCCTGTGCATGAAATGCTGCCTTTGGGAGGCAGCGCGGGGAGGCTACTCTACCGCAGGGGAGGGGCGATGTGGTTCATCGGCGCGCTGGTCGGGGGAATAGCGGGAGCGGCGGCGTTCGGGGGCGGCGGCTTCGTCGTCGGCGCCCTCTTCGGCGGCGTGATCGGCGGCTTCATCGGCATGGGCAACGCGATGAACAGCAAGAGCCGGATCGAGGCGCTCGAGCTGAAGGTTGCGGCGCTCGAGGCCGCGCTCGAACAGGCGCCCAGGCCTGCGAGGCCGCAAGCGGCGCCGCAGCCCGAGCCCACGCCGGCGCCGCAGCCCGAGCCCCGGCCGCAGCCTGGAATCGAGCCTCAACCTAGGCCCGAATCCCAGTTCGAACCCCAGCCCGAACCCCCGTCGCAGCCCGCCCCTGAGCCTGCGGCGGGCGAGCAGGCGAACGTCTGGGGACCGAGAGCCGAGCCTGCCCCCGAGGGGCCGAGCTTCTGGGAGCGCCTGGTTGGCGGCAACCTGGTCGCCAAGGTCGGCATCCTGGTGCTCTTCGTCGGCGTCTCCTTCCTGCTCAAGTATTTCTACGAGCGCATCCACGTGCCGATCGAGCTGCGCCTCACCGGGGTGGCGATCGGCGCGCTGGTCGTGCTCGCCATCGGCTGGCGCCTGCGCGAGACGCGGCCGGGCTACGCGCTCATCCTGCAGGGCGGGGCGATCGGCGTGCTCTACCTCGTCATCTTCGGCGCCTTCCGCCTCTTCGGCGTGCTGCCCGGGCCGCTCGCCTTCGCGCTGCTGGTGGCGGTGGCGGGCGCCTCGGCGGTGCTCGCGGTCGCGCAGAACTCGCTCACGCTCGCGGTGATCGCGGTCTCCGGCGGCTTCCTCGCGCCGATCCTCGCCTCGACCGGCCGCGGCAGCCACGTGATGCTCTTCTCGTACTACGCGGTGCTGAACGCCGGCATCTTCGCCATCGCCTGGGTCAAGGCCTGGCGCGTGCTCAACATCCTGGGCTTCGCCTTCACCTTCGGCATCGGCACGCTCTGGGGCGCGAACAACTACCGGCCGGAGATGCTCTCGAGCACGGAGCCTTTCCTGCTGCTCTTCTTCGCCATGTACATCGCCATCCCGGTGCTCTTCGCGCGCAAGCGCGCGGTCGAGCTCAAGGACTACGTCGACGGCACGCTGGTGTTCGGCACGCCGGTGGTGGCGTTCGGCCTGCAGGCCGCGGCGGTCCGGCACATCGAGTACGCCGCGGCCTACAGCGCCTTCTTCCTCGCCGTGGTGTACCTCGTGCTCGCGCTGGTCCTCTTCCGGCGCACCGGCCAGGGGCTGCGCCTGCTGGTCGAGTCCTACATCGCGCTGGGGGTCGCCTTCGCCACGCTCGCCATCCCGCTCGCCTTCGAGGGCCGCCTCACCTCGGCCGCGTGGGCGCTCGAGGGCGCCGCGGTGGTGTGGATCGGCGTGCGCCAGGGGCGCCTGCTCGCGCGCGCCTTCGGCTACCTGCTGCAGCTCGCCGCCGGCGTTGCCTTCCTCACCGACGTCGCGCAGGGCTACGGCACGACCCCTGTCCTGAACAGCTTCGCGATGGGCTGCCTGTTCCTCGCCCTCGCGGCGTTCTTCTGCTCGGTCTACCTCGAGCGCAACTGGGAGCGGGTGCACAAGGGCGAGAGCGCGCTGCGCTACCTGTTCCTCGGCTGGGGGCTGCTCTGGTGGTATGGCGGCGGCGTGCACGAGCTGCAGCGCTTCGTGGCGTGGCCGGAGCGCAGCCAGGCGGTGCTCCTGTACTTCGCCGCCTCGAGCGTCGCGCTGAGCGTGCTCTCGGCGCGGCTGGGCTGGCTGAGCGCGCGCTGGACGTGGCTGCTCCTCTACCCGGCGATGGTCATGCAGGCGGGCCTCGACTTCGTGCGCGGCGCGCATCCCTTCGCCCACATCGGCCTCTGGGCGTGGCTCGCCGCCTTCGCCGCGCATTCCTGGCTCCTGTGGCGCCATGAGGAAGACGACCAGCGGCGCGTGGTGGGCCACCTTCACTCCGTGGGCGTGTGGCTGCTCGCGTTCGTGGGCGCGCGCGAGCTCGGCTGGCAGATCGACGCCGCGGTGGAGGGCCGGCGGGTATGGCCGCTCATCTCGTGGGCGATCGTCCCGGCGGCGATCCTCTTTGCGGTTGTCTCCCCCGCCGTGCAGAAGCGTTTTCCGGTCTCGCGAAACCCGAAGGCCTATGTCGTGGGCGGCGGCGTGCCGCTTGCGATCTTCCTCGTGCTGTGGGTGGTGAACGTCAACGGCGCAAGCGACGGCGATCCCTACCCGCTGCCCTTCGTGCCGCTGCTGAACCCGCTCGACATCGCCATCGCCCTGGCGCTGCTCGTGCTCGCGCGCTGGCTGGCCGCGCTGCCGCAGCACGGCCTGGCGGACTGGTGGAACGCCGCGCGCGCGCCGGTCTACGTCCTGTTCGGCGCGGTCGCGTTCCTGTGGGTGAACTGCACGCTGCTGCGCACCCTGCACCATTGGGCCGGGCTGCCGTTCGCCCTCGAGCCGATGCTCGCCTCGGCGCTGGTGCAGGCGGCGTTCTCCATCCTGTGGACGCTGCTCGCGCTCGGGGCGATGATGGTGGCGACGCGCCGGCACCTGCGGCCGCTGTGGATCGCCGGCGCGCTGCTGATGGCGGTGGTCGTGGCGAAGCTCTTCCTGGTCGACCTCTCGAGCGTCGGCACGGTGGAGAGGATCGTCTCGTTCATCGGCGTGGGGCTGCTCATGCTGCTGGTGGGCTACCTCTCGCCGGTGCCGCCGAAGGAAAGGGAGGCCGCGTGAGGAGATGGGCGGCGGCATTGGCGCTTTTCTGGATGCTTCCAGCCGGCGCGCAGGAGCGCCCCGAGCAATATCAGCACGCCGCGCGCATCGCCGGGGCCGCAGGCGAGGACTCGCACTACCGCTTCACGCTGCCCGCGTCGACCTACCGCGGCGTGACGCGGCCGGATCTCGCGGACCTGCGCATCTTCAACGGCGCCGGCGAGCCGGTGCCCTATGCGTTCGTGCCGCTGCGCCCGGCGAAGAACGCGCCCGTGGTGCGCGCGACGAAGCTCTTCCCGCTCCGCGGCGAGGCGGCGAAGGGCCTCGACGGCCTGAACGTGCGCATCCGCCACAATCCCGGCGGCGGGACGTCGGTCGACGTGTCCAGCTCCGCCGCTGCCAAGGAAAGGAAGCTGCTCGGCTACATCCTCGATCCCGGCGAGCAGGAGACCCCCTTCGCCGCGCTCGTCCTCGACTGGCGCAGCGGCACGGGCTTCACGGGCACGGCGCGCGTCGAGGGGAGCGAAGACCTGAAGGCGTGGCGCACCCTCGCGAGTGCAGCGCCGGTGCTGCGCCTTGAGCACGCCGGGCAGCGCCTGGAGCGCAAGCGCGTCGAGCTCCCAGGCGCGCGCGCCCGCTATCTCAGGATCTCCTTCACCGGGGTGCCGGGCGACTTCCAGCTCACGCAGGCGCGCCTCGAGCTGCGCGCGGGCAAGGCCGAGCCGGCGCGGGAATGGGCGACGCTCGCCGGCAAGGAAGATCCGGAGCGGCCCGGCGAGTACGAGTTCGATACCGGCGGGCATTTCCCGGTCGACCGCCTGCGCTTCGCGCTGCCGCAGGTGAACACCGTGGCGCAGGCGCAGGTACTCGCGCGCCGCACCGAGGAGCAGTCCAGCCGGATCGGGCGCCGCGGCAGGGCCGAGGATCCGTGGCGCTACGCCACGTCGGCGACCCTCTATCGCCTGCGGCGCAACGGCGCCGAGGTCACCAACGCAGACATCGCCGTGGGCCCGAGCGCGAGCCGCCACTGGCGCCTCAAGGTCGACCAGCGCGGCGGCGGGCTCGGCGGCGGCGAGGTGCGCCTGGAGATCGGCTGGATTCCGCACGAGGTGGTCTACGCGGCGCGCGGTGCCGGGCCCTTCACGCTTGCCTACGGCATGAAGATCGCGAAGCCGGGCGCGCTGCCGATCACGGCGGTGCTGCCCGACTACAAGGAAGGCCAGGCGATCGCGCTGAAGACCGCGAGCCTGGCCGAGATGGCCGCCCCCGCCCCGAGGACGGGCGCGGGCTTTTCTGAGCACTTCCGGGAGGCCGTCGACTCCGGCCAGGCGAAGAAGTGGGCCCTCTGGTCGGCGCTCGTGGCGGGCGTGCTGCTGCTCGTCTGGATGGCGTTTGCCCTGCTGAGGCAAGTCGGAAAGCCGAAGCAGTAGTACCGGATATACTGATAAAAATATGGCGTCCCGATCCGCCCGCGCGGTGCTCTGCCGCGAGCTCAACAAACCCGTTGTCGTTGAAGACGTTGCCGTCGATCCCCCGAAGCGCGGCGAGGTGGCGGTGAAGATGGGCGCCTGCGGCGTGTGCCATTCCGATCTCTCGGCCATCAACGGCACCATCGCGCTGCCGCTGCCGCTCGTCCTCGGGCACGAGGCTGCGGGGGTGGTGGAGGAGGTGGGCGAGGGCGTGAGCGGTATCGACAAGGGCGACCACGTCGTCTTCTCGTTCATCTACATGTGCGGCAAGTGCCGCTTCTGCGTCTCCGGCCGTCCGGTGCTGTGCCTGGAGCAGGGCAAGGCGCTCACCACGCCGCTGGAAGGCACCTCGCGCGTGCACGACGCCGCCGGCAAGCCGCTCGGCATCTTTTCCGGCTGCGGCACGATGGCCGAGTACGCCACCGTCTCGGCCGAGAACCTGATCCGGATCGATCCCAAGATCCCGATGGAGGTGGCGGCGCTGGTCGGCTGCGCGGTCACCACCGGCGTGGGCGCGGTGTTCAACACCGCGAAGGTCGAGCCCGGCTCGAGCGTGGCGGTGTTCGGCTGCGGCGGCGTCGGCCTCTCGGCGATCCAGGGCGCGCGCATCGCCGGCGCCGGGCGCGTCATCGCCATCGACACCCTGCAGCCCAAGCTCGAGATGGCGAAGAAGTTCGGCGCCACCGACCTGATCCTGTTCGATGACGATTGCGTGAAAACCCTGAAGAAGATCACCGGCGGCGGGCCCGACTACGCGTTCGAATGCGTCGGCTCGGGCGATCTCGCCGGCGTCGCCTACCGCGCCATCCGCCGCGGCGGCACGGCGGTCGTGGTCGGGGTGGCTCGGGCGAGCGAAAACACGGCGCTGCGCACGATGACGCTGGTGTTCGAGGAAAAGACCCTCACCGGCAGCTACTTCGGCTCCTGCGTGCCGCGCGTCGACTTCCCGCGCATGCTCGGCCTGTACCTCGGCGGGCAGCTCAAGCTCGACGAGATGATCACCCGGCGCTACCGGATCGACGAGGCGCCGCAGGCCTTCGCCGACCTGGTCTCGGGGAAGAACGCCCGGGGAGTGATCGTCTTTTGAAAAAGGGGTCAGAGCAATTTTCCTTGAATCGAGTCGAGCCGGCTGAGCCCGGCCTACTGAAAATTGCTCTGACCCCATGAGCCCGCGCATCCTCGTGGTCGACGACCAGCGCGCCAACGTCGAGATGATGGCGGGCGTGCTCAGGGCGCGCGGCTACGAGGTGCTCACCGCGCTCGACGGGGAGGAGGCGCTCGAGCGGGTGCGCGCCGGCAGGCCCGACATCGTCGTCTCCGACATCCTGATGCCCGGCATGGACGGCTACGAGCTGTGCCGGCGCCTGCGCGCCGATGCCGCGACCGCGCTGCTGCCGGTGGTGCTGGTGACCTCGCTCGACGCGCAGAAGGAGCGCATCAAGGGCCTGGAGGTGGGCGCCGACGACTTCCTCTCCAAGCCGGTGAACTGGGAGGAGCTTTTCGCGCGCGTGCGCTCGCTCCTGCGCGTGAAGTCGCTGCAGGACGAGCTCAAGGGCTGGAACGCGAAGCTCGAGGAGCGCGTGCGCGAGCAGGTGGCGCAGCTCGAGCGCCTGGGGCGCCTGAAGCGCTTCTTCTCGCGCCCGGTGGCCGAGGCCATCATCGCCGGCGGCGAGGAGATGCTCGAGCCGCACCGGCGCGAGATCACCGCCGTCTTCCTCGACCTGCGCGGCTTCACCGCCTTCACCGACCGCGCGGACCCCGACGAAGTGATGGATCTCCTGCGCGCCTACCACGCGACGCTCGGCAAGATGGTCGACGAGTTCGGCGGCACGCTCGAGCACTTCGCCGGCGACGGCATCATGATCTTCTTCAACGACCCGCTGCCGGTCGACAACCCGGCGGAGCGCTCGGTGCGCATGGCGCTCGCGCTGCAGAGCGCCTTCACGCCGATCTCGGCGGCGTGGCTGAAGCTCGGGCACGAGGTGGGGCTGGGCATCGGCATCGCCCAGGGCGAGACCACGCTGGGCGTGATCGGCTTCGAGACGCGCTGGGAGTACGCGGCGATCGGCAACGTGCCGAACCTCGCCGCGCGCCTGTGCGGCGCCGCCCGGGCCGGGGAGATCCTGCTCGACGCGCAGACCGAGCAGGACATCGCCCACATGATCGACAGCGACCCGGTGGGACCGCTCGACCTGCGCGGCTTCATGCACCCGGTGCCGGCCTTCCGGCTCAAGGCCCTGAAGCGCTGATCACCAGCGCGGCGGGGGCTTGCGCATGATGACGAGGTGGCGATCCTCCCTGCGCACGTAGCCGCCCTCGGCGAGGTCGGAAAGGATGCGGCTGATCATCTCGCGCGAGCAGCCCACGCGCGAGGCCATGTCCTTCTGGGTGAGCGCCTCCTCGATCACCAGGCGGCCCTCGCGCTCCTCGGCGAGCTCGAGCAGCAGGCGCGCCACGCGCCCGTAGACGTCCATCAGCGCGAGGCTGCGCACGCTCTCGGTGAGCGCGCGCACGCGGTGCGCGAGCTTGCGCACGAGGTGCAGCGCGAACTCGGGGTTGCGCTCGAGGAAGGCAGTGAGCTCGGCGCGCTTCACCACCGCGCAGCGGCACTCTTCCAGCGCCATCACCGAGGCCGAGCGCGGCCCGCCGTCGAGGGTCACCTCGCCGAAGTACTCGCCGGGCCCGATGTGATTCAGCTGCACCTCGCGGCCGCTCTCGTCGGCGACGAACACCCTGGCGCGGCCCGCGAGCATGACGTAGAGCGAGTCGGTCTCGTCGCCTTCGGAGACGATGATCGCGTTCTTGCCGAAGGTACGCGCGGTGGCGAGCGCCGCCATCCGCTCGATGAGCGGGGCCGGGAGGATCTCCGCCGTGCGGTTCTTCATGGTGTGCAGTGCAGCAATGTGAATCCGTCACCGCTCGCCGGCGCCGTGGTTCGCTGTGCCCGGGGCGGCGCGCGCCTATTCTGAAGCCGATTTCGCTTCAGGAGGCGGTCATGAAGAAATCGGAGCACCTGCAGTTCCTGGCGCTGATGCTTCCCACGATGGTGCTGTTCATCCTCGCCTTGGTGTCCCTCGCCTAGCACAAGGCGTGGACGACCCCGGCCGCGAAACCGCATACTGATCGGCGTCGGGGGGGTGATGCGCTCGGGCAGGCGGCGGGTTCTCGCGGTACTGGGCAGTGTGCTTGCCGCCGCCGGCTTCACGACCGCGCCTTCGGCGCAGCAGCTCGCGCGGCGGCCTTATTACCGCATTGGTCTTCTCGGCGGCGGGGACGCGCTCAGGCGCGAGTTCATCGACGGGATGCGCGACCTTGGCTACGAGGAGAACCGCCATTACTCCCTGGTCAGCCGCGACTACCGCGGCGACCGCGCGAAGATCGCGCCGCTCGCCGACGAGCTGATCGCCCTGCAGCCCGACGTGGTGGTGGCCAACGTCTCGAGCACCGCGGCGGTGCTGAAGTCGAAGAGCGCCACCCTCCCGATCGTCATGGCGACGGCGATCGACCCGGTGGCCGAGGGCCTCGCCGACAGCCTGGTGCGTCCGGGGGGCAACGTGACCGGCCTCACCAGCCTCAGCCAGGAGCTCCATGCCAAGCTGGTGGAGTTCACGCACCTGCTGCTGCCCAAGGCGAAGCGCCTTGCCTTCGTCGTCAATCCCGACCACGTGCTGGCGAAATCGCACCATGCCGTTGCCGCCCGGGCGGCAAGGAATCTCGGTCTGCGGCTGGTGGTGCTCGAGCTGCGCGCCGCCTGGGACCTCGAGCCGCTGGCCGGCAGGATCTCGAAGGCGCAGGCCGACGCTCTCGTCGTTGCCGCCGACGCGGTGCTCTTCGGGCTGCGCGAGGGCCTGGTCAAGGCGGGCCTGGCGGCGGGCGTGCCGACCATCTCGGTGCTCTCGGCGTTTGCCGAGTCCGGGGCGCTCGCCACCTACGGCCACGACCTGAAGGCGAACTTTCGCCGCTCCGCGCGCTATGTCGACCGCATCCTCAAGGGCGCGAATCCCGCCGAGCTGCCGATCGAGCAGCCGACGCAGTTCGAGCTGGTGGTGAACCTGCGCACCGCCAGGGCGCTGCGCATCCCGATTCCGCAGGCCGTGCTGCTGCGCGCGGACCGGGTGGTAGAGTAGCCGCGGCGGGAGGAGGGGCTTGAAGCCGAGCGAATTCGTCATCCGGGAACACGTCGCGGCGCGCCGGCTGCACCGCGGGCGCCTCTTTCGCAAGTACTTCCTGCTGATCCTCGCGCTGGTGTGCGGCACGCTCGTCATCTCGGGGGGCATCGGGCTGTACTTCGCCTACCAGGAGAACAAGCTCGCGCTCGCGAGCCTGCAGCGCGAGAAGGCGGGCGCGGCGGCGGCGCGCATTGAGGAGTTCGTGCGCCAGGTGGAGCAGCAGCTCGCCTTCGCCACGCTGCAGCCGCTCGGCGCGGAGGCGATGGAGCAGCGCCACCTCGAGTTCCAGCGTCTGCTGCGCCTCGCGCAGGCGGTCACCGACGTCGCCTACATCGACGCGCGCGGGCGCGAGCAGCTCGTGGTCTCGCGCCTGGCGATGAACGTCACGGGCAGCGGCAAGGACCGCTCGCAGGAGCCCGCCTTCCGCGAGGCGAGGCCCGGGCAGACCTGGTACGGGCCGGTCTACTTCCGCAAGGACACCGAGCCCTACATCACCATCGCCATACGCTCCGGCGAGCGCGGGCCGGTGACCCTCGCCGAGGTGAACCTCAAGTTCATCTGGGACGTGATCACGCGCATCAAGATCGGGCAGAAGGGCAAGGCCTACGTGGTCGACGCGACCGGGCACCTCGTCGCCGACCCCGATATCGGCCTGGTGCTGCGCAAGACCGACCTGTCGCGCCTGGAGCAGGTCAAGGCCGCGCTCGCCCCGGATGCCGACGACTCGCTCGCGATGCTGGCGAGCGACCTCGCCGGCAACGCCGTGCTCAGCGCGCACGCGCCGATCGAGCCGGGGCGCGAGCAGCGCGCGCAGGGCGCGGACGCCAGCACGCTCGGCTGGAAGGTGTTCGTCGAGCAGCCGGTCTCGGAAGTCTTCGCGGCGCTGGACGCCACCATCCTGCGCACCGTGGCGCTGCTCGTCGCGGGCCTGCTCTTCTCCGCCCTCGCCGCCCTGTCGCTCGCGCGCAGCATGGTGCGCCCGATCAGGACCCTGCAGGAAGGCGCCGCGCGCATCGGCGCGGGCGAGCTCGAGCAGAAGATCGAGGTGCACACGGGCGACGAGCTGGAGACCCTGGCCGACCAGTTCAACGAGATGAGCGCGCAGCTGCGCGAGTCCTACGCCGGCCTCGAGCGCAAGGTCGAGGAGCGCACCGCGGAGCTGCAGCAGACCCTCGAGCAGCAGACCGCGACCGCCGAGATCCTCAAGGTCATCGCCAGCTCCCCGTCGGACGAGCAGCCCGTTTTCGAAGCCATCATCGCGCATGCAGGAAAGATGGCGGGCGGGTGCTCCGTGAACGTCACGCGGCTCATCGGTGACAAGCTGCATCTCGCGGCCTACTCGAAGGTAAGCTCTCAAGCCGATGCGGCGCTGAAGAGCGTCTATCCCGTGGCCGCCGCGACGGTCGGTCCGCTCGCCGAGGCGGTGCGGCGGAAGACCGCGTTCTTCGTAAGCGACTTCGAGGCCGATCCCGACATCAGCCCCAAGGCCAGGGAGGTCATGCGCGCCCGCGGCTTCCGCAGCACGCTATACGTGCCCATCGTCCGCGGTGAAACCGTCTACGGCGTGATGCATGTCAGCAAGATCGAGCCCGGGCCATTCCCGCAGCGCTGGATCGAAATGCTGAAGATATTCGCCGACCAGGCGGTGATCGCGATCGAGAACGTGCGCCTGTTCAACGAGACGAAGGAGGCTCTGGAGCAGCAGACCGCGACGTCGGAAATTCTCAAGGTCATCAGCAGCTCGACTACCGACACGCAGCCGGTGTTCGAGGCGATCGTGCAGAGCGGCCTGAAGCTCTTCCCGGGCGCGACGGTGACGGTAACCCTGCCGCACGAGGGCAAGGTCACGCTCGCCGCGGTCGCCGGCCTCGAGCCGCAGCATGCCGAGCAATGGCGCTCGCGCTTCCCGTTCCCCCTCACCCGCGAATACATGCATGGACTCGCCATCATCGATCGGCGCCTGATCGACGTGCCCGACGCGACGGCGAGTACCGACGCCTCGATCGCAACCGGGATCGGCAACTTCCTGGGCGCCGGCAGCCACCGCGCCATTACCGTCATGCCGATGCTGCGCGGCGACGCCGCCATCGGCGCGATCAGCGTCACGCGCCGCGAGCCCGGGCCGCTCAGCGACAAGCAGATCGCCCTGCTGCGCACCTTCGCGGACCAGGCGGTGATCGCGATCGAGAATGTGCGCCTGTTCAACGAGACCAAGGAGGCGCTCGAGCAGCAGACGGCGACGAGCGACATCCTGGAGGTGACGAGCAAGTCGCCCACCGACGTCAAGCCAGTGTTCCACACCATCCTCGCCAACACGATGCGCCTGTGCGAGGGCAACACCGCCGTGCTGTGGACCTACGACGGACAGAAGCTGCACCTCGCCGCGCACAACAACATGACCGACGGCGCGGTGAAGGCCCTGGCCGAGAACCCGATAGAGCCCGGCGACTGGAATCCCACCGCGCAGGCGGCGCTGGAGCGGCGCACGGTCCACGTGCTCGATGTCTTCGCCGAGCCGCGCTACCGGCCCCTGGTGCCGACGGGAACGACCAACACGCGGCCGAATGCCGGTACCGTGCTGGCGGTGCCGCTGCTGCGCGACAACGAGCTGCTCGGCGCCATCACCGTGTGGCGCTACGAGAAGCGGCTCTTCAGCGAGAAGCAGCTCGCGATGGTCAACACCTTCGCCGCGCAGGCGGTGATCGCGATCGAGAACGTGCGTCTCTTCAACGAGACCAAGGAAGCGCTCGAGCGGCAGACGGCGACGGCCGAGGTGCTGAACGTGATCAGCGGCTCGATCACCGACGCCAACCCGGTGTTCGACGCCATCTCGCGCAGCGTGCTCAAGCTCTACGGCGCGCGGCACGTGGCGCTCTACGTGCGCACCGGGAACGAGATCGACCGCGTCGGCTACGCGGTGTCCGAGCAGAGCGCCGACGACGGCTCCCAGGCGCTGTGGCCGATCCCGCTCGACGACAAGAGCCTGACGGGGCGCACCATGCTGCGCGGCGAGCTGGTGCACATCCGGGACGCGGAAACCGAGCCGGGGCTCTCGGAGCAGTCGCGCGCCATCATCGGCAAGACGGGCGTGCGCTCGGTGCTGCTCGCGCCCATGCACAGCATGGGGGTGACGACCGGCATCCTGTCGGTGGCGCGCCGCGACGCGGGCGGCTTCGGCGAGCGCGAGGTGGAGCTGCTGCGCACCTTCGCCGACCAGGCGGTGATCGCGATGGAGAACGTGCGCCTGTTCCGCGAGATCCAGGACAAGAGCCGCCAGCTCGAGATCGCCAACAAGCACAAGTCGGACTTCCTCGCCAACATGTCGCACGAGCTGAGGACGCCCCTCAACGCCATCATCGGCTTCTCGGAAGTGCTGATCGAGCGCATGTTCGGCGAGGTGAACGACAAGCAGGCCGACTACCTCAAGGACATCCACGAGTCGGGGAAGCACCTGCTCTCGCTCATCAATGACATCCTCGACCTCTCCAAGATCGAGGCCGGGCGCATGGACCTGGAGATCGCCAGCTTCGACCTGCCCTCGGCGCTCTCCAACGCCATGACGCTGGTGCGCGAGCGGGCGCAGCGCCACGCCATCGCGCTCGGCCTGGAGGTCGACCCGCGCCTGGGCGAGTTCCGCGCCGACGAGCGCAAGTTCAAGCAGATCGTCCTGAACCTCCTCTCCAACGCGGTGAAGTTCACGCCCGATGGCGGCAAGGTGAATGTTCTTGCCCGGAAGGTGGACGAGAGTATAGAAATAGCGGTGCAGGACACCGGCATCGGCATTGCCCCGGAAGATCAGGCCGCGGTGTTCGAGGAGTTCAAGCAGGTCGGTCGCGACTACACGCGCAAGGCCGAAGGCACGGGGCTGGGCCTCGCGCTCACCAAGCGTTTCGTCGAGCTGCACGGTGGCTCGATCCGCCTGCAAAGCACGCCCGGCAAGGGCTCCACTTTCACCATCACGCTACCGGTGCGCCAACCATGAGCACAGTGCTGATCGTCGAGGACAACGACAAGAACATGAAGCTCGCGCGCGACGTGCTGCAGGCGAAGGGCTATCAGACGCTGGAAGCCGAGACCGGCGAGGAGGGCGTGCGCCTCGCGAAGGAGAAGGTGCCCGACCTGGTGCTCATGGACATCCAGCTCCCCGGCATCAACGGCATCGAGGCCTTCCGGCAGATCCGCGCCGACCCGAAGACCGCGCGCATCCCGGTGGTCGCGCTCACCGCGTCGGTGACGCCGACCGACCGCAGCCAGATCACCGCCGCCGGCTTCGACGCCTTCGTCGGCAAGCCGATCAACCTGAAGGAGTTCCTCGAAACCGTGAAGCGGCTGGCCGCGGGGCCGAAGTAGATGGCGCAGCGCATCCTCGTCGTCGACGACACGCCGCAGAACGTCAAGCTTTTCGCCGACCTGCTGAGGGCGAAGGGCTACGAGGTGACGACGGCGGCGAGCGGCGAGCAGGCGCTGGAGAGCATCGCAAAGCAGCCGCCAGACCTCGTGCTCCTCGACATCATGATGCCGGGCATCAACGGCTACGAGGTGTGCCGCAGGATCCGCGAGAACCCCGCCACCGCGCTCCTGCCCGTGGTGCTCGCCACCTCGCTCGATCCGAACCAGGAGCGCGTCAAGGGCATCGAGGCCGGGGCCGACGATTTCCTGCCCAAGCCGGTCAACCAGGCGGAGCTTTTCGCCCGCGTGAAGTCGCTCCTGCGCATCAAGGGGCTGCAGGACGAGCGCCTGGCGCGCCTGAAGAGCTTCTTCTCGCCGCAGCTCGCCGAGGCGATCGCCGCCGGCAGGGGCGAGGAGGTGCTGAAGACGCACCGGCGCGAGATCACGGTGGCGTTCTTCGACCTGCGCGGCTTCACCGCCTTCACCGACTCTGCCGAGCCCGAGGAAGTGATGGAGCTCCTGCGCGCCTTCCACGGCGCGCTGGGCAAGATCGTGCTCGAGCACGAGGGCACGCTCGAGCGCTTCGCGGGCGACGCGGTGATGGTGTTCTTCAACGACCCGCTCCCCGTCGAGCGCCCCGCCGAGCACGCGGTGCGCACCGCGCTCGCCGTCCAGGAGGCCTTCGTCCCCATCGGGCAGCACTGGCACAAGAGGAGCGGCTTCGAGCTCGGCCTGGGCGTGGGCATCGCCCAGGGCTACGCGACGCTCGGCGCCATCGGCTTCGAGGGCCGCTGGGACTACGCCGCCATCGGCAACGTCACCAACCTCGCCGCGCGCCTGTGCGCCGAGGCCACGGCCGGCCAGATCCTCGCCGACCGCAAGACCATGGCGGCGCTCGAAGGCGCGTTCGCGTTCGACCCCGTCGGGCCGTTCGAGCTGAAAGGCTTCTCCAAGCCCGTCCCGGCGTTCGCCTTGAAGACGTGAAGAAGCCTCGCAAGCGCAAGCCCCGCGCCGTATCCGCGCTGCAGAGAGCGATCGCGGAGCGCGACGAGGCTCTGAAGTTCCAAGCGGCTACCCAGGAGATCCTCGCCTCCATCCGCACCTCGGCCACCGACGCGCAGCCGGTGTTCGACGCGATCGTGAAGAACGTGCTGGGCCTCTTCGGCACGCGCTACGCGGCGGTCTTCCTCGTCAAGGACGGCCAGCTCCACCTTGCCGGGGTGAACGTCGTGCGCGAGATGCGCGAGGCGAGGAAGCAGTTCCGCGATTCCTTTCCGCAGCCGATCGACTACAGCACCTTCACCGGAAAGGCACTGCGCTCCGGGAAAGTCAGCCAGCTCGTGCCGGTCATCGGCAATCCGCAGGCCACGCTCCAGGCGGCCGCTCTGGCGCGGGCCTTCCGCTACGACTGCCTCGTCGTCGCGCCCCTCGTGCGCGAGGGCCAGGTCATCGGCGCGATCGGCACGGCGCACCCCGAGGCGAAGCGCTTCGACGACAAGGAGCTCGCGCTTCTCAAGGCCTTCGCCGACCAGGCGGTGATCGCCATCGAGAACGCGCGCCTGTTCAACGAGACGAAGGATGCGCTCGAGCGGCAGACGGCGACCGCGGACATCCTCAAAGTCATCAGCAGCTCGCCGGCCGACGTGCGGCCGGTGTTCGACGCGATCCTGAGGAGCGCGGTGGCGCTGTGCGGCGCGGAGCTCGCGGCGGTGTTCCCGTTCGACGGCAAGCTGGTGCACCTCGGAGCAACGCACAACTGGCCGCCGGCGGCGCTGGAGTACTTCTCGAAGGTCTACCCGTCGCCGCCGAGCCCGAAGCTGCTCAGCGGGCGCACCATCCTCGCCAGATCCATCGTGCAGATCGCGGACTCCGCGGCGGACCCGAGCTACGACCCGAACTCGGTCATCACCGGCCACTGGCGCCGCATGCTCGGCGCGCCGATGCTGCGCGAGGGCACGCCGCTGGGCGCGCTGGTCGTGGCGTGGCGCGAGCCCGGCGAGACGCCGCCGCGGCAGGTCGAGCTCTTGCAGACCTTCGCCGACCAGGCGGCGATCGCGATCGAGAACGTGCGCCTGTTCAACGAGACGAAAGAGGCGCTCGACCAGCAGAAGGCCTCCGCCGAGGTGCTGGGTGCGATCTCGGGCTCGATCGCGGATACCAAGCCCGTGTTCGAGAAGATCCTGTCGAGCTGCGAGCGGTTGTTCGAGGGCGAGCTGGTCGGCATAACGCAGGTGGAAGGCGAGACGGTGCAGCTGGCGGCCCACCACGGTCCCGAAGGCGACCGTCTGAAGAAGGTGTATCCCCTGCCGCTCACGCGCGAGAGCGGCACCGGCTGGGCGATCCTCAACGCGAAGATCGCGCAGTTCCCCGACATCGAGGCAAAGGGCGTCCCGCCGGGGGTCGTCGCCGGCTGCCGCACGCTCAAGGTGCGCGCGATCGTGTTCGCGCCGATGCTCTTCGAAGGCAAGGGGATCGGCGCGATCTGGGTGGCGCGCACCCAGGTCGGCGCCTTCACCGAGAAGCAGATCGCGCAGCTGCGCACTTTCGCCGACCAGGCCGTGATCGCGATCCAGAACGCGCGCCTGTTCCGCGAGATCCAGGAGAAGAGCGCGCAGCTCGAGGTGGCGAACAAGCACAAGTCGGACTTCCTCGCCAACATGTCGCACGAGCTGAGGACGCCCCTCAACGCCATCATCGGCTTCTCGGAAGTGCTCTCCGAGCGGATGTTCGGCGAGGTGAACGAGAAGCAGGCGGAGTACCTGAAGGACATCCACGAGTCGGGCCGGCACCTGCTCTCGCTCATCAACGACATTCTCGACCTCTCCAAGATCGAGGCGGGGCGCATGGAGCTCGAGCTCTCGAGCTTCGACCTGCCCAGCGCCGTGTCCAACGCCATGACGCTGGTGCGCGAGCGCGCGCAGCGCCACGGCATCCACCTCGGGCTGGAGATGGACCCGGGGGTCGGAGAGCTCCAGGCCGACGAGCGCAAGGTGAAGCAGATCCTGCTCAACCTGCTCTCCAACGCGGTGAAGTTCACCCCCGACGGCGGACGGGTGGAGGTCTCGGCAAAGGCGATGAACGGAAAGATCGAAATCGCGGTGCGCGACACCGGTATCGGCATCGCCCCCGAGGACCACGCCGCGGTCTTCGAGGAGTTCAAGCAGGTCGGGCGGGACTACACGCGCAAGGCGGAGGGCACGGGCCTGGGCCTCGCGCTGACCAGGCGCCTGGTCGAGCTGCACGGCGGCGAGATCGCGCTCGAGAGTGCGCTCGGCAAGGGCTCGACCTTTACGGTACGGCTGCCGCTGCGCTAGCTCAGGCCTTGGGCGGTAGGTGGCAGCTCGGGGTCGAGCGCATGATCGCGAGCTCTTCGTCGGTCATGTCGGCCGGGACGTCGGCGAAAAGCGGAGTGGAGAGGTAGCGCTCGCCGGTGTCGGGAAGCATGCACAGCACGGTGGACCCTTTGGGCGCTTCCTTGCACACCTGCAGCGCGGCGGCGAAGGTGCCGCCCGAGGTGATGCCGACGAAGATGCCTTCCTTCTGGGCGAGCTCTTTCGAGCAGCGCATGGCGTCGGGCCCGGTGACGGTCAGCACCTTGTGGATCACGCCCATGTCGACCGCGTCGCCGGTGAGCTTGGGCACGAAGTCGGGGCTCCAGCCCTGCATCGGGTGCGGCTTCCAGGCGGCGTTCGCCTTCGCCGGCGTGCCGTCGGGGCGGCGCTCCTGGACCGCGCCCTGGGTGAGCATCGGCGCGTCGGCGGGCTCGCAGACGACGATCTTCGTCTCGGACCGCTCCTTCGCCAGCACGCGCGCGACGCCCTTCAGCGTGCCGCCGGTGCCGAAGCCGGTGACCCAGTAGTCGAGGCGCTGGCCCTGGAAGTCGCGCAGGATCTCCTGCGCCGTGGTGCGCGAGTGGTAGTCGGCGTTGGCCTCGTTCTCGAACTGCCGGGTTAAGAACCAGCCGTTCGCCTCGGCGAGCTCGACCGCCTTCTTCACCATGCCCATCGCGCGCTCGGCCGCGGGCGTGATCACCACCTTGGCGCCGAGGAAGCGCATGAGCTTCCTCCGCTCGACGCTGAAGCTCTCCGCCATGGTGACGACCAGCGGATAGCCCTTCTGCGCGCAGACCATGGCAAGGCCGATGCCGGTGTTGCCGCTCGTCGCCTCGATCACCGTCTGGCCGGGCTTGAGCTTGCCGGTGCGCTCGGCGTCCTCGATCACCCCCCGCGCCAGGCGGTCCTTCACCGAGCCGAGCGGGTTGAACGCCTCGATCTTCACCCAGAGGTCGACCCCGGGGGGCGCGAGCTTGCCCACCTTCACTACCGGCGTGTTGCCGACCGTCTCGAGAATGCTTTGGTATCTGGCCATATCAGGAGCAGCCCACCTTTCGTTCCTTGGCGCGCACGAGCGCGGTGACGGTTTCGTTGACCGGAGCCTCCATGCCCAGCGTCTTCGCGACGCGCGGGATGGAGCCGTTGATCACGTCTATTTCCGACTTTTTCCTGAGAAGCAGGTCCAGAAGCACAGAGGGGCGGGCGTTGGGGATCTTCGAGCCGAAGTCGCGCACGTAGGCGACCGGGTCGTCGAAGCCGAGCTTCACGCCTTTTTTCTTCGCCACCGCAAAGCCCTCGCGGGCGCAATCTGCGGAGACCCGCGAGAGGTCCGGATCGGCCATGACCTCGGCGATGGTGCCCTCGGCGAGGGCGCAGGGCCCGGAGTACGCGCAGTTGCAGATGAGCTTCTCCCAGACGAGCTGGTCGATGTCGTCGAAGAGCTTCACCTTGAAGCCCGCGCCTTTCCAGGCGTCCTCGACCTTCTTCAGGCGCTCGGTGATCGGGCCGCCGAACTCGCCCAGGCGCACCAGCTCCATGCCGTTGTGGTGCGCGTGGCCCGGCGCGCGCATCGAGGCGCCGAAGCCGCCGACCACGCCGACCATCACTTTCTCTTTTCCGAGGATGGAAGCGGCGGTCTCCGGGCCGCCGAGGCCGTTCTGGATGGAGAGGACGGGCGTGTCCTTCCCCAGCAGGGAGGAGTTCTTTATTGAGGATGCGGCGGGCTCCACATGCATGGCCTTGGTCGCAAGCACCACGAGGTCGCAGGGGCCGGCGTCCTTCGCCTCGGTGGTGGCGTTCACCTTGACCGTGCGGTCGCCCGAGGCGCCTTCCAGGCGCAGGCCGTTCCTTTTCATCGCCTCCACGTGCTCGCGCCAGGCGTCGATGGCCCAGACCTCGTGACCCGCGGAGGCGAAGAGCCCGGCGTAGACCGAGCCCATCGCGCCTGTTCCGACGATTGCGATCTTCAAGCGACCTCGAACATGCCGGCGGCGCCCATGCCGCCGCCGATGCACATCGTCACCACCACGAGCTTGGCGCCGCGGCGCTTGGCCTCGATGAGGGCGTGGCCGGTGAGGCGCGCGCCGGACATTCCGTACGGATGGCCGAGCGCGATGGCGCCGCCGTTGACGTTGAGCCGGTCGTTGGGGATGCCGATGCGGTCGCGGCAGTAGATCACCTGCACCGCGAAGGCCTCGTTCAGCTCCCAGAGGTCGATGTCCTTCGCCTTCTTGCCGGTCTGCTCCAGCAGCTTCGGCACGGCGAAGACCGGTCCGATGCCCATTTCCCTCGGGTCGCAGCCCGCGACCGCGAAGCCGCGAAATATTCCGAGAGGAACCAACCCTCTCCTCGAGGCTTCCTTGGCGCTCATGACCACGCAGGCGGACGCGCCGTCGGAGAACTGGCTCGCGTTGCCCGCGGCGATGCAGCCGCCCTCGATCGCCGGCTTGATCTGCGACACGCCCTCGTAGGTGGTGTCGGGACGGATGCCCTCGTCCTCGGCGGCGGTGACTTCCTTCATCGTCTCGGTGCCGGTGTTCTTGTCCACCACCTTCATCTTGGTGGTGATCGGCGCGATCTCGTCCTTGAACCTGCCCTCGGCGCGGGCCTTCGCCGCGCGGTTC
>CBDDRQ010000279.1:0-2590 GCA_965233125.1 uncultured bacterium
GGGAATGTCCGCGACGGAAATCAGCAGATCGAGATTGAGCACGACCCCTTTGTCGAGCAGCACGTCCAGCAGATCTGTGACGGTCGCGCGCGGATCCCTAACCGGTTCAAGCGCAGGCAGCCTGCCGTGTGAACCAAACACCCTGTTGTCACTCACGACGTCCCGATCCACGCGAGCCACGCGCATTCGATTTCTTCCGAGACCTCCGAATCGTTGCTGTCGACTTGGCGTCTTCACCACTGGATGTCGCCGGCGCCGGAAGCGCACGCGCGCGGGCGCTCTGCCAGCCGCACCAGGGGCAGAACTGCTCGAGCAGCTCTCGCGCGTCGCTCTGCTTGCCGCAGCTCGGGCAACTCTCGCGGGCCACCAGTGCGCGCTGCCAGCCCGGCGCGCTCGTGTCGGTGCCGCTGGGAAATTCCAATCCGTACTTCGCCGCGGTCTCGAACGACGCGAGCGCCGCACGGATGCGGATGCCGAGCAGTTCGACGCCGGCAACCGACACCATGATGTCGGCGTTCAGGACGATGCCTTTATCGAGCAGCGTCTCGATGACGTGTGTGAGGCTCGCGCGATCGTCTCGCCGCGGCTGGAGTGCGGACGTCATGTGCGGCCGGCCCCCTTGACCGGACTATCAGGAGCCGCACTCGCGAGCCGCATCCCGTGAAGCTTATTGAACACCCGTACAATGATAACGTCGCGCGGCGCCGTCCGCACACCGGTGCCCGCCGGAGACAGCGGTCACTACCGTCAAGGCCGCCGCCGTGACAAGCTCGCCGCCCACGGCTCGGGGATGGCCACGAGCATGAGCGCGGCGCCGGCGAGCGCCATGTTCTTCATGAAGCTGGTCATCTCGACCGTCTGCTGCATGGGATCGGCGACGCTCCAGAAGTCGTGCATGATCACGCTCGTGGGCAGCAGGAAGACCACGAGCAGCGCGATGCCCACGCGCGGCCACGCGCCGAAGAGGATGCTGAGGCCTCCTGCGAGCAGCAGCACTCCGGTGAGCGCCACGGCGAACGCTGGCGCGGGAACGCCTTTCATCTGCGCGAATCCGGCCATGAACCCGAGCTGGAGGAAATGATTGAGCCCATTGAATGCGAAGAACCCGCCGAAGAGTGCCCGCCCCGCGACGAAGAGAGTCTTCATTGTTTCTCCTTCCTGTTGTCGTGCGGCATCACGTCCACGAATACCAGCGCCAGTTGGGTGAGGTCCTGTCAGCCGCCGGCACCGGCGGCGAGGATGCGGGCGATCCCATCCGGCAGAGCCGTGGCCGGGCGGCCGAGGAGCCGCTCCAGGTCCCCGCTCTCCACGTCGAGCGCCCCCTGCCGCATCGCGCGCTGTGCGTCCACCAGCAGTTCCACTAGAAAATCGGGAAGGCCGTACCCGGCGAGCATGTGCTCGTAGCTCGCCACGTCGATGTGCTCGACAGGTACCGGCCGGTCGAGCACGTGGCCAATCGCGGCGGCCAAGTCCGCGTAGGTTCGGGGCGGGCCGGAGAGCTCGTAGACGGTGTTTTCGTGCCCCGGCCCTACCAGGACGGCTGCCGTCGCCAAGGCGAGGTCGTCACGCAGGACCCAGCCGATCCTGCCATCTGCCGCGGCCGTGACCACCGGGGCACCGGCCGCTGCGCCTTGGGTCGTTCCCGCCTCATTCTCGAGATACCAGTTGTTGCGCAGGAAGCAGAAGGGAATCTGCGTCGCGCGAATCGCCGCTTCGGTCTCGCGATGCACCTGCCCGAGCGCCATGGGGCTGCCGTCCGCGCGCGTCAGGCTTGTGTACGCGATGAACTCCACGCCGGCCCGCGCGGCTTCTGCGACAGCGGCACGGTGCTGGCGGAGCCGGGTCGCGTTGTCACCGTTGGTGGAGATCAGCAGCAGGCGCTGCACGCCCCGAAACGCTCGGGCGAGCGAGTCTACATCGTCGAAATCGCCGCGCCGGACCTCCACACCCCTGGCTCGGAGGTGCTCCGCCTTCTCGACGTTCCGTACGCTGGCCGCCACCTGGTCTGTCGGTACCGAATCCAGCAGCGCTTCCACGACTTTCGCGCCGAGGTGCCCCGTCGCACCGGTCACGAGAATTCTCATTGGTCGTCTCCTTGAAAAGCGTCCTACACACCTGCCCGCGTGACCCCGTCGCGGATTGCTGCGCCAGACGGCAGTGTCATGGCCGTGCCGGCTTCCGATTGTTGCGACTGGTCATTGCGGAAGCGCCCGCGCCGATGGCGACGCGCTTCGCCAGCCACCGCAAACTGCGGCGGGCGAGCACGTCTCTGACAGCGCCGCCTACGTCGTCTTCCAATTCCTCGAGCGCGGCGGTGATTCCGGATCCGATCGGGCAGCGTGTGTTGGGGGCCCTGGAGTGCGAAGGAAGCACGGGGCCTTCCTCCACGGCGGCGAAGATGTCGCCGAGCGGGATGGCTTCCGGCGCCCGCGCCAGCACGTATCCTCCGCCGCCGCCCTCCCGTCCCGCGACGATGCCCGCGCGGACCAGGGGGGCGAGTACGCGACGCACCCGGGCGGGATTCGTGCTCGCACTTTCGGCGATGTAGTCGCTGGTTGCGCCTTTCGTTCCGCAATGAGCGAGGAGGACC
>CBDDRQ010000280.1:0-3418 GCA_965233125.1 uncultured bacterium
CGGCGAGTGGATGGGCAAAGACTGGGTGGTGCTCGAGGGCTTGAAGGCCGGCGACCGGGTAATCGTGGACAACCTGGTGCGCCTCAGACCCGGAGCGCTGGTGCAGATGAAGCCGCCGGCCGCGCCGGCGCAGAAAGCGGGGTGACCGATGCTTTCGCGCTTCTTCATCAACCGGCCCGTCTTCGCCGGCGTCATCGCGATCATCATCGTTCTCGCTGGCCTGGTTTCCGCCTTCCTTCTTCCGGTCGCGCAGTATCCCGAGATCTCGCCGCCGACCGTGCTCGTCAGTACCAACTATCCCGGCGCGAGCGCGGAGACGGTGGCGAAGACAGTCGCGGCGCCGATCGAGGAGCAGCTCTCCGGCGTGGAGGGCCTTAACTATTTCAGCTCCTCATCCTCCTCGAACGGCGCGCTCAGCATCACGCTGACCTTCGAGCCGGGCACGAACGTCGACCAGGCGGTGTTCAACGTCAACAACCGCGTGCAGATCGCCCTGCCGCGGCTGCCCGACGAGGTGCGTAGGAACGGGGTGCTGGTGCAGAAGCGCTCCTTCGACATCCTGCTCGTCGTCACCCTTTTCTCGCCGGGTAATGCGCGCGACACGCTTTTTCTGTCCAACTTCGCCTCGCTCAACGTGGTGGACGAGCTCAAGCGCCTGCCGGGCGTGTCGGACGTAACCGTGTTCGGGGCCCGGGACTACTCGATGCGCATCTGGCTCAACCCCGACCGCATGGCGCGTCTCGGCGTGACGCCCTCCGAGGTGGCGGCGGCGTTGCGCGCGCAGAACGCCCAGTATGCGGCCGGGCGCATCGGTACGGAGCCCGCGCCGCCGGGCCAGAGCGTCGTCTACACGGTCACGGCAACCGGCCGGCTCCTGGAGCCGGAGCAGTTCGGCGACATCGTGGTGCGCGCCCATGGGGCGGCCGGGGTTTTGCGCCTCAAGGACATCGCCCGCATCGAGCTCGGCGCCCTCAACTACGACACGACCAACACTCTGGACGGACAGCCGACGATCGGTACCGCGGTGTTCCTGCAGCCCGGCGCCAACGCGCTCGAGGTGGCGGATCTCGTGCGCGCCAGGATGGCTGAGCTCAAGGCCGCCTTCCCCGAGGGCGTCGATTACGCCATTCCCTTCGACACCACGCGCTTTGTCGATGCCTCGATCAAGGCGGTCACCACCACGATCTTTGAAGCGGCGCTGCTCGTGCTCGCCGTGGTGTTCGTGTTCCTGCAGACCTGGCGCGCCACGCTCATTCCGATGATCGCCGTGCCGGTGTCGCTGATCGGCGCCTTCGCCGGGCTCTGGCTCGCCGGCTTCTCCATCAACACCCTCACGCTCTTCGCGCTGGTGCTCGTCATCGGCATCGTGGTCGACGACGCCATCATCGTGCTGGAGAACGTCGAGCGGCTGATGCGGGAGGAGAAAATGCGCCCCTACGAGGCGGCGCTCGAGGCGATGGACGAGGTGTCGGGCGCCGTGATCGCCATCGTGCTCGTGCTCTCGGCGGTGTTCGTGCCGGTCGCCTTCCTCGGCGGCATTGCCGGCCAGCTCTACCGGCAGTTCGCCGTGACGGTCGCTATCGCCGTGGTGATCTCCGGTTTCACCGCGCTCACGCTCACCCCCGCGCTCTGCGCGCTGCTGCTGAAGAGCGCCGACCATGACTCGCGTCTCTTTGCGCCCTTCAACCGCGGCTTCGACTGGCTGCGCGCGCGCTTTCTCGACGTGGTGCAGGCGTCGCTGCGCCATCGCGTCATCTCGCTCGCGCTGTTCCTGGGCGTGGTCGCGCTCGCCGGGGCGCTCTTCGTGCGCGTGCCCGGAAGCTTCGTGCCGGCGGAAGACCAGGGATACGTTTTCGGCTTGGTGCAGCTTCCCGACGGCGCGACACTCGAGCGCACGCGGCGGCTTACCGGGGACGTGAGCCGCATCGCGGGCGAGCATCCGGGCGTGCAGAACGCGCTCGCCATCAATGGCTTCGACCTGATCGGCGGCGGGAACAAGACCAACGCCGCCACGCTCTTCATCCCGCTCAAGCATTGGGACGAGCGCAAGGACATGCCGGCCCAGTCGGTGGCGCGCGATCTCATCATGAAGGGATCGGGGTTGCGCGACGGGCTCGTGCTCGCCTTCAATCCGCCCTCGATCCGCGGTCTGGGCGCGGCCGGCGGCTTCGAGCTCTATCTCCAGGCGCGCGGCGAAGCGGACCCGGCGCGGCTCTACGCGGCCGTGCGCGAGTTCATGGCGGCGCTTTCCCGGCATCCGCAGCTCGCCGGCATCAACTCGTTTTTCCGGCCCTCGACGCCGCAGCTGCGCGTGGAGGTCGATCGCGAGAAGGCGATCTCGCTCGGCGTGCCCGTGCAGGACGTGTTCGATGCGCTGCAGAGCACCATCGGCACGCTCTACGTCAACGACTTCAACAAGTTCGGGCGTACCTACCGGGTGCAGATGCAGGCGGATGCGGCGTTTCGCTCCGCGCCGGACGATCTGGGCCGCATCTACGTGCGCTCCACCACCACGCGGGAGATGATCCCGCTCAAGGCGCTGCTGCAGACCTCGAGCATGCTCGGCGCGGAGCAGCTCGAGCGCTTCAACGGCTTTCTCGCCGCGAAGGTGCTGGGCAGCGGCCGCCCCGGCGTGTCCTCGGGAGATGCGATCCGCGCCGTGGAGGAGGTCGCCGCCGCCTCCCTGCCCGAGGGCTACGAGCTGGCGTGGAGCGGCCAGGCGTTTCAAGAGAAGCGCACCGGCCGCGCCTCCGTGATCGCGTTCTCGCTCGCGATCCTCGTGGTGTTCCTCATTCTCGCCGCGCTGTACGAGCGCTGGCTTCTGCCCTTCGCGGTCGTGCTGGCGGTGCCTTTCGCGGTGTTCGGCGCGCTCGGCATGGTGTCGCTCCGCGGCCTGGAGAACGACATCTATTTCCAGATCGGCCTGGTCGTGCTGATCGGGCTCTCGGCGAAGAACGCCATCCTGATCGTGGAATTCGCGCAGCAGGCCTTCCTCGAAGGCAAGTCCGCGCTCGAGGCGGCGCTGCACGCGGCGCGGCTTCGCTTCCGGCCGATCGTCATGACCTCGATCGCCTTCATCTTCGGCGTGCTGCCGCTCATGCTGGCAGGCGGCGCCGGCGCGGCCGCCCGCCGCTCGATGGGCACGGGCGTCGTGGGCGGGATGCTCGCCGCCACTTTCCTCGCCACGCTGTTCGTGCCGCTGTTCTTCGTCCTGGTGAGCCGGCGGCGCAAGCCGAGGCCGCAAGACGCCAGGGCCGGAACGGCCGGCGAGCCGGCGCAGCCGCAGGCGCGCGCCGAATGAAGCGGTCCCTCCGCAGCGCCGCCCTGGCGGCCGCGCTCGGCGTCGCCGGCTGCGCGGCGGTCGGGCCGGACTACGAGCGGCCGGCGCTCGAGCTGCCGGCCGCCTACCCGGCCGCCG
>CBDDRQ010000281.1:0-20774 GCA_965233125.1 uncultured bacterium
GTCGAAGTCGACCATCCCGGCGGCGACGAGCACCCGGTCGGTCGTCCCCCATTCGATGCGCTCCACCGACTTCTGCAGCGCGCTGCGCTCCACCGACGCGCGCAGCAGTGCGCGCAGGTCCGCGCCCTCCGAGGACGCGCCGGGCGTCCTGCGCAGCACCTCGATCTCCTTCTTCTGCAGGCGCATGTCCTCCACTTGCGCCCGGAGCCGCGGCAGCGTCGCCGACAGGCGCCTGCGCGCCTCGAGCCCCGGTTCCCACAGAAAGGCGTAAAGCGCCGCGGCGAGTATCAGGGCGCCGGCGCCGGCGAGCACCGCCCGCTCGCGCCGGGAGCGCTCCGACCAGAAGGCGATCAGGGCTTCGCCAATGCCCATCGTCCGCTCTCCGCGCTGGCGGTCACGCGCAGCTGACGCGCGCCCTTCGATTCCACCGTTTCGATCTTCACCTCCAGCCCCGGGATGGGGGTCTTTCCGCGCAGCTCCTCGAACAGCGCGGCGAAGGCGGCCGGGTCGTGTGGCCGCAGCACCACCGCAAGGCGTCCCTGCTGGTAGGAAATCGCTTCGATGTGCTGCTTCGCCGGGTCGAGCAGGCGCGCCGAGAGCGTCGCGAGGAGCGGCAGGAAGTCGGTGGCGCCGGGCTCGCCGCTGCGCTGCCTGAGCTCGGTCAGCGCGCGATGCATCTGCAGCGGCGGATCGACGAGGACCGCCTCCTGTCCGAAGGTGTCGCGGTAGATCGCATTCATCTGCGCGACCAACGCCCGGCGCTCCTGCGCCTTAGCCGCCCAGTCGGCGGCGATGCCGACCGAGGCGACGAGGAGCAGCGCTGCGGCGAGCACGGCAGGCCGCTTGAGGCGAGCCTGCCAGCCGCGCTCGCCTCGGTGCAGGGCGAACTCCCCCTGGAGAAAGTCGAGGCTTTGCTCGCCGCGCGCCTCGGCCCAGCTCCACGGCGGGCCGGCGTGCACCGGCACGCCCAGGGTCTGCGACCAGCGCTCGGCATCCGGCGCCGGCGCCCCGGCTGCCGTGCGCAGCACGATCCACGCGGGCGGGGCGTTCTCCACCGCGAGGCGCAGCGCGACCGGCACCGCGTCTTCTTCGGGAAGGTCGAGCGTGAAGCCTTCCGCGGCGCCGGTGCGCACGAAGCTGTCGGGCCCGTTCCAGACGACGGTCCAGGCCCCCGGCGCGAGCTCGGGAAGGAGCGTCTCGGCGAGCACGCGCTCGGGCTTGAAGCCGAGTCCGGCCAGCCGCGCGAGCACCGCCTGCAGCCATGCCCGCTCGACGATGCCGACGCAGAGGGCGTCCTTCGGCGAGCCGGGCGCCTCCACGACGTGCAGGCGCTCCGGGTCGGACACCACGAGGTCCTCGACCAGGAAGTGCAGGGCGCCGGCGAGGCGCCGGCGCTGCGCCGGCGGGACGCCCAGCTTTTGCAGGGCGACGACATCGCTCGCGAGAACGAGCTCGCACGGCCCGGCCTCGCTAGGCCGCGTCGGCCCGGCCCACTCGAAGTTTCCGGTGGTGGCGGCTTCGCGCCCGGCGCGGATGCGGTAGCGCGTCACGAGGTGCGCTGCCAGACGATGGCCGGCAGCGCGCTGCCCTCGCGCTGCAGCAGTGCTTCGAGGCGCACGTCGGCCCTGCCGAACCGTGCGCGGCCATCGACGAAGAAGAAGCGGCTGCGCACCGCGATCTCCTCCTCGCTCACCGGGAGATCCGGGCGCGGCAGCCTCGCGCGCAGCTCGCCCGCGCTTCGCACCGGCGCGGCCTTCAGCCCCTGGGCGACCACCATCGCTTCTGCGAGGCTCAGGCCGTCCAGCGCCGCGACCAGCACCTCCGCGCGCGCGGTGTTCACGTTGACCGCGGTGCGCTGCGGCAGGACGGCGACGACCTGCCGCAGCCGCGCGATGACCGCCTCGTCGCATCCGCGCACCCGGTGCAGCTCGCCCAGCTCGCGCATCGGCTGCGCCGCCGCGATCGCTTCCGCCAGCTCCGCACGCAGGCCGATCGACGCGAGCAAACGCTCGAGCGACGCGATGTCGCGCTCGCTCGGCTTGCCATCGCGGCGCAGGTTGGCGAGGTTGAAGAGGCCCTGGGCGTCGCGGATCTCGCCCGAGAGCGTGCCGCGCTCGACCTCGGTCGGCGCGAGGCCGGTGGCCCAGAGCTCCGCCGCGTGGTCGACGCTGCCGGCGGTGCGCGCGTCCTCGGCGAGGATGGCGCGCGCCCAGTGCGCGCCGCCCCGCAGCACCCAGCGCGCCTGCTCGTAGTCGCGCGCCGCCTCGAGCTGGCGCACCGAGAGATCCTGCCGCTGCAGCGCGAAGCTCGCCGCGGTGGCGGCGAGTGCGACGATCAGCATGGCGATGATCACCACGGTGCCCCTTTGGCGCATGCGCTTCATGGCAGAGCGAAAATCCGCGAGATGCGCTCGCCGCCAGTGAGCACGATCTCTGCCGCCAGCGCCCGCGGCGCGACATCCGCCTGCTGCGGGTCGCGCCTGAGCGCGCGCCACTGGCCGTCGGCGCCCAGCGCGCGCAGCTCGAGGGCGGCGACATTCTCGAGAACCCTGCTTGCTTCGACAGCGGCGGCCGCAGAGGTCGACGAGTGCGTGAAATATTCGAGCCCGCCGTCACGCAGGCGGTAGCCGACGCGGCGCGGCCCGCTTTGCGCCGGGCCGGCGTCGGTTTCGCCCAGCCGCGTGATGACGAGCTCGCCTGCAGCCGCCTGCGCCGGGCGCTCGATGGCGAGCGAAAGGTCGCGGGCGAGCTGCTGCATCACGCGATCGAGGTCCTCCCAGCGGCGCAGCTCGGCCTGGACCCGCGCTTGCGCGCCGAGGACCGAGTCCAGCCCGCGCCAGCTGATCGAGGCGAGCAGCGCGAGCACCGCCATGGCGACGAGAAGCTCGAGCAGCGTGAAGCCGCGCTGGCGCGCCATCACATCTCCCTCGGCAGCACGCCGACGAGGCGGCGCAGCTGGTGCGCGGGCGCGTCGGCGAGCGCGACTTCCACCTCGATGCGCCGGAAGAGCGGATGCGGCGTGGCGAGCACCTGCGTGCGCCAGGAGAACTCGACCCCGGCCTGGCGCTCGGTGCCCTCGTAGACGCCCGGGGCCGGCCACGCGCGCCGCGCCGCGAGCTCGCCCAGGCGGTTCTCGGCGACGACGCCCGCGAGCAGGCGCAGCTTCACTTCGGTCGCCCCGGACGTGGAGACCGCCACGGCGCGCGCGGCGGCGGCAAGCGCGATCGCGACGATCGCGAGCGCCACCAGCACCTCAATCAGCGTGAATCCGCTCGAGCGATACACGGCCAAGGGCTCCGCTCCGGATGACGACGGTGGCGCCCCCGCCCGAGACCGCGGCTTCGATGCCGCCGGCCATGCCGTAGGGGACGATGAGGGCGCGCTCGCTGCGCAGCGCCGTGCCGGCGCCGAGCTTGCGCGGCCGGTACGCGCTGTCGCCGGGAAAGCGCTCCCAGGTTCCTTCGGCGCTCCGGCGCAAGAACGCATAGCCGTCGCTCTCGGGCGACCAGGCGATCGCCTGCCCGCTCGTGCGGGCCTCGGCGATCGCCGACTCGAGCAGCGCCGCGAGCCGGCGCGCCTCGCTGTCCGCGGCCGCCGCGCCGCCGGGCCAGGCCTTGAGCGCGAGCAGGGAGGAAACGATGGCGATGATGGCGACGGCGACGAGCAGCTCGAGCAGCGTGAAGCCGCGCATCACAGGCTCCACGAGCCGATGTCGGCATCGGCGCCTTCGCCGCCCGCGGTGCCGTCGGCGCCGAAAGTGAAGACGTCGATCTCGCCGCGCAGGCCGGGATTCAGGTACTGGTAAGGGTTTCCCCAGGGATCCCTGGGCAGGCGCTCGAGGTAGCCGCCCGCCTTCCAGTTGTTCGCGGCCGGGCCGGCACTCGGGCGCGCGACGAGCGCCGCGAGTCCCTGCTCGCTGCTCGGATAGCGCAGGTTGTCGAGCCGGTAGAGCTTGAGCGCCTGCATGAGCGTGCTCACGTCCTGCCGCGCGGCGACGATCCTCGCTTCATCGGGGCGGCTCATCACCTTGGGCACGATCAGCGCGGCGAGGATCGCGATGATCACCACCACGACCATGATTTCGATGAGCGTGAATCCGCTCTCGCGCGAGCTGCAGCGCACTATCAACGCACCATCCCCCCCCGGATGTTTTTCAGCGATATACACTATACAGATGAACGGCCGGCTGAAGAACTGGCTGAGGGGAGGCGCGCTGTTTTTCGTCCTCGATGTTGCTCTCGTCGCCGCGCTGGCGACGCTGCTCGCGCACTGGACCTGGGTGTTCGTTGCGCCCGCGGCGATCGGTCCCTCGGCTTACGCGACGCCCTCTCTTGCGGCGGGCGATGGCGCGCCCAAACGCCATCTCTTCGGCGCGGCGCACGGCGCGCAGGCCGAGGCGGTGTCGAGCTCGAAGCTCAAGCTGGTCGGCGTCGCCTCGCCCACGGCGCGCCAGGGCGGCCGCGCGGTATTCGTGCTCGAGAGCGGCAAGTCGAAGGCCGCGCGTTCCGGCGAGAGCATCGCGCCGGGAACGACGCTGAGGGAAGTGCATCCGGATCACGTTCTCGTCGAGCGCAATGGCGCGCTGGAACGCATCACGCTAGAGCGCAGGAATGGCGGCCGCTAGGTCGCTCGCCGCGGCCTTGCTCGCGGTCGCGGCGCTCGCTCTGCCCGCCAGGGCGCAGGACACCGTGACGCTGAACTTCGCCAATGCCGACATCGAGTCGGTGGCGAGCGCCGTCGGGCAGATGACGCAGCGCAATTTCGTGCTCGATCCGCGCGTCAAGGGCACCGTCAACATCGTCTCGTCGCGGCCGGTTCCGCTCGCCGCAGTCTACGACATCTTCCTCTCGGCGCTGCGCCTGCAGGGATTCGCCGCGGTCGAGAGCGGCGGCGTGGTGAAGATCCTGCCCGAGGCCGACGCCAAGCTGCACGTGCGCGGCGTCGCCCCGGCGAGCCCCGGCGACGGCGACCGCCTGCTCACCAAGGTCTACACCCTGAGGTACGAGTCGGCGAGCCAGCTCCTTCCGGTGCTGCGGCCGATCATCAGCCCGAACAACACCATCGCCGTCTATGCCGCGAACAATTCGCTTCTCATCACCGACTATGCGAGCAACCTGCAGCGCATCGACCGCATCATCGAGGCGATCGACCGCCCCGGCGGCGGCGAGCCGGTCGTGCTTTCCCTGCGCTACGCCGCGGCGCCCGACCTCGCCGAGACGCTGAACCGCATCCTCAACGAAAGTCCGGGCGGGCCCGCCGGCCAGGCCGGCCCGGCGCTCGAAGCTCGCACGCGCGTCATGGTGGCCGCCGACAGCCGCACGAACAGCGTCATCGTGCGCTCCGACAACCCGGCGCGCATCGCGCGCGTGCGGGCGATGGTGCAGCAGCTCGACGTGCCGACCGGCGCCTCGGGCAACATCCACGTCGTCTATCTCAAGAACGCCGAGGCGGCGCGCGTCGCCCAGACGCTGCGCGCCATCCTGTCCGGCGAGGCGCCGCTCGCGGCGCCGGCTGCGGGTGTCCAGGCGCCTTTCGCGGTGCCGGCCGCGTCCATGACCGCGCCGCTGCTCACGCCCGCGGCGGCGCTCGCCGCCCCCACGGGAAGCGGCATGGTGCAGGCCGACACGGCCTCGAACGCCGTGATCATCTCGGCGCCGGATGCCATCTTCGCCAACCTGAAGGCGGTGATCGAGAAGCTCGACGTGCGCCGCGCACAGGTCTACGTCGAGGCCCTGGTGGTCGAGGTGACGGCCGACAAGGCGGCGGAGTTCGGCATCCAGTGGCAGTCGATCAGGGATCTTTCCTCGAACGAAACGCGGCCGATCGGCGGCACCAACTTCGGCGTGCCCGGCGGCGGCGCCAACATCATCGACGCTGCACGCAACCTCGGAACCGTCGGGCCGGGGCTGAACATCGGCCTGGTGCGCGGCCAGATCACCCTCCCGGGGATCGGCACCGTCACCAATCTCTCCGTGCTCGCGCGCGCGCTCGAGAGCGATGCGAAGGCGAATATCCTTTCCACGCCGAACCTCCTCACGCTCGACAACGAGGAGGCGAAGATCGTGGTCGGGCAGAACGTGCCTTTCATCACCGGCCAGTACGCGCAGACCGGCTCCGCCACCACGGCGACGCCGTTCCAGACCATCGAGCGGCGCGACGTCGGCCTCACCTTGCGCATCAAGCCGCAGATCTCCGAGGGCGGCGCGGTGCGGCTGCAGATCTACCAGGAGGTCTCGAGCGTCCAGGACCGGCTGAACCCGGCGGGCATCATCACCAACAAGCGCTCGATCGAGTCCACGGTGCTCGTCGACCACGGCCAGATCGTCGCGCTGGGCGGCCTGGTGCAGGACGGCACCGACACCAGCGTGGAGAAGGTGCCGGTGCTGGGCGACATTCCGTTATTGGGATTGCTCTTTCGCTACGAGACGCGCCGCCAGACCAAGACCAACCTCATGGTGTTCCTGCGCCCGATCGTCGTGCGCGAGAGCGCCGCCTACGGCACGATCACCTCCGAGCGCTATCGCGACATGCTCGAGGAGCAGAAGAAGACCAAACCCGAGCCCCATCCGGTGCTGCCCGACGTCGAGCCGCCCCTGCTGCCGCCGCTGCCGGGCGACCAGTGACGATGAGCGGCACGAGCGAGTCCCCCGTGCGCTTCGTGCCCTACGCGTTCGCGAAGCTGCACGGCGCGCTGCTCCTCGAGGTGTCCCCGACCGAGGCGCGCGTCTGCCTGAGGGAAGGCGCTGCGCCGCACGCGCTGGCGGAGCTGCGCCGCGTGCTGGGCGTGCCGGTGCGCGTCACGGCGCTCGAGCCGCCGCAGGCCTTCGACCGGCGCCTCGCCGAGGCCTACACGCGGGCGAACCAGTCCGCGGCCTACGTCGCCGGCAACCTCGAGCAGGACATGGACCTCTCTCGCCTGGTCCAGGAGATGCCGAAGATCGAGGACCTGCTCGACTCGGAGGACGGTGCGCCGGTGATCCGCCTGATCAACGTGCTGCTCACCCAGGCGCTGCGCCAGGGGGCCTCCGACATCCACATCGAGCCCTACGAGGCGCGCTCGGTGGTGCGCTTCCGGCTCGACGGCACGCTGCAGAACGTCGCCGAGCCGCACCGCGGCCTGCACGCGGCGATGCTCTCGCGCATCAAGATCATGGCGAACCTCGACATCGCCGAGAAGCGCCTGCCGCAGGACGGGCGCATCTCGCTGCGCCTCGCCGGGCGCCAGGTCGACGTGCGCGTCGCGACGCTGCCCACGGGATTCGGCGAGCGCGCGGTGCTGCGCCTGCTCGACAAGGAGGGCGGCAGGCTCGAGCTGCCGAGCCTGGGCATGGAAGAGGGCACCCTCGCCAGGGTCGATCAGCTGATCCACCAGCCGCACGGCATCATCCTCGTCACCGGGCCGACCGGCTCGGGCAAGACCACCACGCTCTACGCGGCGCTTTCGCGCATCGATTCGCTGGGCCTCAACATCATGACCGTCGAGGACCCGATCGAGTACGAGCTCGAGGGCATCTCGCAGACCCAGGTCAACGCGAGGATCGGCATGAGCTTCGCGCGCGCGCTGCGCTCGATCCTGCGCCACGACCCCGACGTGATCCTGATCGGGGAGATCCGCGACCTCGAAACCGCCCAGATCGCGGTGCAGGCTAGCCTCACCGGGCACCTCGTGCTTGCCACGCTGCACACCAACGACGCGGTGGGCGCCACCACGCGCCTGGTCGACATGGGGGTGGAGCCTTACCTCCTTTCCTCGAGCCTGCTCGGCGTGCTCGCGCAGCGCCTCGTGCGCAAGCTCTGCCCCTCGTGCAACAAGGCGGGGTGCGCCGCATGCAGCAACACGGGTTATTCCGGGCGCACCGGAATCTACGAGCTCTTCACCCTGGACGAGGAAGCGAAGCGCCTGATCCATTCGCGCGCGCCGGAGGAAGCGCTGCGCGCGCACGCGCTGCGCTCGGGCATGCAGCCCTTGCGCGAGGACGCGCAGCGCTGGGTGGCCTCGGGCGTCACCTCGCTGGAGGAAGTGCTGCGCGTGACGCGCGAGGAATAGAGCCTTGCCTGCCTTCAGCTACGTCGCCGTAGACCTGCAGGGCAAGACGCGGCGCGGGGTGATCGAGGCGGAGGCGCTGCGGCAGGCGCGCGCCGGCCTGAGAAGCGAAGGCCTCGTTCCCGTCGAGCTCGCGGCCATCGACGCCGAAGCGGCGAGCGCTCGGCGGGGCATGTTCAGCCCGCGCCGCGCGCGGCTGCCTGGCGCTGAGCTCGCGCTGCTGACGCGGCGCTTCGCGCTGCTCCTGGAGGCGGGCCTCACCGTCGAGCAATGCCTCGATGCGCTCATCGAGCAGGCCGGGAGCGAGCCAAGCCGCCGCATCCTCGCCTCGGTGCGCGCCGAGGTCCTCTCCGGGCATGCGCTGGCCGGGGCGCTCGAGCAGCATCCATCGAGCTTCCCGGAGATCTATCGGGCGCTCATTGCCACCGGAGAGCACTCCGGGGAGCTTGCCAAAGTGATGTCGCGTCTCGCGGACTATCTCGAGCGCCGCGGCGCGATGCGCCAGGACGCTGGGCTCGCGCTCCTTTATCCCGGAATCGTGGCCGCGGTGGCGCTGCTCATCCTCGTCGGGCTCCTCACCTACGTCGTGCCGCAGGTAGTCGAGGTCTTCGAGCGCAGCCGGCAGAGCTTGCCTTTTCTTACCCGCGCGCTCGTCTGGGCGAGCGGCGCCCTTTCCGGCAACCTCGCCCTCATCGGCACCGGCCTCCTTGGCCTTGGCATCGCGGCGCCCATTGCCTATGCGCGTGCGCCCGTGCGCGCGCGCTGCCACGCCGCCCTGCTCGACGCGCCGGTGCTCGGCCCGCTGGTGCGCGGGGCCGACACCGCGCGCCTCGCAAGCACCCTCGGCATCCTCGTCGAGAGCGGCGTGCCTCTCCTGCAGGCCCTGGCAGCAGGCGCCAAGGTCGTGAACAACCTGACGCTGCGGGCCGCAGTGGAAGAAGCCGCCCGGCGCGTCCGGGAAGGCTCGAGCCTGCACCGTGCGCTCGGCGCCTCGAAGCAGTTCCCGGCCATCTTCCTGCACCTCGTCGCCTCCGGCGAGGCCAGCGGGCGCCTCGCCCACATGCTCTCCCAGGCCGCGCGGCAGCAGGAAGCCGAAAATGCCGCCCAAATCCGGCTTCTTACCGGCATCCTCGAGCCCGCGATCATCGTCGCGATGGGCCTGGTCGTCCTCCTCGTCGTGCTCGCCGTCCTGCTGCCCATCATCGAGATGAACCAGCTCGTTCGTCCCTGATGAGCGGCTGAACATCGTTTGACCTTTCCGCCTTCCTCCCCCTAGGACTTCCCCTTATCATTGCGTCCTAGGCCGGCCAACGGCCACTTTGGGGGAAGGGTGGAGGGGACGCTTCACAGGGAGGTGCACTGCGTGCTCGGGCTGCCGTTCGACGCGCTCGACACGGCAACCGCGGTCGAGCGGGTGCGCAGCGCGGTCGTCGAGCGCAGGCCCTGCTTCATTTCCACGCCGAACCTCAACTTCCTCATCGGCTCGCGCTCCGACGCCGGTTTCAGGGACTCCATCATCACCAGCGACCTCAGCATCGCCGACGGCATGCCCCTCATCTGGGTGGCGCGGCTCCTCGGCATCCCGCTGCGCGAGCGCGTGGCGGGCTCGGGTCTCTTCGATCATCTGAAGGGCGAGCGCGCGCAGCCGCTCAAGGTCTATTTCTTCGGCGGCCAGGCGGGCGTCGCCGAAGCTGCCTCGCGGCGCCTGAACGAAGAGCGCAGCGGCTTGCAGTGCGTCGGTTACGAGTGCCCGGGCTTCGGCTCCGTCGAGGAGCTCAGCCGCGACGAGAGCATCGCGAAGATCAACGCCAGCGGGGCGGACATCCTGATCGTGTCCCTCGGCGCGAAAAAAGGCCAGGGCTGGATCGAGCACAACCGCGCCCGCATCTCGGTGCCCGCCATCACGCATCTGGGCGCGGTCGTCAATTTCGTCGCCGGGACGGTGCAGCGCGCACCCGCCTGGATGCAACGCTCCGGCCTGGAGTGGATGTGGCGAATCAAGGAAGAGCCCACGCTGTGGCGGCGATACTTCGCTGACGGACGGGACTTCTTGTGGCTCCTGCTTACGCGAGTCGTGCCTTACGCATGGCTCATCTATCGCGAGCGCGCATCCGGGCAACCGTCCATCGAGTCCCGCCAAGCCGGGCGCGAAACCTTCATCCGCCTGCGCGGCGCCTGGTCCAGCGAGACCGTGCAGCCCCTTCGCGAGCGCCTTTCCGAAGCTGTAGCCGCGGGAAACCATGTGCGCATCAATCTCGCGCAGGTGTCCTACGTGGACAGCGCGTTCCTAGGCCTGCTGCTCCTGCTTTACGGCATCCAGAAGAAGCAGGGGCGCCGGCTGATGTGCGGGGCCGCGAATCCGAAGGTGCGCAAGATCTTCACTTACGGTTGCAGCGAGTTCCTCCTGAACGCCGAAGAACCGGCGCTGCTGCCGCAACTGGACGACGAGGCGGAAGCGGAAGGCCTGCGCGGCTGATATGACCACCAATCGGATCGCTTTCGTCATCGCGGGCCTGATGCTCACGGCAAGCGTGGGCGCCATCGTGCTGCGACCGACAACCAAGCTTGCCGACCTGGAGACCGTGTCGCTCGAGCGCATCGTGCCGAAGCAGTTCGGCGAATGGCGAGAGGAGCCGCAGCGCTTCGTGCAGGTCGTCAATCCGCAGACCCAGGAGCTGCTCGACAAGCTCTACAGCGAGGTGCTGAGCCGGGTCTATGTGAATGCCTCCGGCTATCGCGTGATGCTCTCGCTCGCCTACGGCAGCGACCAGCGCGGCGCCTTGCAGGCGCATAAGCCGGAGGTCTGCTATCCGGCGCAGGGCTTTACACTGCACAAGAACGACGCTGCCGACCTCTCCACGAAGTTTGGCTCCATACCGGCGAGGCGCCTGCTCACGAGTCTGCGGGCGCGCCACGAGCCGGTGACGTACTGGTTCACCGTCGGCGACCGGGCGGTGGAAGGCAAGCTGCAGAAGCGCCTGGTCGAGCTGCGCTTCGGGCTGACCGGACGGATTCCGGACGGGATGCTGTTCCGGGTTTCCTCGATCGACACGGACCCCGCGCGCGCCTTCGCGCAGCAGGAGCAGTTCGTGCAGCAGCTACTCGAGTCAGTCGCGCCCGCGGAGCGCAAGCGGCTCAGCGGCCTGGGCGAGTCACCCTCGCAGCTATAGCTAAACGCGGTTTTCGACGCTCAGGGGCATCGTCACGCGCACGATGTCGTGGCCGTCGTTGTTCAATCTGACCTGAACTCTGCCCCCCAGGCTCATGGCGCGCTCGGCGATGGAGCGCGGCATGAACGGCGGTGTCGAGAAGTCGGCGGGCGAGTCGTTGCCCACCTCGATCGCCAGGGCGCCTTCCTCGCAGCGAAGGTCGACGAAGGCCTGCTTTGACGCGGTGTGGCGAAAGACGTTGCTGAGCGCCTCGCAGACTACGCGATAGGCTTCTCCGGCCACCTGCTGGTTTACCTGTAGCGTGCTCGCGCTGCGCAGCTCGACGGCGATGCCGTGGTAGTCCCGGTACCTTCGTTTCTGCTCCTCGATCTGGGTGAGAAGCTGCGCGTCGGCCGGCTGGCTCTGGCGGCCGCGCAGGCGATCGACGTAGCCGCGCAGGTCGTCCACGGTCAGCGTCGCCATGTCGAGAAGCTCCTTGAGGCGATGCGCCACCGGGTCGCTCTGCCCCATGTCGCGATACAGCGCCTCGAGGCCGAGCTTCAGCCCGATGTAGGACTGCACCGTCGTGTCGTGGATGTCGCGCGAGATCTTCGAGCGTTCTTTCTGCGCTACGTCGATGGTGAGCTCGTTCAGCAGCATGACGTTGTTCACCGCGGTCGCCATCTGGCTGGCCACCTGGGCGAGGAACTGGGTGTCTGCGTGGCTGAAGGCGCGCTTTGCGCCGATCAGGTAGACCCGCCCCGAGATGCCATCGGTCTGCTTGTAGGGCACGCTGGCGAAGGCGGGCGCTTCGAGCAGGTTAGCGAGCTCCGCAGCCTGCTTGCGCACTGGATGCTCGCGGCGGGTGCAGCCAAGCTCCCAGGCAAGCAGGCGCGGCGCGCGCGGAAGCCACCACGCCTGCCGCGCATCGAAGCTCACGCACAGCGAAGGCGGCAGGTCGAGGAGCGGCCAGGCGAGATCGCTGCTGATCTTGTCCGGGGGGAACACCGCGAACGGGCGCGCCGCATCGGCACGGTAGATGAGTCGGTTGGCGTCCCCTGCCTTCGAGAAGACGAGAAGGCAAGAATGCGCGCCGAAGAACGTGGTGAGCCGATACAGGTAGTGTGCGATCAGGCTGTCCAGGCCGGCGCGCGGATTGACGCTCGCCGACAGGTCGCGCAGCAGGCTGAGCCGCCGACGGAGCGCGATTTCGTGCCCGCCCCAGTAGGCGATCATGTAGCCGATGATGTAGAGCGAGCCGGTCCGGGTGAGGGCCTGCGTGAGGTCGAACGGCGTCCCGGCAGCATAGCCGCCCAGGCCGATGAGGGCGAACGCCAGCGCCGCCGCCATGGTCACCGCGAAGCCCTCGCGAAATCCCTGCGAGAAAGAGGCGACGATGATCGCGAAGAAGAAGAAATGGTAGAAGATGCTTCCCACGCCCAGCGTCAGTGCCACTAGCGTGACGTAGACCACGACGTCGATCCAGGGCTGCGCGCGTGTTTTGAGGTGGCGTCGCACCGCGGGAAAGAAGAGCGCGATCGCATAGCCCGCGTAGCCGCACAGCACGCCGTAGACGGTCTGGATCGACTGCGCCTGATTCTGATCGAGGTAGACGACGCCCAAGGCGAGGAACGCCAACAGGCAGCGCATGATGGCCACCATCTGAGCGTCCACGCGCTCAGCGACCCTCCCCGCGCCAGGCTGGTACTGCTCCACCGCGCCCCCTTCCTTGCGGTTCATCTCTTCTTCTCGAAAATCCCGGCGAAGGTTACGCCTTCGCCGCCAACCGGGTGCCGAAGCACCCTCCACAGCACAAAATATTGCGTTGCACGGGATCTCCGTGCGCTTCCGTATCCGGTTGTTTTCTTGGTCTTGAGGTCTGGCCGGCCGCTGGCGGTAGATCGGCGCCACCCCCCAGCGAGCCGCCATAATAGTGCATTCTTAGTCGGAATCGCATCCCCGATACGGTATGAATATTCAGCCCGTCATTCTCTGCGGCGGTGCAGGAACGCGCCTCTGGCCGCTGTCCCGGGAGCAGTATCCGAAGCAGCTGCTCGCGCTAAACGGGGCGCAGACGATGCTGCAGGCCACCCTGCACCGGCTTGATACCTCGTTTGTTTCAGCAAAACGCAAGCTGCTGGCGCCCATCGTCGTTGCCAACGAGGAATATCGATTTATTACCGCGGAGCAGCTTCGACAGGCCGGGCTTGCGCCCGCGGCACTCTTGCTGGAGCCCTTCGGACGCAATACTGCGCCGGCGCTTACCCTGGCTGCCCTCGCAGCCGCCGAGGCTGGTGGCGACCCGCTGCTGGTGGCGATGCCGGCGGACCATGTCGTGGAGGACATCGCGGCCTTCCGGCTGGCCGTAGCGCACGGAGCCGCGCATGCCGAGCAGGGAAAAATCGTCACTTTCGGCGTCGTTCCGACCGCCCCGGAAACCGCCTATGGCTACATTCGCGGCGGCGACCGGCTGCCGGGCGATGGCGAGGCCCGGGAGATCGCCGCCTTTGTGGAGAAGCCGGATGCCGCCACGGCCGAGAAGTACATCGCGACGGGCGGGTACTACTGGAACGCCGGGATATTCATGGTGCGCGCATCCGTGTGGCAGGAGCGCATGGAGGCGGCGCGGCCGGATATCTTGCGAGCCTGCCGCGCTGCTTTCGCCGCCCGCGCCCGCGATCATGATTTCCTGCGGGTCGGCAGGAAGGCTTTCGAGGACTGCCCGGCCGAGTCGATCGACTACGCGGTGATGGAGAAGCTGGCGCCAGGCCTGGGCGTCGTCGTCCCGCTCGACGCGGGGTGGTCGGACGTCGGGGCCTGGGATGCGATCTGGCGCATCGGCGCAAAGGACGCGCAGGGCAACGTGCTGCAAGGCGATGTCATGGCCTTCGATACGCGCGATACGCTCGCCATCTCCCAGTCGCGGCTCGTGGCCTGCGTGGGCCTGAAGGACGCGGTGATCATCGAGACGCCCGACGCGGTGCTCGCCGCGGACAAGGCGCACATCCAGAAGGTGAAGGAAATCGTCGCGCGCCTGAAGCACGAACAGAGACCGGAGGCGAACGCGCATCGCAAGATCTATCGCCCCTGGGGCTACTACGACCGCATAGACGCGGGGAGCCGCTTCCAAGTGAAGCACATCGTCGTCAATCCGGGCGCGGCTCTCTCACTGCAGATGCATCACCACCGCGCGGAGCATTGGGTGGTCGTGCGCGGCACGGCACGCGTCACCCGCGGCGAGGACACTTACCTCGTCTCCGAGAACGAATCGACGTTCATCCCCCTGGGAACGCGGCATCGCCTGGAAAATCCCGGCAAGATGCCCCTCGAGATGATCGAAGTCCAGTCCGGCGCTTACCTGGACGAGGACGACATCGTGCGCTTCGAGGATTCCTACGGCCGCAACTAGCGCGGACCGGCAGCAATCATCGCGCTGGCAGAACCCTCCCGCTCGCCTCGCCGAAGCCGATCCGCACCGCATTCGCGTTCTCGCAGTAGCCGCGCTCGATCACCTCGTCGCCGTCCTCGAGGAAGCTGCGTGTCTCGCCGGAAGGCAGCGTGAGCGGGCTCTTGCCGCCGGCGGAGAGCTCGAGCAGCGAGCCGTAGGCGTCGGGCGTCGGCCCGGAGAGCGTGCCCGAGCCGAGAAGATCGCCGGGCTGCAGGTTGCAGCCGTTCGATGCCTGGTGCGCGACGATCTGCGCGAGCGTCCAGTACGAGTCGCGGAACGTGCCGCGCGAGAGGCGGTGCGGCACCTTCATCTTGGCCGTCCTCAGGTGCATCTCGAGGGTGATGTCGTAGCCGTGGTCTTTCTCATGGGACAGATACTCCAGGGGTCTTGGATCGTCGTCGGCCCGCTTGAACGCCGCGCAGCGGAAGGGCTCGAGCGCCTCCAGCGTCACCACCCAGGGCGAGATCGTCGTGGCGAAGCTCTTGGCGAGGAAGGGCCCGAGCGGCACGTACTCCCAGGCCTGGATGTCGCGCGCCGACCAGTCGTTCAGCAGCACCACGCCGAATACATGATCCAGAGCCTTTCCGACCGGGATACTCTTCCCGAGCGCGTTGCCCGGGCCGATGACGAAGCCGAGCTCCGCTTCGTAGTCCAGTCGCTTGCTCGCAGCGAAGAACGGGGCCGGCGCGTCGGCAGGCTTGAGCTGCCCGCGCGGGCGCGTCACCGGCGTTCCCGAGACGACGATCGACGAGGCGCGGCCGTGGTAGCCGATCGGCACCCACTTGTAATTCGGCAGCAGCGGGTTGTCGGGCCGGAACATGCGCCCGGTGTTGGTGGCATGGTGGATGCCGGCGAAGAAGTCGCTGTAGTCGCCGACCGCGACCGGGAGGAACATCTCGGCCTGCTTCATGGGCAGCAGGTAACGGGACAGCGCCTTTTTCTTTTTCGGATCGGAAAGATTTTGCGACAACGCCTTTCGCAGCTTCTTCCACGCCGGCCGTCCCTGGGCGGCGAGGCCGTTCAGCGTCGGCCCGGTCTTCAGGTCGAGCGCGGCGAGGTCGAGGATCTGGTCGCCGATGGCGACGCCACCGCGCGGCTCCTCGTTCGAGCGCTTCCTGCGGAAGATGCCGAAAGGCAGGTTCTGGATCGGGAAGTCGCAGCCGGGCTCGTTCGCCGGCTCGATCCAGCTCTTCAGGTCGGGATCGTGGGTGTGGTCCATATGGCGATCACTCGACTTTGCTGATTCCTGCCCATCCCTTATCCGGAACGGTGCTTGCCTCGTGTCCGGTGAGCTCTCGCGCGAATCGATGATCGACGCACTCGTCGACCAGAATTCTCACGCGCCTGCCGCCACCATGCGCGCCTTGGCTTCCTTCAAGAAGGCCAGCACCTGTTCCCGCGATACCGTGGGGAAGCCCTCCAGGAATTCGTCGATCGTTTCGCCCGCTTCAAGGTAGTCGAGCAGCGTCTGGATGGGAACGCGCGTCCCCGCGAACACCGGCGTGCCGCCGAGAATGTCGGGCGATTGCGCTACGAGATGTCGACCCATAAACAAAAGGCTACCCGTTTTCGGTCCTGCCGGGCAAGGCGGCGAAGGAGGGATGTCCTGATTGGGATCTTGCAGAGATGTACGTGATGATGTACATCCGCCACATGAGCCGCAAGTATTCGATTGCAGAAGCTAGGGTTCGCAAGCGCTTGCGGGGCGGCTTCGCTGCGGCCTACCGGAGCTTTCTGAACCGGCACGCGCTCGACGAGGTCGGGCTGGCGGAGGACTTCGCGGCCTCGCTGCGCGACAGGGGCGCGGGCCGCAGCATCTCCCTCTGACGTGCCGATGGCCAGATCGCCGCAATCGCCCACGTCAACGGGCTCGTCCTCGCCACCCCCAACGTGGCGGACTTCGCGCGCTTCAAGGATCTCGAGGTGCAGGACTGGTCCCGGCGCGCAGCGCGGAGGTAAGCGCGCGGTTTCGCTATGTCGCCTTGCAATCGGCTGAAGGCGAACCTCTGGTACGTTGGCACGAGTGGCCCAGCGATATCCCCCCGTCGGCTCGAAGTGGAAGGACCTGGACGCGCGCGGCACGCGCACGCTCGAGGTGATCCGCTACGACACCGCGAAGGGCCGCATCCGCATCAACTGCATTGAGACCCAGCGCCTGTCCTGGGCGAAGGCCGACCGCTTCAACGGCAAGAGCGGCGGCTACGCGCCCTTGAAGCCCGACCAGACGCGGTCGTAGTCCTTCTGCAGCTCGCGCGCGGCCATGGCGAACTTCGTCGGCCGGAACACGTAGCGCGACTCCCACATGAAGGCGAGGGTGTCCTCGATCTTGTGCGGCTTCAGTGCCACCTTCGACGCTTTTTGATAAGTGCCCAGATCCGGGCCGTGTGCCGACATCTGGTTGTGGAGCGACACGCCGCCGGGGGCGAAGCCCTCGGCCTTGGCGTCGTAGACGCCGTGCACGAGGCCCATCAGCTCGCTCATGGTGTTGCGGTGGAACCAGGGCGGACGGAAGGTGTTCTCGGCCACCATCCAGCGCGGCGGGAAGATGACGAAGTCGCAGTTGGCGACGCCCGGCTGTCCCGAGGGCGAGGTGAGCACGGTGAAGATCGAAGGGTCGGGATGGTCGTGGCTCACGGTGTTGATCACCATGAAGCGCGCGAGGTCGTACTTGTAGGGGACGTAGCTGCCGTGCCAGGCGACCACATCCAGCGGCGAATGCTCTAGCGTGGTCGACCACAGCGCGCCCTGGAACTTCGCTACCTGCTCGGTCTCGCCGCCGCGCGCCTCATAGGCGGCCACCGGGGCGAGGAAGTCGCGCACCTGCGCGAGGCCCTGCGCGCCGATCGGCCCGAGCTCGGGCAGGCGGAAGGCGGGGCCGTAGTTCTCGCAGAGGTAGCCGCGCACCGGCTTGTCGATTTCGACTTTGAACTTGATGCCGCGGGGAATCACCGCGATTTCGCCGGGTTGTACTTCCAGAATTCCCAATTCCGAGAAAATTCTCAGAGAACCCTGTTGGGGCACGAACATCATTTCCCCATCCGCGTTGGTGAACACGCGCCGCTGCATCGAGCGGTTGGCGCGGTAGATGTGCACCGCGATCCCGGCCTGCATGTCGGGGGACCCCGAGCCCGCGAGCGTGACCAGGCCGTCGAGAAAGTCGGTCGGCTTCGCGGGCATCGGCAGCGGGTCCCAGCGCAGGCGGTTGGGCGAGGGCTCGACCTCGGTGAAAGGCCCGGAGCGGAGAAGCGTGTCCTTCAGGCGCCGGTAGGGGCCGTGCATCGCCGAGGGGCGCTTGCGGTACATCCACGTGCTGCGGTTCTCGGCGCGCGGCGCGGTGAACGCGGTGCCCGAGATGCCCTCGGTGTATAGGCCTTTGGGCGGGCGCTGCGGCGAGTTGCGCCCGATGGGCAGGGCGCCTCTCTCCGCCTCGGTGGAGAAGGTGTTGCCGAAGCCGGACTGGTATTGGATCTTCATAGCCTTAAATAGGGACGTACCCTATTTATCCTAAGCTACGCGTCCCGATAAATAGGGTACGTCCCTATTTAAGCATGGTACCCGGCAGCCAAAGCGCGAGCTGCGGGATCGCCATGACGAGCCCCAGGCAAAGGCTGATGAGGACGACGTAGGGGAGCGAGCCCAGGATGACCTGGCCGATCGGCGCGCGGGCCACGGCCTTGATGGTGAAGAGGTTCATGCCCACCGGCGGGGTGATGAGGGCGAGCTCGAGGTTGATGGTGAGGAGCACCCCGTACCAGATCGGGTTGATGCCCAGGTGCGCCATGGCGGGCAGGATCACGGGCGTGGTGATGAGGATGATGGCGATGGTCTCGAGGAACATGCCGAGCACGAGCACGAGCGCCATGATCGCGAGCAGGAAGCCGAGCTGGCCGATCTCGCTCGCCACCACGAGCTGCACGATCTCGTGCGGGATGCGCAGCTTGGTGAGCACGAAGCCGAACACCGAGGCGCCGGCGAGGATCATGAAGAGCATGGCCGAGGTGCGGCTCGCGTCGAGCGCCGAGCCCCAGATCTCGCGCGGGCCGATGGTGCGGTAGACGACGACGCCCACGGCGAGCGCGAGCGTCGCGCCAGCGGCGGCCGCTTCCGTGGCAGTGAAGACCCCGGCGTACATGCCGCCCAGAACCAGCACCGGCAGCGAGAGCGCCCAGATCGACTTGCGCAGCGCGGCGAGCGCCTCGGGGAGCGAGGCGCGCGGCTCGCGGCGCACGCGGCGGCCGAGCGCGCTCGTGCCCATCGTCCAGACGGCGAACATCGCCGCCATCACCAGCCCGGGCACGACGCCGGCCATGAAGAGCGCGCCGATCGAGGTGTCGCTCACCACGCCGTAGAGCACCATCGGGCCCGAGGGCGGGATGAGGATGCCCAGCGTCCCCCCGGCGGCGACCAGGCCGTAGGCGGCGCGCGGCTCGTAGCCGAAGCGGATCATCTGCGGGATGGCGACCGAGCCGATGGTGAGCGCGGTGGCGACGCTCGAGCCGGAGATGGCGGCGAAGAGCGTGCACGCTAGCACGGTGGCGATGCCCACGCCCCCGGGGAGGTGGCGCGTCAGCGTGTAGGCCGTGGCGTAGAGGTCGTCGACGATGCGGCTGCGGATCATGACGTGCGCCATGAAGGCGAACAGCGGGATCGCCACCAGCAGGTAGCGGTTGAGCTCGCCGTACATCACCTCCGACACCGAGCCGAGCTCGCCCTGCGTGGCGACGAGCAGCGCGCCGCCGTAGAGCATCAGCCCGGCGTACACCGGCAGCCCGGTGAAGAGCAGCAGCACCAGCCCCGCGAGGATGAGCGCGAACGTCACTCCGGCCGCTCCGCGATCGCGGGCGGGGCTTCGGCGGGCGGCTCGCCGGCGGCGAGGCGCGCGAGCGACTCGAGCGCGACGAGCGCCATCACCGCGCCGCCCAGGGGCAGCAGCAGCTGCATCCAGAACACCGGGATCTCGACGTTGCCCTCGGCGACGATGCCCAGGCTGCGCGAGAAGAGCGCCGTCTGCCAGCCGTTCACCACCAGCACGAGCGCGGCGGCGAGCGCGGCGAGCGCGGCCCAGGCGTCCACCCAGCGGCGCGCGCGCGCGGAAAGGCGCGAGGCGAGGAGGTCGACGCCGATGTGCTCGCCGCGGCGCTGCACCTGCGCCGCCGCGAGCATGACGATGCCCACCAGCAGGAAGCCGACCGCGTCGTCCACCCAGGCGGGCGGGCGGTTGAGCGCGTAGCGCATCACCACCGCCCAGGCGATGAGCACGAGCGAAACGAGTACGCCCGCCGCCGAGAGCGCGGCCGCGGCGCGCGTCAGCGCGCCGAGCACGCGCGCGGCGAACAACATCAGAGCTTGCGCATCATCTCGATCAGGCGCGCGCCGTCGGGGCTCGCCTCGATGAAGGCCTTGATCACCGCGGGCTGCATGGCGTCGGCCATCACCTTCTCCTGCGCCTTGGTGAGCACGGTGACGTTCATGCCCTTCTCGCGCAGCACCTTGACGTCCTCCTCCGGAATGCCGTCGGAGGGCGGGATGGCGCGGTCCTCCGCCTTGGTGGCGGCGGCCTGGATCGCGTTCCTCAGGTCGGCGGGCAGGCCCTTCCACCACGCCGGGTTCACGATCAGGTTGTCATAGGCGAGGATGATGTTGGAGGCGACGCCGAACTTCTGCACCTCGTAGAACTTGCGGCTGTTGGCCGCCTTGACGCCGGTGAAGCCGGCGTCGATGACCCCGGTCTGCAGCGCCTGGTACACCTCGGGCGCCGGCATCGGCGAAGGCGCCGCGCCCATTGCCGAGAGCCCCATGTCCCAGAGCTTGGACAGGCCGCGCACCTTCACGCCCTTGAAGTCCGCGGGGGTGAGCAGCGGCTTCGCCGCGGAGGTGAAGATGCCGTCGTTCGCGTCCATCAGCCAGGCGATGTTGGTGACGCCCTTGTCGGCCATCTTCGCGTCGAGCATCTTCTGCGCTTCCGAGCCGCGGAAGGCGTGCATTTTCTTCACCGAGCTCATGAAGTAGGGAATCACGGTGACGTTCATCTCCGGGATGGTGCCGCCCCACTGGAACGAGAGCACCGCCGCGGACTCGATCTTGCCGCCGGCGACCGCGGCGTGGTGCTGCGCGGGCTTGAAGAGCTGCGCCGC
>CBDDRQ010000282.1:0-2541 GCA_965233125.1 uncultured bacterium
CGCCCCGTTCTGCACGAAGGAATGCCGGACCATGCTCGAGATCGTCCCGGTCAACGCGTTCAAGGACAACTACATCTGGACGCTGCGCGGCGCCAAGCACGCCGCCGTCGTCGATCCGGGCGAGGCGCGCCCGGTGCTGGATTTCCTCGCGCGCGAGAAGCTTGAGCTCGCGGCGATCCTCGCCACGCACCACCATCCCGACCACGTCGGCGGCATCGCCGAGCTGCTGCGCGGCCGCCGCGTTCCCGTCTACGGCCCGCGCCACGAGCCGATCCCGACGGTCGACCGCCCGGTCGCCGAGGGCGACACGGTGAGCATCCCCGAGCTCGGCGTCACTTTCTCCGTGCTCGACATCCCGGGACATACGCGCGCGCACGTTGCCTATTATGGGGCAGGGGCGCTTTTCTGTGGCGACACGCTGTTCGCCTGCGGCTGCGGGCGGCTCTTCGAGGGCACGGCGCAGCAGATGTATGCGTCGCTCGCCAAGCTCGCGGCGCTGCCCGACGCGACGAAGGTCTACTGCGGCCACGAGTACACCCTCGCCAACATCGGCTTCGCCAAGGCCGTCGAGCCGGGCAACGCCGCGCTCGAGGCGCGCGAGGGCCGCGATCGGGACTTGCGCGCCGCCGGCAAGCCGACGCTGCCTAGCACACTGGGCGAAGAGAAGGCCACCAACCCGTTCCTGCGCTGCCTCGAGCCGGCGGTGATCGAGTCGGCCAACAAGTACCTCGGAGCGAGGGTGGCCGATCCTGTGAGAGTATTCGCTGCTATCCGCGACTGGAAGAACCGCTTTTGAAGAGAATCGCCCTCCTCGCCGCCGTGCTGCTGCAGGCCTGCGCCTCGACGCCGCCGGCCGAGCCGCCGCAGCAAGCGGTGGAACCGGTGGCGATCGCGGCGCCGCCGCGGGCGGATCCGCCGCCGCCGGCGGAGGCGAGCCCGCGCTTCGTCCCGCCGGCACCGGCGAAGCCGCCCGTGCCCGCGCCGCTCGATGCGACCAAGCTGCCGCCCTTCGACGGCGAGCGCGTGGTGGTCAGCGAGCCGCCCAGCCCGCGCATGATCGACCGCACCGTGCCCGCCGGGGACCTGTGGCACCGCATCCGCCAGGGCTTCGCCGTGCCCAACCTCGACAACAAGCTGGTCAAGCAGCACACCGCCTACTACGCGAGGGAAAAGGACTACCTGCAGCGCATTTTCGACCGCAGCAAGCTCTACCTCTACTACATCGTCGATGAGATCGAGAAGCGCGGCCTGCCCACCGAGCTCGCGCTGCTGCCCATGATCGAGAGCGCCTTCAATCCGATGGCGTACTCGCGCGCCCACGCCTCGGGGATCTGGCAGTTCATCCCGGGCACCGGCAAGCGCTACGAGCTGCAGCAGAACTGGTGGTACGACGGCCGGCGCGACATCGTCGCCTCCACCAACGCCGCGCTCGACTACCTCACCTACGTGTACGAGATGCACGGCGACTGGCACCTCGCCCTCGCCTCCTATAACTGGGGCGAAAACGCGGTGAAGCGCGCCATCGCGAAGAACCGGAAGGCGAAGAAGCCGACGGACTATTTGAGCCTGCGCATGCCGCGCGAGACCGCGCAGTACGTGCCGAAGCTCCAGGCGATCAAGAACATCATCGCCAACCCCGAGCCCTACGGCATCAACCTCGACCCGATCCCCAACGAGCCCTACTTCGCCGTGGTCACGGAGACCCCGGACATGGACGTGCAGCTCGCCGCCGCGCTCGCCGAGATGCCCGTCGAGGAGTTCATCGCCCTGAATCCGGGGTTCAGCCGGCCGCTCATCCGCGCCTCGGTGGCGACGCGCATCGTCCTGCCGGCGGACAAGGTCGACGTCTTCCACGACAACCTGGCGAAGTACGACGAGAAGTCGCTCGTTTCCTGGGAGGTGTATCGCCCGAAGCGCGGCGAGAGCCTGCTCGCGATCGCGAAGAAGTACCACGTCAGCGTCGACGACCTGAAGCGCGTGAACGGCATCCATCCGCGCTCCTCGAAGATGCCGCAGGTGCTGGTGGTGCCGATGAACGGCGAAGCGAAGGACACCGTGCGCGCGCTGCCGATCATGTACGCGCCGCCGATCCCCGTGCAGAGCGCCGTGCGCGGCGTGCACACCGTGCGCCGCGGCGACACGCTGAGCGGCATCGCCATGCGCTACCGCGTGCGCGTCGCCGACCTCAAGCGCTGGAACTCCCTCGGGCCGCACCTGCGCATCGGGCAGAAGATCTACCTGCGCGTTCACTAGGCGGCGCCAGAAGCCGCGCTGACATCAAGCGACCGCCGGCACGGCGGCGAGCAGCTCCTTCGTATACGCGTGGCGCGGGCCGCGCAGCACCGCGTCCACCGTGTCGTGCTCGACGATCTTCCCCTCGCGCATGACCGCCACCTCGTGGGCGAGGTAATCGACAACCGTGATGTTGTGGGTGATGAAGAGGTAGGCGATGCCCAGGCGCTGCTGCAGCGAGCGCAGCAGGTTCAGGATCTGCGCCTGCACCGAGACGTCGAGCGCGCTGGTCGGCTCGTCGCACACGAT
>CBDDRQ010000283.1:0-10578 GCA_965233125.1 uncultured bacterium
GCGACTCCATGTCGATGAAGTCGATGACGATCAGGCCGCCGAGGTCGCGCAGCCTGAGCTGCCGCGCCACTTCGTCGGCGGCTTCGAGGTTCGTGCGCAGCGCCGTCTCCTCGATGTCGCCGCCCTTGGTGGCGCGCGCCGAGTTGACGTCGATGGCGGTGAGCGCCTCGGTGTGGTCGATGACGATGGCGCCGCCCGCGGGCAGCGCCACCTGCCGCGAGTACGCGCTTTCGATCTGGTGCTCGATCTGGAAGCGCGAGAAGAGCGGCACGTCGTCGCGGTAGAGCTTCACCTTGCCGACGTTGCCCGGCATCACCGTCTGCATGAACGCCTTGGCCTGCTCGAAGATCTCGTCGGTATCGATGAGGATCTCGCCGATGTCGGGCTGGAAGTAGTCGCGGATGGCGCGGATGACCAGGCTCGACTCGAGATAGATGAGGAAGGGCTTCTTGGACTGGTCGCCCGAGGCCGACTCGACGGCGCGCCAGAGCTGCATCAGGTAGTTCAGGTCCCAGTTGAGCTCCTCGAGGGAGCGGCCGATCGCCGCGGTGCGGGCGATGACGCTCATGCCTTCGGGGAGCTGCAGCTGGTCGAGCGTGTCGCGCAGCTCGTTCCTGTCCTCACCCTCGACGCGGCGCGAGACGCCGCCGCCGCGCGGGTTGTTGGGCATCAGCACGAGGTATCGTCCCGCCAGCGAGATGAACGTCGTCAGGGCGGCACCTTTGGTCCCGCGCTCGTCCTTCTCGACCTGGACGATGATCTCCTGGCCCTCGCGCAGCGCGTCCTGGATGCGGGCGCGCCCGACGTCGACGTCGGGCTTGAAGTAGCTGCGCGCCACTTCCTTGAAGGGCAGGAACCCGTGCCGCTCCTCGCCGTAGTCGATGAAGGCGGCCTCGAGACTGGGCTCGATGCGGGTAATGATGCCTTTGTAGATGTTGCTCTTGCGCTGTTCCCTTGAGGCTGACTCTATGTCGAGGTCGACCAGCTTTTGCCCGTCGACGATCGCGACGCGCAGCTCTTCTTGCTGCGTCGCGTTGAATAACATCCGCTTCACTTTTTGTTCTCCTGCGCGCGCAGGAGACTAGCCGCTGATTGCGCTCCTAAACCGGATTTGCGCCCCCTCAGGCGGAATCGAGACTTCCTCGGGAAAACAAAACCTGCGCGCGCTTCTAGTAGTATCGCTACTTCCGGTGAGCGAAATTAACCAGCGCTTCAGGCCCGGCTGCGGCCGGACAGGAGGCGGGTTGCAGGTGCGGGCTACGGCGGCCCCAAGAGCTCACCGCGCCACGCCTTCCTGTGCCTCGCAACTCAAAGCGACCGCGAGATAGTACGGAAAATGAATGACTTAAGCAAGGCCGCGGGCCGTCCCCAGGCGACCTGGCTGGAAGTCGGGGAAGAATCCGCCGCGCAGCGCATCGACAACTTCCTGCTGCGGCACCTCAAGGGCGTGCCCAAGAGCCATGTCTACCAGGTCCTGCGCAGCGGCCAGGTCCGGGTGAACAGCGGGCGGGTGAAGCCCGACTACCGCCTGCAGGCGGGCGACAAGGTGCGCCTGCCTCCCGTACGCGTCGCGGTGCGGACAAACAAGGCGAGGGCGGCCGAGTTCCCCATCGTGTTCGAGGACCCGGCGCTGCTGGTCGTCGACAAGCCTTCCGGGGTTGCCGTCCACGGCGGCAGCGGGGTGAGCTTCGGGGTGATCGAGTCGCTGCGCGCGGCGCGTCCGCAGGCGAAGCTGCTCGAGCTTGCCCACCGGCTCGACCGGGATACCTCCGGCCTGCTCATCGTGGCAAAGAAGCGCGCCGCCCTGGTCGAGCTGCACCGCATGCTGCGCGAAGGGGAGGTGGAGAAGGTCTACGCGGTCGTGACGGCCGGGGCGTACCGGGGCCCCGCGGAGATCCGTGAATCGCTGCACAAGTACGTGACCGCCTCCGGCGAGCGCCGGGTGGCGGTCAAGGAAGGCGGCCTGGCTGCCGCTACGAGAGTGTCCGTTGCCAGAAAGACAGATCGGTTCAGCCTCCTGGAAGTGCGCCTGCTCACCGGCCGCACGCACCAGATCCGCGTCCACCTCGCGCATGCCGGCCATCCGGTGCTGGGCGACGATAAATACGGCGACTTCGCGCTCAACCGCGAGCTCGCGAAGCAGGGCGTCAAGCGCCTGTTCCTGCACGCCGCCTCGCTCGCCTTCGAGCACCCGGCCACCGGCGAGCGGCTGCGCCTGACATCGCCGCTGCCCGCCGACATGCAGGCTTTCGTCACCCGCAGGCTGCCGTGAAGTACGAGCTGATCGTCTTCGACTGGGACGGCACCATCCTCGACTCGCCCGCCGGCATCGCGGAGTCGATCAGGGCCTCCTGCGGTGACTTGGGGCTGGAGATCCCGCCGCTCGAGCGGGCAAGCCATGTCATCGGGCTCGGACTGCCGCAGCTGATGCGCGAGGTGGCGCCGGCGCTGCCCCCGGAGCGCTACGGCGAGTTCGTCGAGGCGTATCGCCGGCATTTCCGCAGCCGCGAGCCCGCGATGCAGCTCTTCCCGGGCATGCGGGAGCTGCTGGGCGAGCTTTCCTCCCGGACCTGGCTTGGCATCGCCACCGCGAAAAGCCGGCGCGGCCTCGAGCGGGCGCTCGACGCGAGCGGCCTGCGAGCGCACTTCCGCGCTTCGCGCTGCGCCGACGAATGCCGCCCCAAGCCGCATCCCGCAATGCTTCTGGAACTCATGGAAGAAACAAAAAAGAATGCGAAGAACATGCTCATGATCGGCGACACCTCCCACGACCTCGAGATGGCCCGCGCCGCCGGCGTCGACGCCCTTGCCATGACCTACGGCGCGCATCCCGAGCAGGGGCTGCGCGCCTGCGGCCCCCTGGGGTGTTTCTCTTCGGTGGATCAGCTACGGGAATGGCTGAGGACGAACGCCTGATCTGCGACGCCGCGGCGCTCCCCGACGCGGGGCGCGGCGTGCGCTTCGAGGTCGAGTACTTCGGAGAGCCGGTGCCTGCCTTTGTGATCAGAAAAGACGGAAAGGCACACGGTTATCTGAACCGCTGCGCGCACGTCGCGATGGAGCTCGACTGGCAGGAGGGCGTATTCTTCGACGCGGACGGGCGCGACCTGCTCTGCTCGACGCACGGCGCGACGTACGAGGCGCACACCGGCCGCTGTACCGGCGGCCCTTGCAGCGGCAAGCGGCTGGTCAAGCTGCGCCTCGAGGAACGCAACGGAAACGTTTACTTAATGGGGTTCGAGGATGACTGAAAACGGCGGGCAATGGGAACGCGACCTGGTGGCCAAGCTCGCGACGGCGGCATTGAAGGAGCAGCGGCGGGCGCGCCTGTGGGGAATCTTCTTCAAGCTGCTGACTTTCGCGTACATCACGGTGGTGCTGCTCGCGGCCTTCGACTGGCGGGGGCGCGCCGACATGGCGGGCGGCCGCAAGCACACCGCCATGGTGGAGGTGAGCGGGCTGATCGCCCCGGGCGCCGATGCGAGCGCGGAGCGCATCAACAGCGCCCTGCTCGCCGCGTTCAAGGACGGCAACACCAAGGGCGTCGTGGTGCGCATCAATTCCCCGGGCGGCAGTCCGGTGCAGGCGCAGACCATCTACGACGAGATGCGGCGCCTGCGCCAGCAGTACCCGGAGATCCCGCTCTACGCCGTGGTCGAGGACGTATGCGCCTCGGGCGGCTATTTCGTCGCCGCCGGCGCCGACCGCATCTACGTCGGCAAGGCGAGCATCGTCGGCTCGATCGGCGTGCTGATGAACGGCTTCGGCTTTACCGGCCTGATGGACAAGCTCGGCATCGAGCGGCGCCTGATCACCGCCGGGGAGAACAAGGGCCTGCTCGACCCGTTCTCGCCGATGCAGGAGAGCGACGTCAGGCACGCGCGCGCGATGGTCGAGGACATCCACCAGCAGTTCATCGCCGTGGTGCGCGAGGGGCGCGGCAAGCGCCTCAAGGAGACCCCCGACATGTTCAGCGGGCTGATCTGGACCGGGCAGAAGAGCATCGACCTGGGCCTCGCCGACGCCGTGGGCAGCATCGAGTACGTGGCGCGCGAGGTGGTGAAGGCCGACCTGATCGTCGACTTCACGCAGAAGGAGAACATCGCCGAGAAGTTCGCCCGGCGCTTCGGCGCCGGCGCCGCCGCGGCGCTCGCCGAGCTGGCGGTGCGCTACTCGCCTTCTATCCGGTAAGAGAGGACTGGAGGAGAAACACGGCAGGCCGCTTGCCCGGGCCGGCGGCGCCCTGCCATTCACGCACCCTGCGGGTGGCGATGCTTTCTCCGGGAAGCGTCAGGTCCGCCGCGACGCATAGCCGCGTCGCCGGCGCGCAGGTCGCGAGCAGGGCGGCGAAGAGGGCGTCGTTGCGGTAGGGCGTCTCGATGAAGATCTCGGTCTCGCGCTCTTTCCGCGAGCGAAGCTCAAGTTCTTTGATACGTTTGCGCCGCTCGACATCTTCTCGTGGCAGATAACCACAGAACGCAAAGCGCTGGCCCTCGAGCCCGGAGGCCATCAGCGCGAGCACGATGGCGGAGGGGCCGACGAGCGGCACGACCTTGAAGCCTTCGCGGTGCGCCGCCTCCACGAGCGCGGCGCCGGGGTCGGCGATCGCCGGGCAGCCGGCTTCCGAAAGCAGCCCCAACGGCCGCCTTTCCCTGAGCGGCTGCAGCAGCGCAGCCATGTCCTCGCCAACGGTCTGAATGTCGAGTTCCCGGACCGGCATCCCGAGCGCGCCGAGAAAGGCCCGCGCGCTCTTTGCATTCTCGACGACGAAGTCTTTCAGTCCTCTTACGGTGTCGATCGCAGATGCCGGCAACGACTGCTCGGGCGATGCGCCCAACGGCGTCGGAATGGCGTACAGGATCAAAGCACGGACATTCCGGCGCGCTCGAGCAGCTCGGTCAGCGCGATGAGGGGAAGGCCGATGAGCGAGGTCGGGTCCTCGGTGTCGATGCGGGCGATGAGCGCGATGCCCAGGCCTTCGGCCTTGGCGCTGCCGGTGCAGTCGTAGGGCTGCTCGCGCTGCAGGTAGGCCTCGATGCGCCGCTCGTCCAGGCTGCGGAAGGTGACGCGGCAGGAAACCACGCGGGTTTCCAGGCTCCCGGTTTCCGTATTCAGAAGGGGCAGGGCAGTCTGGAAGTCGGCCGCCTTGCCGCTCAGCTCGCGCAGCTGGCGCACCGCCGCTTCGTGGCTTCCGGGCTTGCCGAGGAGACGGCCCTCGAGCGCGGCAGCCTGGTCGCTGCCGATGACGAGCGCGTTGCCGGCGCGGACCGAGCGCGCTTTCAGCACCGCGAGCCGCAGCGCGAGATCGGCGGGCGACTCTCCCGGCAGGGGCGACTCGTCGGTCTCGGGGGGCGCCACCTCGAAAGGCAGGCCGAGGCGTCCCAGGAGCTCCTTCCGGTAGCGCGAGGTCGAAGCGAGCACGAGGCGCCGCGGCTGAGCCATCACTTTGTTATGACGAGGGAATTCCAAAATGCTATCATCCGCCGCTTTATGCCGCACCAGCCGCTGATCGATGGCTTCGAGTTCGCGACGGCTGGGGCAAGGCAGCAGGGGCGCTGGCCGGTTCGGGAGCTGCCGCGGCTGCGCGACATGCTCGCTTCGGACGCTGGAGAAATCACCTATGCGCTTGAGGGCACGCGCGACGAGCGCGGCCGGCCGGGTTTGCGCCTGAGCCTGCAGGGGGCGCTGCAGCTGCGCTGCCAGCGCTGCCTCGAGGCGATGCCGTTCGCGGTCGGGATCGACGAGTTGCTGGTGCTCGCGGCGACGCAGGCCGAGATCGACGCGGAGCCGCCCGACGCGCAGGCGCCCGACCGGGTGCTCGCGGGGAAGGAGATGCCGCTGCGCGAGCTGATCGAGGACCAGCTGATCCTCGAGCTGCCGTACGCGCCGCGGCACGAAGGCTGCGCCGCGGGGCCGGCGGCGCGGCACGATGACGAGAGGATTTCGCCGTTTGCCGGGCTGCGCGGCCTGATGCGCGGCAAGCTTTGATACCGAGAAGGAGTCACACATGGCAGTCCAGCAGAACAAGAAGTCGCCCTCGCGGCGCGGCATGCACCGCTCGCACGACCATCTGAGCGGTCCCGCGATCGCGGTGGAGCCGACGACCGGCGAGACGCACCTGCGCCACCACGTCAGCCCGACCGGGTTCTACCGCGGCAAGAAAGTCCTCAAGACCAAAGAAGAGTAGCCCGCTGATCACCGTCGCCGTCGATTGCATGGGGGGCGATCACGGCCCGCATGTGACGGTTCCGGCCGCGCTCGCCTTCCAGGCGCGCTCGGCCGACGTCGACATCGTGCTGGTGGGCCTGCGCGACGCCTTGGAGGCAGAGCTCAGGGCGCGCGGCGCCGCGCCGGGCCCGCGCCTGCGCGTGCATGCGGCGAGCGAGGTGGTGGCGATGGACGAGCCCCCGGCGCTCGCGCTGCGCGCCAAGAAGGACTCGTCGATGCGCGTCGCGGTCAACCTGGTGAAGAGCGGCGAGGCGCACGCCTGCGTGAGCGCGGGCAACACCGGCGCCCTGATGGCGATTTCGCGGTTCGTGCTGAAGACCATCCGGGGCGTCGACCGGCCGGCGATCGCGACGGTGCTGCCGAACATGACGGGCGGCTATACCTATGTGCTCGACCTCGGCGCCAACGTCGACTGCACGCCGGAGCAGCTCATGCAGTTCGGCGTCATGGGCGCGATGCTCGTCGCGGCGGTGGAGCACAAGGAGCGGCCCTCGGTCGGGCTGCTGAACATCGGCGTCGAGGACATCAAGGGCAACGAGACGGTGAAGCGCGCCGGCGAGCTGCTCCGCGCGAGCGGGCTCAACTTCTACGGCAACGTCGAGGGCGACGATATCTACAAGGGCAGCATCGACGTGGTGGTCTGCGACGGGTTCGTGGGCAACTCGGTGCTCAAGGCGTCCGAGGGCGTGGCCAAGATGCTTTTCCATTTCATCAGGAAAGAATTCACGAGCAGCCCGTGGCGCATGTTCATTGCCTGGCTGGCGCGCCCGGTGTTCGGCGCGCTGCGCGGCCGCATGGATCCGGGCAGGTACAACGGCGCCAGCCTGCTCGGCCTGCGCGGCATCGTCATCAAGAGCCACGGCTCGGCCGACGTCTACGCCTTCGGCCAGGCGCTGGAGCGCGCGGTCGACGAGGTGCGCAACAACGTGCCGCAGCGCATTGCCGCGCAGATGGCGCAGGTCGAATCGACGGTTCCCGCATGATCTACTCCCTGCCGTGATGATTTATTCCCTGCTGTGATGATTTATTCCCGCATCGCCGGCACGGGGAGCTACCTGCCGCCGCGCGTCATGACCAACGCCGAGTTCGCCGCGCGCCTGGACACGAGCGACGCCTGGATCCGCGAGCGCACCGGCATCGTCCAGCGGCACATCGCCGAGAAGTCTCAGGCCTCGAGCGACCTCGCGCTCGAAGCGAGCAGGCGCGCGCTCGATGCAGCGGGCTTGAAGCCCGATGACATCGACTTGATCATCGTCGCCACCTCGACCCCGGACTACATCTTTCCCAGCACCGCCTGCCTGCTGCAGGCGAAGCTCGGCGTGAAGGGCTGCCCGGCCTTCGACGTGCAGGCGGTGTGCAGCGGTTTCGTCTACGCCTTGGCCAGCGCAGACAGTTTCATCAGAAATGGAATTTACAAATCTGCGTTGGTCGTCGGCGCCGAGGTGTTCTCGCGCATCCTCGACTGGAACGACCGCGGCACCTGCGTGCTGTTCGGCGACGGGGCGGGTGCCGTAGTCCTTCGTGCTTCCGAGAAGCCCGGAATTCATGCCAGCGTTCTGCACGCCGACGGCAGCCAGGTGGACCTGCTCTCGGTGCCCGGCAACGTGTGCGGCGGCGCCATCGTCGGCTCGCCCTTCCTGCAGATGAACGGGCAGGGCGTGTTCAAGTTCGCGGTGCGCGTGCTCGAGGAGGCGGGGCGCGAGACGCTCGCCGCCGCGGGGATGCAGATGAGCGACGTCGACTGGCTCATCCCGCACCAGGCGAACGTGCGCATCCTGGACGCCACCGCGCGCCGGCTGGGGCTGCCGCCGGAGAAGCTGGTGGTCACCGTCGACCATCACGGCAACACCTCGGCCGCCTCGATCCCGCTCGCGCTCGACGAGTTCGTGCGCGCCGGCAGGATCCGCCCCGGGCACCGCGTGCTCATGGAGGGCGTGGGCGGCGGCTTCACCTGGGGCGCGAGCCTGGTGACGCTATGAAGCTCGCGATCGTCTTTCCGGGCCAGGGCTCGCAGTCGGTCGGCATGCTGCGCGGCTACGCGGAGGTGCCCGAGGTGATCGAAGTGCTGCTCGAGGCGAAGGAGGTGCTCGGCGGGGAGTTCATCGGGCTCCTCGAGGAAGGCCCGCCCGAGGCGCTCAACCTCACCGTCAACACGCAGCCGGCGATGCTCACCGCCGGCTACGCGGCCTTCCGCGCCTGGGCCGCGGCCGGCGGACCCCGTCCCGAGGTCCTCGCCGGCCACAGTCTCGGGGAGTACACGGCGCTCGTCGCGGGCGGCGCGCTCGCCTTCCGCGACGCGCTGCCGCTGGTGCGCTTCCGCGCCGAGGCGATGCAGGAAGCGGTGCCCGAAGGCGAGGGCGCGATGGCGGCGATCCTCGGCCTCGACGACCAGGGCGTGCGCGCCGCGTGCGCCGAGGCGCAGGGGCCGGTGCAGGCGGTGAACTTCAATGCGCCAGGGCAGGTGGTGATCGCCGGGCAGAAGGCGGCGGTCGAGCGCGCGGTGCTGCTGTGCAAGTCGCGCGGCGCGAAGCGCGCGATGACGCTGCCGGTGAGCGCGCCGTTCCATTCGTCGCTGATGCGTCCGGCGGGCGAGCGGCTGCAGGGCTATCTCAGGGAAGTGCGCGTCGCGATGCCGCAGATCCCGGTGATCCACAACGTCGACGTCAAGATCGCCGCCAGCCCGCAGGCGATCAAGGATGCGCTGGTGCGCCAGGCGGCCGCCCCGGTGCGCTGGGTCGAGACCGTCCAGACCATGGCGCAGCTCGGCGTGACCCACGTCGTCGAGTGCGGCCCGGGCAAGGTCCTCGCCGGGCTGACGAAACGCATCGCTTCCCAGCTTCAGTCATTTGCCGTTACGGACGCGGAATCGTTGCAGCAGGCGGTCGCGGCGGTGAAAGGCGCATGAGCATGCTCGAGGGAAAGGTCGCACTCGTCACCGGCGCTTCGCGCGGCATCGGCCGCGCCATCGCCGCAGAGCTGGCGAAGCAGGGCGCCAAGGTTGTTGGAACCGCCACTAGCGAAACCGGTTCGCGCGGCATCGCCGAATGCGGTTTGATCGGAAAAGTCCTTGACGTACGGGATCCTGCGCAGTGCGACGCGCTGGTCGCGTCGGTGCAGAAGGAGTTCGGCGACGTCCTGGTCCTGGTGAACAACGCTGCCGTGACGCGCGACAACCTGGCGTTGCGCATGAAGGACGCGGACTGGGACGAGGTGATCGAGACCGACCTGCGGTCGGTGTTCCGGCTCTCGCGCGCGGTGATGCGCGGCATGATGAAGGCGCGCTGGGGCCGCATCATCAACATCACCTCGGTGGTGGGCGCCTCCGGCAATCCCGGCCAGGCCAACTACGCGGCGGCGAAGGCGGGCGTGGTCGGCATGACCAAGTCGCTCGCGCGCGAGCTCGGCAGCCGCAACATCACGGTCAACTGCGTCGCGCCCGGGTTCATCGACACCGACATGACGCGCGCGCTGCCCGAGGCAAGCCGCGCCGCGCTGCTGGCGCAGATTCCGCTGGGCCGCCTGGGCGAGGCTCGCGACGTCGCGGCGGCCGTCGCCTACCTCGCCTCGCCGGGCGGAGATTACGTCACCGGAGCCGTCTTGCACGTCAACGGTGGCATGTATATGTCGTAAAATACGCCCCCTCAAAAGCAGGGAAGGAGCCCAGATGGAGAACGTCGAACAGCGGGTCAAGAAAATCATCGCCGAGCAACTCGGCGTCAACGAGGCGGAGATCAAGACCGAGTCTTCGTTCGTCGACGACCTGGGCGCGGACTCGCTCGACACCGTGGAGCTCGTGATGGCGCTCGAGGAGGAGTTCGAGACCGAGATCCCGGACGAGGAGGCCGAGAAGATCACCACCGTCCAGCAGGCCATCGACTACGTCAAGTCGCATTCCAAGTCGTAGCTTGCCCTCGCCCGAGTGACCCGCCGCAGAGTCGTCGTCACCGGGCTGGGCATCATCAGCCCGATCGGCAACGCGGTCCCGGAAGCCTGGGACAGCGCGCTCGCCGGCAAGCCCGGCATCACCCGCATCACGCGCTTCGACCCTTCGCGCCTGGCGAGCCAGATCGCCGGCGAGGTGAAGGGCTTCGACGTCGCGCCATACATGTCCCCCAAGGAAGCGCGCCGCATGGATCTGTTCATCCATTACGGCATGGCGGCGGGCCTGCAGGCCTGGCGCGACGGCGGCCTGCAGGTCACCCCGGAGAACGCCGAGCGCGTCGGGATCAATTTCGGCTCCGGCATCGGCGGCCTGCCGCTCATCGAGTCGATGCACGCGGAGCTGGAGAAGAACGGGCCGCGCCGCATCTCGCCGTTCTTCATCCCCGGCAGCATCATCAACATGATCGC
>CBDDRQ010000284.1:0-3800 GCA_965233125.1 uncultured bacterium
CGAGATGGTGCTGAAGAACATCGAGAAGCCGATGATCGAGACGGTGCTGCAGCACGCGGAAGGCAACCTGTCGCTCGCCGCCGAGATGCTCGGCATCAACCGCGCCACGCTGCGCAAGAAGATGCAGCAGCTGCGGATCAAGGGATAGTGTCGAAGCTGCGCAGTTCACCGAAACTGGCGCTGCTCAGCGTCTCCGACAAGTCCGGCATCGTCGAGCTCGCCCGGGGGCTCTCCGCCCTGGGCGTGGAGCAGCAGTCCACCGGCCGCACCGCGCAGCACCTGCAGAAGGAAGGCGTGCCCGTCACCGAGGTCTCCGCCTACACCGGCTTCCCGGAGATGCTCGACGGGCGCGTCAAGACCCTGCATCCCAAGGTCCACGGCGGGCTCCTCGCGCGGCGCGACGACCCGGCGCACGTGGCGGCGATCCGCAAGGCGGGGATCGAGCCGATCGACATGGTGGTGGTGAACCTCTATCCGTTCCAGGCCACGGTCGCCGATCCCGCCTGCCGGCTGGAGGACGCGATCGAGAACATCGACATCGGCGGGCCGGCGATGCTGCGCTCGGCGGCGAAGAACTACGCCTCGGTCGCGGTGCTCGTCGATCCGGCCGACTATAGCCGCGTGCTCGAGGAGCAGCGCGCCGGCGGCGTATCGGCTGCGACGCGCTTCGCGCTCGCCAAGAAGGCCTTTGCCCACACCGCGGCGTACGACGGGGCGATCGCGAACTACCTCACCTCGCGCGAGGCTCCCTATCCGGACATCCTGACGCTGCAGTTCCACAAGCTGCAGGACCTGCGCTACGGCGAGAATCCCCACCAGAGCGCCGCCTTCTACCGCGAGGCAAAGCCGGCGGCGGGCGCGCTGGCGCGCTATCGCCAGGTCCAGGGCAAGGAGCTTTCCTACAACAACATCGCCGACGCCGACGCCGCCTGGGAATGCGTGAAAGGCTTCGGCGGGCCGGCCTGCGTGATCGTGAAGCACGCAAACCCCTGCGGCGTCGCCGTCGGCGCGGGCCTGTGCGAAGCCTATGAGAAGGCCTTCAAGACCGACCCGGTCTCGGCCTTCGGCGGCATCCTCGCCTTCAACCGGGCGCTCGACCCCGAAGCGGCGGAGGCGCTGGCGAAGCAATTCGCCGAAGTGGTGATCGCGCCGCGCGTCGAGCCCGATGCCATGAAAGTCCTCGCCGGCAAGGCCAACCTGCGCGTGCTCGAGATCCCGCTCGCGCACGAAGCGCAGGCGCACGATTACAAGCGCGTCGGCGGCGGGCTGCTGGTGCAGAGCTCCGATGCGATCCTCACGTCGCGCAACGAGATGAGGGTCGTGACCAGGAAAGCACCATCGGAAGCCCAGTGGTCGGACCTGCTGTTCGCCTGGCGCGTGGCCACGTTCGTCAAGTCGAACGCGATCGTGTTCTGCGGCGGCGGCATGACGCTCGGGGTCGGCGCCGGCCAGATGAGCCGCGTCGACAGCGCGCGCATCGCCGCCAGCAAGGCCGCGGCGGCGAAGCTCGCTCTGGCCGGCTCGGCCGTCGCCTCCGACGCCTTCTTCCCGTTCCGCGACGGGCTGGACGTGCTCGCCGAAGCGGGCGCGGCCGCCGTGGTGCAGCCCGGCGGCAGCGTGCGCGACGAGGAAGTGATCGGCGCTGCGAACGAGCGCGGCGTGGCGATGGTGTTCACGGGCATACGCCACTTCCGGCACTGACATGAAAATCCTCGTCATCGGTTCGGGCGGCCGCGAGCACGCGCTCGCCTGGAAGCTCGCGCAGGGCGCGCGCGTGCAGAAGATCTACGTGGCGCCGGGCAACGCCGGCACCGCCCTCGAGCCGGGCGTGGAGAATGTCGCGCTCACGAAGATTCCCGATTTGATTTCGTTTTGCAAGACCAGCCCTATCCAGTTGACCGTCGTCGGGCCGGAGGCGCCGCTCGCCGAAGGCGTGGTCGACGCATTTCGCGAGGCGGGCCTCGCGATCTTCGGGCCGACGCGCGCCGCGGCGCAGCTCGAGGCATCGAAGGATTTCGCCAAGGCCTTCATGACGCGCCACCGTATCCCCACGGCGCGCCATGCCACTTTCGCATCGTCCACGGAAGCAAAAGCCTACGTGGACGCGCAAGGCGCTCCCATCGTGGTCAAGGCCGACGGCCTCGCCGCCGGCAAGGGCGTGGTCGTCGCCGCGACGCGCGAGGAGGCGCACGCGGCGATCGACCGCATCATGGACGCACGCTCGCTCGGCGACGCGGGAAACCGCGTCGTGATCGAGGAGTTCCTCGAGGGCGAAGAGGCGAGCTTCATCGTCATGTGCGACGGCACGCACGTACTGCCGCTCGCCACCAGCCAGGACCACAAGCGGCTGCGCGACGGCGACCAGGGCCCGAACACCGGCGGCATGGGCGCGTACTCGCCCGCGCCGGTGGTGACCCCCAGGATCCACGCGCGCGTCATGCGCGAGATCATCCTACCGACCGTGCAGGGCATGGCGGCCGAGGGCGTGCCCTACGTCGGCTTCCTCTACGCCGGCCTGATGATCGACCGCGGCGGCAACCCGAAGACCCTGGAGTTCAACTGCCGCCTGGGCGACCCGGAGACGCAGCCGATCATCCTGCGCCTGAAGTCCGACCTGGTCGAGCTGATCGAGCGCGCGCTCGCGGGCAGCCTTGAGAGCGCCGAGGCGGACTGGGACCGCCGCTCGGCGCTCGGCGTAGTGCTCGCCGCGCCAGGCTATCCGGACGAGCCGCGCAAGGGCGATCGCATCGAGGGGCTGCCCAAGGCCACGGAAGATTGCCGCGTCTTCCACGCCGGCACGCGCCTCGAAGGCAAGAACGTGCTCACCAACGGCGGACGCGTGCTGTGCGTCACCGCGCTGGGGGACTCGGTGAAGATGGCGCGCACTCGCGCCTACGAGGCGCTCGAGCGCATCCGCTTCGAGGGCATGCAGTTCCGGCGCGACATCGGCGCGCGCGCGCTCAAGAAACGATGAATGCGCAGGCGGTACACGACTTCTTCAAGGGGCTGCAGGAACGCATTGTCGCGGGGCTCGAAGCGCTGGATGGCAAGACCTTCCGCGCCGATGCGTGGCAGCGACCCGAGGGCGGCGGCGGTCTGACCCGCATCCTCGAGGAGGGCGCCGTCTTCGAGCGCGGCGGCGTCAACCTCTCGCGCGTGCAGGGCCGGGCGCTGCCCCCCTCGGCGAGCGCCTCGCGCCCGCAGCTCGCCGGCAGGCCTTACGACGCCATGGGCGTGTCGCTCGTCCTGCACCCGCGCAATCCGTACTGTCCGACGGTTCACCTCAATGTGAGGTTTTTTTCTGCGGAAAATGCATGGTGGTTCGGCGGCGGGATGGACCTCACCCCCTATTACGGCTTCGAGGAGGATGCCCGCCATTTCCATGCGACCTGCCGGAAAGCGGTGGGCGAGCACTATCCGCATTTCAAGCGCTGGTGCGACGAGTACTTCCACCTGCGCCATCGCGGCGAGCCGCGCGGCATCGGCGGCATTTTCTTCGACGACCTGTCCGAGGGCGGGTTCGAATCCTGCTTCGGCCTCGCCCGTTCCGTGGGCGAGCATTTCCTGGAAGCCTACGTGCCGATCGTGGAGCGAAGGAAAGGCATGCCGTTCGGAGACGAGGAAAGAGCGTTCCAGGCCTACCGGCGCGGCCGCTACGTCGAGTTCAACCTCGTCTATGACCGCGGCACCCTGTTCGGCCTGCAGTCGGGCGGGCGCACCGAGTCGATCCTGATGTCGCTGCCGCCGCGCGCGGAATGGCGCTACGACTGGAAGCCCGAGCCCGGCTCCGCCGAGGCGCG
>CBDDRQ010000285.1:0-2798 GCA_965233125.1 uncultured bacterium
GGCATCACCCTGGTGCTGAAGGTGTTCCTGATCCCGTGGCTGCTGCACCGGGTCATCGACCGCCTCGGCGTGCGCTGGGACGTCGAGACGCTGATCAACATCCCGACCACGATGCTGATCGGCATCGTGCTGGTCATCTTCTCGTTCAATCTCGCCGCCCCGATCTCGGAGCTCTCGAGCAGCATCGCGCGCGGCACGCTGGGCATCGCGCTCGCCTGCGTGCTGCTGTCGTTCATGATGATGATCACCCGCTCCAAGGCCGTGCCGCAGGTGATCGGCTTCCTGTCGATGGAGAACGGCCTTTTCTTCGCCGCGACGGCCGCGACCTACGGCATGCCGATGGTGGTGGAGCTCGGCATCGCGCTCGACGTGCTGGTCGGCATCCTGATCCTGGGCGTGTTCATGTTCCACATCCGCGAGAAGTTCGACAGCCTCGACATCCGCCACCTCGAGAAGCTGAAGGAAGAATGATCGACGCCCTGTTTCTCGTCCTTGGCATTCCGCTCGCGGGCGCAGCCGTGCTCGGGCTCACCGGGCACCGCGATTTCGCGCGCGACATCAACGCGGCGTTCAGCCTGGGCACGCTGATCGCCGCCGGCGCGCTCACCGCCCGCGTCATCTCCGAGGGGCCGATCTTCGCGTGGGACCGGGAATTCTTCGTCGATCCGCTCAACGTCTTCCTGGTGACGCTGACCGCGTTCGTCGCCTTCACCACGGCGCTCTTTTCCCGTCCCTACATGCAGGTCGAGAAAGAGCACGGCAAGATGACGCCGAACCGGCTGCGCCTGTACCACAGCATGTACCAGCTCTTCAGCTTCACCATGCTGCTCGCGCTTCTCACCAACAACATGGGCATCCTGTGGGTGGCGATGGAAGCGGCGACGCTGACCACGGTGCTGCTGGTGAGCGTCTATCGCACGGCGGCGAGCCTGGAGGCCGCCTGGAAGTACTTCATCCTCTGCGGCGTGGGGATCGCCCAGGCGCTCTTCGGCACGGTGCTGCTCTACATGGCGGCCGAGAAAGTCGTCGGCGCCGAGGGGGGCGCGCTCCTCTGGACGCACCTCGACGCGGTGAAGGGCCAGCTCGACCCGCGCATCATCACGCTCGCGTTCGCCTTTCTTTTCATCGGCTACGGCACGAAAGTCGGCCTCGTGCCGGTGCACAACTGGCTGCCCGATGCGCACGCCGAGGGCCCGACCCCGGTGTCCGCCGTCCTCTCGGGCCTGCTCCTCAACGTGGCGCTCTACGCGATCCTGCGCTGCAAGGTGCTCACCGACGGCGCGCTGCAGGGCCCGCTTGCCGGGCAGCTGATGATCGGCTTCGGCCTGCTTTCCGTGGTCGCGGCGGCGTTCTTCATTTCCCGCCAGCGCGACGCCAAGCGGATGTTCGCCTATTCCTCGATCGAGCACATGGGATTGATGACCTTCGCCTTCGGCGTGGGCGGCCCGGTCGCCACCTACGCCGGCCTGCTGCACATGACGGTGCACTCGCTCATCAAGTCGGCGATCTTCTTCGCCGTCGGCCACGCCTCGCAGAAGGCGGGCACGCAGATCATGCAGGAGATCCGCGGCCTGATCCGCGTGAGCCCGATGGTCGGCTGGGGCCTGATGCTGGGCACGCTCGCCATCCTCGGCATGCCGCCTTTCGGCGTCTTCGCGAGCGAGTTCCTGATCCTCACCACGGCGATGCGCGAGCAGCCCTGGGCGACGCCGTTCCTGCTGCTCGCGCTCGGCGTCGCGTTCGCCTCGATGTTCGGCCGCGTGCAGCCCATGGTGTTCGGCGAGACGGCGCTCAAGCCGCTGCCCCACCAGCCGGCGGCCATCCCGGTCTTCATCCACCTCGGCCTCGGGCTGATGCTCGGCCTGTACATCCCGCCGTACCTCGACGAGTGGTACCGCCAGGCCGCCCGCATGGTGGCGGGCTGAAGCGATGCAGATCCCCGGGCTGAAGCTGCAGGTCGAGCCGGTGCGCTCGCCGTTGCCGGTGTTCCGCGGCCGCGTCGACGCGCAGGGGTGGGAGCAGGCGGCACGGGCGGTGCTCGCGGCGCACGGGCGGCTCGTATCGACCTGGGGCGCTGAGGCCCTCGGAGGCGGCGCGCCGTTCACCGTCTCGGCGGCGTACGCCCTGCCGGCAGGGCTCTTCTGGCTGCAGCTGCCGCTCGAGGCCGGGCGCGGCTACCCGGACCTGGCGCCGCACTTTCCCTTTGCCGGGCGAATGCAGCGGGCGACCGCGGACCTCGTCGGCTTGAGGGCGGAGCCGCAGGCCGATGGCCGCGGCTGGCTCAATCACGGCGTGTGGCCGGAAAGCTTCCATCCGCTGCGGCGGGATTGCGCCGTGCCCGAGCGTTTCGGCGCGGCGCAGCCTTACGCGTTCGTCCCGGTGCAAGGCGACGGCGTGCACGAGATCCCCGTCGGCCCGGTGCACGCGGGCATCATCGAGCCGGGACACTTCCGCTTCTCGATCGTCGGAGAGAAGGTGCTGCGCCTCGAGGCGCGCCTGGGCTATACCCACAAGGGCATCGAGAAGCGGTTTACCGAGCTGCCGCCGCTCGCCGCGCACCGGCTGGCCGGCCGCGTGTGCGGGGATTCCACGGTCGCCTACGCGTGGGCGTACTGTATGGCGCTCGAGTCGGCGGCGGGCCTGCGCCCGCCGGCTCGCGCCGCCTGGCTGCGCGCGCTGCTGCTCGAGCGCGAGCGGATCGCCAACCACCTCGGCGACCTCGGGGCGCTCGGCAACGACGCCGGGCTCGCCTTCGGCCTGGCGCAGTTCTCGCGGCTGCGCGAGGACTGGCTGCGCGC
>CBDDRQ010000286.1:0-4946 GCA_965233125.1 uncultured bacterium
CGACACCATCTACCTCGCCACCGCCTCGCTCGCCGCCGACGAGATCCTGCACGCCATCGCCGACGACCTGGAGTGCGCGATCTCGCAGGAGCGGCGCAGCGTCGCGCTGCGCGAGCTGCAGGAGCACCTGATCCGCCTGTACGCCGAGGGACGCCGCGTCGTGATCCTCATCGACGAGGCGCACGTCATGCCCGAGGACACGCTCGAGCAGGTGCGCCTGCTCTCCAACCTCGAGTCGAACCGGCACAAGCTGCTGCAGATCGTGCTCTTCGGCCAGCCCGAGCTCGACGCCACGCTCGCCAAGACCTCGCTGCGCCAGCTGCGCGACCGCATCACGCACTCGTTCCGCATGCGCCCGCTCTCGCAGCCGGAGGTGGCGAAGTACCTGTCGTTCCGCATGCGCGCCGCCGGCTACCGCGGGCCCGAGGTCTTCACCGCGCGCGCCGCCGCCCTGATCAGTCGCGCGTCGGGCGGCCTGACGCGGCGCATCAACATCCTCGCCGACAAATCCCTGCTCGCCGCGTTCACCGAGAGCACCCACGCGATCACCCCGCGCCAGGCGCGCGCGGCGATCCGCGACTCCGAATTCTCCGGGGCGGCGCGCGCGGGGACGCGGCCGCTCGCCTACCTCGGCGCGGCGCTCGCCGCCGGCATCGCGCTGGGCGCCGGCTTCCAGTGGGCGCTGGGTCCCGCGCAACCCCCGGCGCCGTCCCCGGTCGCCGAGGCTCCCCAGCCGCAGCCGCCCGTCCAGGTCGCCGCCGCCCCGGCGGCGGCGGAGAAGCAGGTCGAGGCGCCGCCGCCCCCGCCGCCGCTGCTCAGCCCCGTGCAGGTGCGCCGACTGGAGGGCTACTCGAGCGCCGGCCAGAAGCTGCTGGCCGAGCGCATCGAGGCGACGCGCGAGGTGCTCGAGCGCGTGCCCGACGAGCGCTACGCGATCGAGCTTTTCGTGACCGAGAATACCGACCCGGCGCGCATGGAGCGCTTCCTGCGCCGCGCACGCGACATGGTGCCGCTCGGCGAGCTCTACGTGATCCCCATGGCCGGCGCCGGGCGCTACCGGCTGCGCGTGGTGTACGGCGAGTTCGACTCGCGCGAGGCGGCGCTCGAGGCCGAGCGGCGCCTGCCGCCCAGGTATCAGCAAGCCTTCGAGACCTCGCCGCGCAGCTTCGCGGAGCTGCGCGGTCAGATTTAGTAAAAAGTCGGAAAACGCCTGCGCGACAGGCGCTTACGCTACTTTCTTCACGTCGACATCGTGCTATGCTTCGACGCGGGAGGGAGTGCGTGTCGCCAAAGCTGGGAACGACCGCCGCGATCGCGGCGCTGGTAGCTCTGCTCGCCGGTTGCGGCCACAAGCCGATGCAGCCGGACGAGACGCATCTCACGGCCGAAGAGGCGCGCGCGGACGGCACGATCCCGCCCCCGGTGCAGATCACGCCGGTGCTGCCCAAGCCGACGCCCGTCGCGCGGCCCGAGACCTACAGCGTGGTGGTGAGCAACGTGCGCGTGCAGGAGCTTCTTTTCGCGCTGGCGCGCGACGCGCGCCTGCAGATCGACATCGACCCCTCGCTCACCGGCACGGTCACCCTCAACGCCGTCGACCAGACGCTGCCGCAGCTCCTGACGCGCATCGGGCGCCAGGTCGACATGCGCTACGAGCTCGACGGCGAGAACCTGGTGGTGATGCGCGACACGCCCTACCTGCGCATCTACCGCATCGACTACGTGAACCTCACGCGCGACGCGAAGATCGTCGCCGGCATGTCGATGCAGGTGAGCGGCGGCGGCTCGCCCGCGGGCGGCGCGGCGGGCGGGCAGAACAACTCCACCGCCACCATCAACTCGATGTCGGACAACCGGTTCTGGCCCACGCTGATCGACAACCTGAAGGCGATCCTGCGCGAGACCGACAAGGTTCTGCCGGCCGGCGCGGCACAGCCGGCCCCGGTGCAGCCCGCCGCCCCGGGGGCGGCACCCGCGGTCGCGTCCGCCCCGGCGGCGCCGACCGCCACCTTCCTCGAGGCCGGCTCGGTGATCGCCAACCCCGAAAGCGGTCTCATCAACGTGCGCGCCACCGCGCGCCAGCACGAGAAGATCCAGGAGTTCCTCGACCAGGTGCTCGCCAACTCGCGCCGCCAGGTGCTGATCGAGGCCACGGTGGCGGAGGTGCGGCTCTCGAACCAGTACCAGCGCGGCATCGACTGGCAGCGGCTGCGCACCGGGGCCGCCGCGGCCGGGGTGCCGGCCTTCGGCACCGGCAACAGCGGCCTGGAATTCAGCCAGCGCTCCAACGTGACCCGCCCGGGCTTCAACGAGAACCTGTTCATCCTGGGCGGAGCGATCAACAGCCTCAACCTCAACTTCGCCTTCAAGCTGCTCGAGTCCTTCGGCGACGTGCGGGTGCTCTCCAGCCCGAAGCTCTCGGTGCTGAACAACCAGTTCGCGGTGCTGAAGGTGGTCGACAACATCGTCTACTTCACCGTGTCGTCGCAGACCTCGCAGGCGGCCAACACCGGCACCCTGCAATCGATCAGCACCACCGCCAACACCGTGCCGGTGGGGCTGGTGATGACGGTGGTGCCGCAGATCAGCGACCACGACTCGATCTCGCTCAACGTGCGCCCGTCGATCTCGCGCCTGCTGCGCTTCGTCCCCGACCCGAACCCGCTGCTCACCACGGTGGGCAACTTCATCCCCGAGATCCAGACGCGCGAGATGGAGTCGATGCTGCGCCTGGAAAGCGGCCAGGTCGCGGTGCTCGGCGGGCTGATGGAGGATCTGGTCGATCGCAACGAGGACGCGATTCCCGGCGTGCGCAATGTCCCGGGCCTGGGCCAGCTCTTCTCGCAGCGCTCCGACGAGAACCGCAAGACCGAGCTGGTGATCTTCCTGCGCGCGACCGTCATCCGCGACCCGAGCATCGAGGGCGACTACCGCGGGATGCGCAGCCTGCTCCCGCGCGATGATTTCATGAGCCGGCCGCACCCCGGCCGGGCGGCCCCGCCGGTGGGGCCGATGGAGGAGCGGCCGCGCTGACATGAGCCTGTTGCTCGAGGCACTCAAGAAAGCCGAGAAGGCGAAAGAAGAGGCACAGCGGCGCGCCCGGAGCGAAGGCGGCGAGCCCGAGCTCAAGCTCGAAGCCGAGGCGCCGGCGCCCGAGGCAAAGCCGGTGCGCACGCGCGACCAGCTGCCCGAGATCAACTCGCAGCCGCTCGAGATCATGGCCGACGAGCCCCCGCCCAGGCCGGCGGCGCGGCCGAAGCCGGAAGCCCCGCGCGCCGAGGCGCCGAAGGCCGAGCCGGTCGACGCAGCCGCGCGCGCTTCGGCGCGCAAGGTCTTCGAGGCGAAGTTCAAGGAGCCGAACCCGCGGCTGCCTTTCTACATCACCATGGGCGTGCTCGGCGCCTTCGCCCTGGGCACGGTGGTCTATTTCTGGATGCAGCTGCGGCCGCCGCCGCCGCTGGTCAACACCAGCCCGGTGCGCCCCGCCGGCGAGGCGCCGGTCGAGGTCGCGGCGCTGCCCAAGCCCCAGGCGAACGCCCCCGTCGCGCAGGCTGCGCCGATCCCCGGGCTCCCCTCCTCCAACCCCGTGCGGGAGGCGCCTCCGGTGGAACCCGTCCGCACCCCGGCGCCCCCGCCGGCCGAGCTGCGGCCCAAGCCGGCCGCGGTGAAGCCGCGCCCGGCACCGGTGGCGCCGCTGAAAACCCGGAGGCTGCCGGAGCCCGAGCCGCGCCGGGCGCCTCCGGTCGCGCGCCCGGTGGCGCAGGTCCATCCCAGGGTCGAGTCGGGCTACGCCGCCTATCTCTCCGGCGACCTGGTCGCCGCGCGCACGCAGTACGAGGAGGCGCTGCGCGAGGAGCCCGCCAACCGCGACGCGCAGCTCGGCCTCGCCGCGCTCGACGTGAAGGCGGGGCGCTACGAGGCGGCCGAGGGCGCCTACCTGCGCCTCTTGCAGGCCAACCCGCGCGACGCGGAAGCGCAGGCCGCGCTCATCGCGCTGCGCGGCGCTCGCCTGGACCCGCTGGTGGCCGAGAGCCGGGTCAAGTCGCTGCTCGCGGCCGATCCGGGCGCGCACGCGCTCAATTTCACGCTGGGCAACCAGCTCGCGCAGCAGGGGCGCTGGGCGGAAGCGCAGCAGGAATACTTCAAGGCGTTCTCCGCCGAGCCCGACAATGCCGATTTCGCCTACAACCTCGCGGTGAGCCTCGACCACATCCGCCAGCCGCGCCTCGCCCTCGAGTACTACCGGCGCGCCGTCTCGCTCGCCAGGACCCGCGGCGCGGGCTTCGATCCCGCGGCCGCGCAGGCGCGCATCCTCCAGCTGGACAGATGAACCAGCCCACCAGCCCCCAGGCCAAGCGCCACCTCGGCCAGATCCTCATCGACCAGGGAATCCTGACCGAGGACCAGCTGCGCATCGCGCTGCTCGAGCAGACGAAGCAGCACATTCCCGTCGGCAGGCTGCTGGTGCAGCTCGGCTTCGTCTCGGAGGCGACGCTGCGCGACGCGCTGTCCGAGAAGCTCGGGCTGCAGGCGGTGGACCTCGCGCGCATCATCGTCGACCCCACCGCGCTGAAGATGGTGCCGCGCGAGATGGCGCGGCGCTACCGCGTGTTCCCGGTGGCGCTCGACCGCCAGCAGAAGAAGTTCATCGTCGCGCTCTCCGACACCAACAACATCGTCGCGCTCGACCAGCTGCGCGCGCACCTCAAGGGCGACTTCGAGATCGAGCTGCGCCTCGCCGGCGACTCGGAGATCGAGCGCGCCATCGAGCACTACTACGGACACGAGTTCTCGATCGACGGCATCCTCAAGGAGATCGAGACCGGCGAGGTCGACTACAGCACCGTCACCGAGGGCGACGAGTACTCGCAGCCGGTGGTGCGCCTCATCTCGGCGCTGCTCGCCGACGCGGTCGAGCGCGGCGGCTCCGACATCCACTTCGAGCC
>CBDDRQ010000287.1:0-3027 GCA_965233125.1 uncultured bacterium
GTGGCCGCAGCTGAAAGGGCAGTTCCTCGTCGACCGCGACGGGATCGTGCGCTGGGCGCACATCGAATGCACGGACGGTCTCGCCGGCATCGGCAAGTTTCCGTCCGACGACGAGCTGCTTGCCGTGGCGCGTACGATTGCCTGATCATCAAGGTCTGGGGAAAACGGAGAATCCATGAAAAACCAACAGCAACGCAGGCAATTCCTCGTCAACACCGCCGCGCTGGCCGCGAGCGCAGCGCTGCCGCTCGGAGCGCGCGGCCAGGGCGCGCCCCTGAAGGTCGGCATCCTCCATCCGGTCACCGGCTTCCTCGCCTACTCCGGGGGCCTGTCGCGCCTCGGCGCCCGCATGGCGGTAGAGGACATCAACGCTGCCGGCGGCATCAAGGCGCTGGGCGGTACGAAGCTCGAGGCGGTCCTCGCCGACGCGCAGTCCAAGCCCGAGGTGGGCGCCGCGGAGGTCGAGAAGCTGAACGAGCAAGGCGTCTCGGCGATCGTGGGCGCCTATGCCTCCGCGATCTGCCTCGCCACGACGCAGGCCGCCGCGAAGCACGGCATCCCGCACCTCGTCGACGTCGGCGTCGCCGACCAGATCGTGCAGCGCGGCCTCAAGAACACGTTCCGCTTCGCCCCCGGCTACAAGACCTGCACGGACGCCGCGGTGGCGTCGCTCCAGGCCCTGAACAACGGTGCGGGCAAGCCGGCGAGGACGGTGATGATCATTCACGAGGAGTCGCTTTTCGGCACGGGCACCGCGAACCTCCTCTCGAAGCAGCTGCCGGCGATCGGCTTCGAGGTCAAGGACGTGATCAAGCACGCCAACCCGACCCGCGACTTCAACAACATCGTGCTGCGCGTCAAGGCCGCGAACCCGGACATCGTCATTCCCGCGAACTACTACAACGAGTACGCCCTCTTCGTGCGCACCATGAAGCAGCAGAACGTGGTGCCGAAGGCGATCTACTCGGTCCTGGGCGGCGCCGCGTCCTCGTACAAGTTCGTCAAGGAGTTCTCCGACGCCGCGAACGGCGTGCTCGACGTGAACCACTGGTTCAATCCGAAGGACAAGCGCGCCTGGGCGCTGAAGAAGCGCGTCGACGCGATGGACGGCCAGTTCTTCACCTACGAGGTGTACCTGAACTACGCCGCGGTGCACCTCCTTGCCGATGCCATCGAGCGGGCGAAGTCGGCCAAGCGCGAGGACATCATTGCCGCGCTCGACAAGTCGACCTGGAGCGACCATTTCATGCCTTTCGGCCCGACGCGCTTCGTGAACGGCCAGAACGAAGGGGCGCGGCCGCTCATGATGCAGGTGCTGAAGAACGACATCCGGGTCGTGCAGCCGGACAGCTACGCGGAGACCAAGCCGGTATTCCCCTGGAAGGCCTGAGCTGCTCGAGCTGTCGATCCTTTTCCCGTCGTTCCTGAACGGGATCACGACCGGGGCGATCTACGCGCTGATCGCCCTGGGCCTCACCCTCATCTACGGGGTGCTCCACATCATCAACTTCGCGCACGGCGCGGCGCTGATGATGGCGCTCTACGGCGTCTACTACCTGCATCAGAAGGCCGGCATCGACCCATACCTTTCGCTGCCGGTGATGGTGCCTGCCATGTTCACCGCGGGCTACGCGCTCTACCGCTTCGTGGTCGCAAAAGCGAGCCACGGCAAAGACGAGAACATCTTGCTCGTGACCCTCGGGATCGCGATCGCGCTGGAGAACGTGGCGCTCACCCTGTGGAAGTCCGACACCCGCACCATAGAGACCGGCTACACCTTCACCACCGTGGCGATCGGGCCGGCGATGATCGCGCTGCCGAAGCTCGTCGCCTTCGCGGGCGCGGCGCTCGTCGCCGGGCTGCTGCTCGCCATGATCCGCGGCACCGACCTCGGGCGCGCCATCCGCGCCTGCGCCCGGGAGCGCCAGGGGGCGCGCCTCGTCGGCATCGACGTCGAGCACGTCTTCGCCATGAGCTTCGGCATCGGCCTCGCCTGCCTCGGCGCCGCCGCCTGCTTCCTGCTGCCGGCCTATTACGTGAATCCGCAGGTCGGCAACGGCTTCGTGCTCATCGCCTTCACCATCGTGGTGCTCGGCGGCATGGGCAGCTTCTCCGGCGCGCTGCTCGGGGGGCTGCTCATCGGCGTGGTGGAGTCCATCGGCGGCCTGGTCCTGGGCGAATCGCTCGGGCAGATGGGCATCTTCCTCATCTTCATCGCCGTGCTCCTCTTCCGGCCGCAGGGCCTGTTCGGCGCGCGCGCATGAGACAGCTCGCCGCCATCGCCGCGTTCGCCGTTGCAGTCTCCATGCTCCCGGCCCTAACAAGCTCGGGCGTGGTGCTGAACATGGCCATCATGACCCTCTACGCCGCCCTTCTCGGGCAGGCCTGGAATATCCTCGCCGGCTTCGGCGGCCAGTTCTCCTTCGGTCACGCCGTTTTCTTCGGGACGGGGGCCTATGCCGCGGCGGTGCTGCAGGCGCGCTTCGGCTGGAACGCGTGGGCCGCCCTCCCCGCCGCGCTCGCGCTCGGGGCGGCGGTGGGGGGCTTCATCGGCACGCTTTCCTTCCGCTACGGGCTGCGCGGGTCCTACTTCGCGCTGGTCACCCTCGCCTTCGCCGAGGTCTTTCGCATCCTCGCCAACAACCTGCAATTCACCGGCGCCGGCGTCGGGCTGATGATCAGGCTCGAGCCGGGCGCGGCGCGCTTTCAGTTCGCCGACAAGACGGGCTATCTCCACGTCATCCTGGCTTTCGTCGTGGTCGGGCTGCTCGTCTCCTGGTGGCTCAAGAACTCGCGCTACGGCGCATGGCTCCAGGCGGTGCGCGACAACGAGGACTCGGCCGCGGCGCTCGGCGTGAACGTGTTCGCGGTCAAGCTGCAGGCGATCATGCTCTCGGGCGCGCTCACCGCCGCGGCCGGCGTTTTCTACGTGCAGTACTTCCAGTACATCGATCCTTCGCTCGCCTACGGGCCGGCGGTGTCGGTCGAGGCGCTGCTCGGCCCGATCGTCGGCGGCCTGGGCACGGT
>CBDDRQ010000288.1:0-9133 GCA_965233125.1 uncultured bacterium
CCACGCCCTGCGCCTGCAGCCGAGCTTCGCGCTGATGCTGATGAGCACCATGATCCATCGCCTGCGCCTCGCCATCGCGCGCCTGCAGGAAACCGGCGCGCTCGCCCAGGACGAGGCGTGGAAGGAAGGCGCGGCGTTCAAACCGCAGCACCTGCGCGACCTCGCGCGCGGGCTGACCGAGCACTCCTCGATGCACTATCGGCAGGGAACGGAGATCATGGCCGAGGGCCAGACCGGCACGCGCATGTACGCGGTGCTCGAGGGCCGCGTCGCCGTCTCGATCGGCGGCCGCGTCGTGGAGAAGCTCGGCCCTGGCGGCGTCTTCGGCGAGGCGGCGCTCGTCAACAAGCGCGCCCGCATGGCGAGCGCGGTGGCGGAAGTCGACTGCATGCTGCTGCCGATCGAGCGCCAGGCCTTCCTCGCCATGGTGAAGCTCAGCCCCAAGTTCGCCGACACCGTGCTCACCGCCCTCGCCGAGCGGCTGCGCTTCCTGACCGCCCGGCTAGGCTAAAGCCCCCGACTGGTAATCCGCGATCGCGCGCTCGATCTCCTCGCGCGTATTCATCACGAAGGGCCCGTACTGCACCACCGGCTCGCGCAGCGGCTTGCCGGCGAGCAGCAGCACGCGCGCGCCTTTGCCGCTTTTTACTGTTACCGTTTCTCCATCGGAGAGCAGCCCCGCGGCGCGATGCGGCAGCGCCTTGCCCTCCTCGCCCACCTGCGCCTCGCCCTCGTACGCATAGAGGAAGGCGTTGTGGCCCGAGGGCAGCGCCACCTCGACGCTGCCGCCCGCCTCAAGGCGGATGTCGAGATAGTAAGGGTCGGTGGCGCCGCCGTTGATGGGGCCGGTGGTGCCGTTGAAGTTTCCGGCAATGACCTTGACGCCATCGACAGCGGGAATGTCCCGCGCGGGAATGTCCCGGTAGCTCGCCGCCTTCATCTTCTCGGCCGCGGGCAGGTTGAGCCAGAGCTGGAAGCCGCGCATGCGGCCCTCGGTCTGCTGCGGCATCTCGGAATGGATGATGCCGCGCGCCGCGCTCATCCACTGCACGTCGCCGGGCCCGAGGTCGCCGCGGTTGCCGCGGCTGTCCTCGTGGCGCATGTGGCCCTCGAGCATGTAGGTCACCGTCTCGAAGCCGCGGTGCGGGTGCGAGGGAAATCCGGCGAGGTAATCCTCGGGGTCGTCCGAGTAGAACTCGTCGAGCATGAGGAAGGGGTCGTGGCGCTGGAGCGCGCTCGCGCCGAGGCTGCGGCGCAGCTTCACCCCGGCGCCGTCGGAGGCGGGAATGGACGGGATCACGCGTTGCAGTTGACGGGTTTTCATAGGGGATTAGATGGGGCTCGTGGCGCGGATTTGCAAGCGACCCTCCTCGGGAGAGGGCCGATATGGTATAAGAGGGCATCCACCGAAGCGCCTGGGCCCCAAGAGCAGTCCGTTCCCCTGCCGATCCCGCTGCTTCGTTTCAATTTCGACCTTCAGGAGACCGTTTGCACATGGCGAAGCAGCAAGCCTCCGAGAAAACCAGCGACAGACGCCAGTTCAAGATCGGCAAATACGACATCATCGCCCAGCCGGCGAGCGGCTCGGCGCACATGCTGCGCTACACCGTGATGCTCAACGGCAAGCGCCTGGGCGCGCTGCTGTCGGTCCCGACCGAGTCGGACTGCAGGTTCCTCGAGGCGCCGCCGAAGGTGCCGCCGCTCAAGATCTTCCAGGTCACCTACCGTCCCGGCCGGCCGAAGAAGAACACCGGCGCGCAGACCGGCGAGAACGGCGAGTCCGGCCCCACCATCCCCTGGTCCATCAAGGGGCAGCAGCGCTACTAGGCTAGCCGTGGCGCAGGCCACGCTGGGCTTCATCGGCCTGGGCGTGATGGGCGCGCCCATGTGCCGCAATCTGGCGAAGAAGTCCGGCGCGCGCCTGCTCGCCTTCGACCTGAAGGCCGTTCCCGGTTTCACGATCGTGGGATCCATCCGGGAAGCCGCGCAGGCAGACGTCGTCTTCCTTTCCCTCCCGGGCGAGCCCGAGGTGCGCGAGGTCTGCAGCGAGCTCCTGCGGCAGGCGCGCCCCGGCCAGGCCATCGTCGACTGCAGCACCGCGCCGGTCGCGCTCGCCCGCGAGCTCGCCGCCGCCTTCGCCGCGCGCGGCGCGCAGTTTGCCGACGCGCCCGACGCCCGTACCCGCCAGGCCGCGATCGACGGCACGCTCAGCATCACGGTGGGCGCCGACGCAGCCCTCTTCCGGCGCATCGAGCCGCTGCTCCTTTGCATGGCGAGCGACGTGACGCACTGCGGCGCGCCCGGCGCCGGCCAGGCGGTGAAGCTCCTGAACAACATGGTGTTATCGACGACCGTGATGGCGCTCGCCGAGGCGCTCGCGGTCGCGAAAGCGAGCGGCGCGGTGGACGCGAAAGTGCTCTTCGATGCCCTCGCCAAGGGCTCGGCCGACAGCTTCGCGCTGCGCAACCACGGCATGAAGGCGCTGCTGCCCGAGTCGCACCCCGAGCGCGCCTTCCCGGTCACCTACATGCTGAAGGACCTGGGCTACGCGCTCGAGCTCGCGCGCGCCGCGGGCCTCGAGCTGCAGGGCGCGGGCACGGTGCGCCGTCTCCTGGAGGAGACCGCCGCGCTCGGGCTGGGCGAGGCCTACCACACCGCCCTCATCGAGGCGGTGCGGCGCCACCGCCCGGGCTAGCGCCGGACCGAGAGGCCGATGAGCAGCCCGAGGACCACGCCGGTGGCGAGCGACACGCCGACCGAGGTCCACGGGTGGCCGTACACCTGCTGGTTGGCGTAGCGCGCCGCCTCGCGCGTCCTCTCGGCGACCACCTGGCGCGCCTCGTCGAGGCGGCGGATGACCGCGCGGCGTTCCTGGTCCTGGTCCCTGCGCTGCTGCGTGTCCCCGGGCATGCCGGTCGGTGCGCTCGTGTATTCGATGGCCATGGGCTTCCCTTTCGCGTTTGTGGCTGGCCCAGAGGGGAGCAAGAGCCGTGCCGCGCCGGCGGCGGGCGGGTATCCTTGCAGGTGATGAGCGCCGTCGCACCGCTCGCCACGCGCCGCATCCGGGACCTGCCCGGCCCGCGCGGGCTGCCGCTCCTGGGCAACCTGCTGCAGATCGATTCCACGCGCCTGCATCTCATCGGCGAGGCGTGGAGCCGCAAGTACGGGGAGGCGTTCCGCTTCAGCATCGGGGGGCGCTCGTTCCTCGCGCTGTCCAACCCGGAGACGATCGCCGCGGTGCTGCGCGACCGCCCCGAGGGCTTCCAGCGCAGCTCGAAGCTCAACGCCACGGCCCGGCAGATGGGCTTCGGGGGACTGTTCTCGTCGAACGGCGAGCAGTGGCGCCGCCAGCGGCCGATGGTGATGCACGGCTTCGACCCGGCGCACATCAAGACCTACTTTCCCTCGCTCGTGAAGGTGACGCGCCGCTTCGCCGGGCGCTGGCAGCGCGCGGCGCAGGCCGGCGCGGCGATCGACCTGCAGGCGGACCTCATGCGCTACACGGTGGACGTCACCGCCGGGCTCGCCTTCGGCGCCGACATCAACACCGTCGAGTCCGACAGCGAAGTGATCCAGCAGCACCTCGACAAGGTGCTGCCGGCGCTGTTCCGGCGCATCTTCTCGCCGCTGCCGGGCTGGATGCCGCTGCCGGGCGAGCGCGGCCTGGGCGCGCACCTCGCGGCGCTGCAGCGCGCGGTGCAGGGGTTCATCGCGCAGGCGCGCGAGCGGCTCGAGCGCGATCCCGGGCTGCGCGAGCATCCGACCGACCTCATCGAGGCCATGATCGCGGCGCGCGACACGCCGGCGAGCGGCCTCGAGGACTCGGACGTCGCCGGCAACGTCCTCACCATGCTGCTCGCCGGCGAGGACACGACCGCCAACACGCTCGCGTGGATGGTGTGGCTCCTGTGGAAGAACCCCGCGGCGCTCGCCCGCGCGCGCGCCGAAGTGCGCGCGGCGCTCGGCGAGGCGACGCTGCCCGCGGGCTACGAGCAGCTCGCGGCGCTCCCTTACGTCGAGGCGTGCGCGAACGAGACCATGCGCCTGAAGCCCGTCGCGCCGATCATCGTCGCGCAGGCGGTGCGCGACACCACGCTCGCCGGCATCGAGGTGCCGCGCGGCCAGCTCGTCATGTGCCTGATGCGCCCCGGCGCGGTGGACGAGCGGCACTTCCCCGACGCCGCCGCGTTCGAGCCGGCGCGCTGGCTCGCCGAGGGCGCCGGCAGCCTGCGCGCCGCGGCCTCCGCCAAGCGCGTCGCCATGCCCTTCGGCGCCGGGCCGCGCCTGTGCCCCGGGCGCTACCTCGCGGTGCTGGAGATGAAGATGGTGATCGCCATGCTGCTCGCCGGCTTCGAGATCGACTCGGTCGCCGCCCCCGGCGGCGGCGAGCCGCGCGAGCACCTCGCCCTCACCATGTCGCCGGTCGGCCTGACGCTGAAGCTGAGGCCGCGAACCTGAAATGGGTACGATCGTACCCATTTTGGCCTTTTCCGCCCCTCGTTCCATGGCCGACCGGTGACCGTCAAGCTCAACCACACCATCGTCCACGCGCGCGACAAGCGCGCTTCCGCCGACTTCTACGCCGAGGTCTTCGGCTTCGGCAAGCCGATCCCCTTCGGCCCCTTCCTCGACGTCGAGACCGCGAACGAGGTCACCCTCGCCTTCCTCGAGACCGACGAGGAAATCCAGGTGCAGCACTACGCCTTCCTCGTGAGCGAGCCCGAGTTCGACCAGATCTTCGGCCGCGTCCAGGCGCGCGGCCTCGACTGGTGGGCAGACCCCGCGCTCAAGGAGAAAGGCAAGATCAACCGCCACGACGGCGGCCGCGGCGTCTACTTCAGGGACCCGGCGGGCAATATCCTCGAGATCATTACCCGACCCTATGGAGCGAGCGATGGCTAGAAAGGCAACCCCGCGGCGAAGCAGGAGCTACAGCGACGGACTGAAGATGCGCCGCAAGTGGATGGGCGGCGAGTACGTGGACCGCGCGTTCCGCGACGCCGACGAGTTCACCATCGACCTGCAGCACTACGTCACCGAGCACGGCTGGGGCGCGAGCTGGGCGCGCGGCGGCCTGCCGCTCAAGACCCGCTCGATCATGAGCCTCGCCATGATCTTCGCCCTCAACCGCCCGCGCGAGCTCGAGATCCACCTGCGCGCGGCGCTCCGGAACGGCATCACCAAGGCGGAGATCAAGGAGCTGCTCCTCCACGGCGCCGTCTACTGCGGCGCCCCCGCCGCGCTCGACGGCTTTCACGTCGCTAGGCGCGTCCTCGCAGAAGAGACCTCAGGTAGTCGGGGCTGAGCGGCTGGCGGTCGGCGACGACGCCGAAGGGCGCGAGCGCATCGTTCACCGCGCCCATGATGACGCCCACCGCGCCCATCACGCCGCCCTCGGCCATGCCCTTGGTGCCCACGGGGTTGCCGCGGCTCGGGGTGTGCATGGGGATGACCTCGAAGGCGGGCAGGTCGGTCGCGGTGGCGACGAGGTAGTCGGCGAGCGAGCCGGTGATGTTCTGCGCGTTCTCGTCGTAGCGCATGTGCTCCAGCAGCGCGCCGGAAAGTCCCATGGCGATGGCGCCGTGCTGCTGGCCCTCGACGACGATGGGGTTGAGCACGGTGCCGCAATCCTCCGCGACCACGTAGCGCAGGATGCGCAGCTGCCCGGTCTCGACGTCGAGCTCGACCTCGCAGGCATGCGCGGCGTTGGAGTAGGTCATCGGCGGCGGGTCGTAGGTGCGCGAGAAGTCCAGGCCCGGCGCCATGCCCTGCGGCAGCGCGGTGGGGTCGAGGTAGGCGGTGCGCGCGATCTGCGCGAGGGTGATGTCGGTCTTCACCCGCTCGCCGAGGATCTCGCGCTCGACCTTGCCATCGACGAGGTGCAGGCCCTCGGCGGAATCGAAGCCCAGCAGCTTCGCCGCGATGGCGAGCACCTTCTCGTTGGCGTCGCGAGCCGAGAGGAAGAGCGCGGTACCGCCCGCGGTGCCGCCGCGCGCGCCGCGGCTGCCCATGCCGTAGGGCGCGACGTCGGTGTTGCCCATCTGCACGCGCACCTGCGCGGGATCGACGCCCAGGCCGTCGGCCACCACCTGCGAGAACGCGGTCTCGTAGCCCTGCCCGCTCGCGCCCAGCCCCACCGACGCGTTCACCGCGCCGCTGGGCTCGATGCGCAGCCACGCCGCCTCGTGGCCCGAGCCCGGGATGCCGGCGGCCTTGTAGAACTTCGAGCCGTAGGTGGTGGACTCCACCACCGAGCACAGGCCCAGGCCGAGATGGCGGCCGACCTTCCGCGCCGCCGCCTGCCGCGCGCGAAAGCCCGCGTAGCCGATCGCCTGCACCGCCGCCTCCAGCGTCTCGCGCGGCGTGATGTCGGCGATCACCTCGCCGGTCGGCAGCGTGTAGGGAAGCTCGCGCGCCTCGACCATGTTCGTGCGGCGCACGTCCAGCGGGTCGAGCCCGAGCTCGCGCGCGATGGCGTCCATCGTGCCCTCGATCAGCCAGCTGGTGATGGCCATGGGCGCGCGCATCGGCCCGTTGCCGCACTTGTTGGTGAGCGCGACCTTCACCTCGAAGGCGTAGTCGCTCACCTTGTAGGGCCCGGTGAGGATCATCGCCACCACGCGCGCGAGGTAGTTCGCGGGATAGAAGCAATAGGCGCCGAAGTCCTCGAGGATCTCCAGCTCCAGGCCGAGCAGGCGCCCCTCCTTCGTCACCGCGGCGCGCGTGCGGCAGCTGTCCTCGCGCGCGTGGCTGGAGGCGAGCAGGTTCTCCATGCGGTCCTCGCGCCAGCGCACCGGGCGCTTGAGCTGCCGGCTCGCGGCGCACACCGCGAGCTCCTCGCGGTAGAGCGCGATCTTCTGGCCGAAGCCGCCGCCGACGTCCGGCGACGCCACGGTCACCTGCGATTCCGAAAGGCGCAGGCGCGCGGCGACCTGCGTGCGCAGCGGGTGCGGCACCTGGTTGCCGATGTGCAGCGTCAGGTGCTGGCGGCCCTCGTCCCAGACCGCGGCGCAGCCGCGCGTCTCGATCGGCAGGTGCGTGAGGCGGCTCTGGTGGAACGCGCATTCCACGACCTTGAAGGCCTCCCGCTTCCTCGCCGCCACGTCCCCGGTCGCGAACGCCTGCCGCGAAACAAGATTGCTCTTCAGGGTTTCATCCACCAGCGAGGCACCTTCGGCCATCGCCTGCGTGTAGTCCGCCACCGCGGGCAGCGGCTCGTAGTCGACTTCGACGAGCTCGGCGGCGTCCTCGGCGAGGTAGCGGTCGGTCGCGATCACGCACGCCACCGGGTCGCCGTGGAAGCGCACCTTGTCGATCGGCAGCGCGGTCATCTCCACCGGGTGCAGGCCCTCGATCGGCGGCGCCATGCGCAGCGGCGTCGTCCATTGCGCGAGGTCCCTGCCGGTGTAGATGGCCACCACGCCCGGCGATTGCCTCGCATTTTCAGAATCAATTCTTTTTATTTTCGCGTGAGGATGGGGCGAGCGCACGAAGCAGGCGTGCAGCGCGCCGGGGACCTCGATGTCCTCGACGTAGCGGCCGTGCCCGGTGAGGAAGCGCAGGTCCTCCTTGCGCGCGAGCGGCGCGCCGATATGGCGGAACCTGGGCTTAGGCATCGGCGGCTTTGAGGACTGCCTGCACGATGTTGTGGTAGCCGGTGCAGCGGCACAGATTTCCCGAGAGCACCTCGCGCACCTGCTCTTCCGTCGGCCGCGGGTTCTCCTTGAGGTACGCCTCGAAGGTCATGACGATGCCCGCGGTGCAGAAGCCGCACTGCAGCCCGTGCGCCTCGTGCAGCGCCTGCTGCAGGCGCGAGAGCTTCCCGTCCTTCGCGACCGCCTCGATGGTGGTGATCTCCTGGCCCTGCATCTGCACCGCGTAGATGAGGCAGGCGCGCGCGGGCCGGCCGTCGACGAGCACGGTGCACGCGCCGCACACGCCGTGCTCGCAGCCCACGTGCGTGCCGGTCAGCCGGCAGTCCTCGCGCAGCACGTCCGAGAGCAGCTTCCTAGGCTCCGCGCGGACCGCGTGCCGCTCGCCGTTGACCTTCAGCTCGAATTCAAGCATTTCTGCAGCGCTCTTCGCGTCAGGACCTCGACCAGCTCCCTCCTGTACAGGGCGGGGACGCGCGGGTTCTCGACCGGATGGACGGCCTCGCTCACCTTGCGCGCGATGACTTCCGGCTGGTCCCGGGAGGAGAAGCCATCGAGCAGCAGCGGCTTGTCCTCGACGCCGCCCAGGCCGATCTTCAGCTTCCCCTCGCGCAGGATGCAGGCGACGGCGACGATGGCGAAATCCCCCTGGCGGCGGCTGAACTGCGCGTACGCGTGGCGCTCCCCCGGCGCCGCCTTCGGGAAGCGCACGGAAACGACGATCTCGTCGGGCTCGGGCGCGGTGGTCATCATCGAGACGAAAAAGTCCCGCGCCGCGATGCGCCGCTCGCCGCGCCCGCCCTCGACGACGATCTCCGCGCCCAGGGTCGCGGCCACGAGCGGCAGCTGCGCCGCCGGGTCGGCATGCGCGAGCGAGCCGCCGAGCGTGCCGCGGCTGCGGATGGCGTAGTGGCCGATGGTCGCGGCCGCTTCGGCGAGCAAGGGACAATGCTTTTTGACCAAACTCGATTTCTCGACGGCGTGGTGGCGTGCCAGTGCGCCGATCTCCAGGCAGTCATCCTTCTCGGCGATGAAGTCCAGGCCGGCCACCGCATTCAGATCGATGAGCTCCGCCGGCTGCACCAGGCGCATGTTCATCATGGGGCCGAGGCTCTGGCCGCCGGCGATCAGCTTGGAATCTGAATATCGCGAAAGCAAGGCAACGGCGTCGGCAAGCGACTGCGGGCGGTGGTAGCGGAAAGGCGCGGGCTTCACGTCCAGAGCAGGCTCGCCCCGGAGGCGGCGTCGAACACCTGGAGGCGGTTCGCGTTGACAGGCAGCGAGATGTTCTCGCCCTCGTGCACGCGCAGCTCGCGGCCGACGCGGAAGAAGAGCGCCGTGCCCTCCACCTCGACGCCGAGGAACTGGTCGGAGCCGACCGGCAGGACCGACGTGATCCGCCCGCCCAGCTGCTCGCCCGTGCCCTTCAGATCGACATCCTCCGCCCGGATGCCCAGCCTGACCGGCCGGCCGGCCTGGAC
>CBDDRQ010000289.1:0-10130 GCA_965233125.1 uncultured bacterium
GCGACCCGACGACGAGACGCGCCAGAAGATCTCCGTGGTCGAGAAGCGCCTGGTCGACGAGTACGGCTACGACAGCCACAGCGCCCGGGAAGCCCTGAACTACGTGACGACCCTCCTGGCTCAAGAATGATACGGATTGCCGCAGAGACGCCCTGGTACGAGCTGTTCTCCAGAGGAGCCAGGGACTGGCTGCGGCATAACGAAAAAGTCCGCAATGCGGTGAAGGAAGGGCTGCCGGATCTCCTCGCCGGCGCCGACCTGATGAGCCGGCCCGGGAACCGCACGGTGCTCGTGCCGGTGAAGTTCCTCGAGCACGCGCGGCTGCGCCTCGCCGACGCGGCGGTGGGCCAGGGCGCGGGCCAGGGCCGCGGCGAGCCCGGCGACGTGCTGCAGCCCGGGCGCGAGGAGCGCGAGCGCGGCGCCCAGGCGGGCGGCACCGGGGAGGGCGAGATCCGCTTCGTGGTGGAGCTGAAGATCGACGAGATCGTCGACTGGCTCTGGGAGGAGCTGAAGCTCCCGGAGCTCAAGCCCAAGCGCTCCAACGTGATGGACGAGCCCGACTACGTGCGCGAGGGCTGGGACAAGCGCGGCGCGCGCGCTCGCCTGGACCGGCGCCGGACCCTGAAGGAAGCGGTCAAGCGCCGGGCGGTGCAGGAGAACCCCGTTGCCTTCACCAACGACGACCTGCGGTTCCGCCAGCTGGTCAAGCGGGCGTCGCCCGCGACCAACGCGGCGGTGATCTTCGCCCTGGACGTCTCGGGCAGCATGGACGAGGCGCAGCGGCGCCTCGCCAAGCAGTTCTTCTTCTTCGCGCTGCAGGGCATCCGGCGCCAGTACGCGAAGGTCGAGACGGTGTTCCTCGCCCACGCCGCGCAGGCCTGGGAGTTCGACGAGAGCCAGTTCTTCCAGGCCTCCTCGAGCGGCGGCACCGTGACCTCCAGCGTCGCGAGCCTGGCGCTCGAGGTGATGGCCTCGCGCTACGACCCCTCGCGCTACAACGTGTATTTCTTCTACGCCTCCGACGGCGAGAACGCCGCCGAGGACCGCGAGCCGGCGAGCGGCGCGCTCGCGCAGGTCGCGGCGGCGGCCAACTACGCCGGCTACCTCGAGACCGGCGGCATCGCCACCTTCCGGCCGCGCGACACCCAGCTCGCCGAGATCTTCGCCGAGCTCAAGGGCCGCGAGCTGCCGGTGGGCGTGAGCCATCTCAACGCACAGGAAGACGTCTGGCGCGCGATTCGCGCCTTCTTCACGGAGCAAGCGCGTGGCGAATGAGCTGGAGGAATACGCGCAGGGCCTAGAAGCCCTGGCGCGGCGCCTGGGCCTGGACTACTACCCGGTCGACTTCGAGATCGCGCCGGCGAGCCTGATGACCGAGATCGCGGTCTACGGCCTGCCGATCCGCATGCCGCACTGGTCCTTCGGCGTGCGCTACATCCACCAGCTGGTGCGCCAGAGCATGGGGCACTCGAAGATCTTCGAGGTGATGTTCCCCGGCGACCCCTGCCGCGCCTTCCTCATGGACGGCAACTCCCTCGCCGAGAACTCGCTCGTCACTGCGCACGTCCTGGGCCACGCCGACTTCGCCAAGAACAACCAGCTCTTCTCGCGCTTCCACCACATGGCCGGGGGCAACATCGTCGAGAAGGCCGCCGCGCACGCGCACCGCATCCAGCTCGCCATCGAGGCGGTGGGCGTGGAGCGCGTCGAGCTGGTGCTCGACGCCGCGCTCGCGCTCGAGTCGCATATCGATGCGACCGGCGAGCTGCACCGTTCGCCTTATCCGGAGTATGTCAAAGAGAAGTCCCCCAGGAAGGAAACCCCCTTCGGAAAACGCTTCGCGCAGCTCCCCGGCTCGGAGGAGCCCGCCGTGCCGCCGCTCGGACCGATCCGGGCTGCCGTGCCGCCGCACCCGGAATACGATCTGCTCTGGTTCATCGCCAACTACGCGCCCGAGCTCGAGCAGTGGGAGCGCGACATCTTCCTGGCGGTGCGCGCGGAGTCGCTGTACTTCTATCCGGTGTTCGCCTGCCAGATCATGAACGAGGGCTGGGCCTCCTACTGGCACGCGCGGCTCCTGCGCGAGGCGGACTTCCTGCCGCAGCAGACCTACCTCGCGGCGATCAAGGCGCACTCCGACGTGGTGCGCCCCTTCGCGAGCGGCGAGGAGACGGCGCTGGGCATCAACCCCTACCACCTGGGCTTCGTCATCTGGGAGCACATCGTGGAGCGCCACGGCCTGGAGCGCGCCATGGAAGTGCGCCGCGACGAGGACGACTTCGGCTTCATCCGCAACTGGCTCGACCGCGAGCTCGCCGAGAGCACGGGCCTGTTTGCCTACGAGACGCGCCCCGACGACGAGATCCGCGTCGCGAGCCGCGACCTCGACGCGGTGCGCGAGGCGATCCTCGCGCCCAAGTTCAACTTCGGCGCGCCGCGCGTCGCCGCGGTCGAGACCCGGCACGACGGCTCGCTCGTGCTCGCGCACGACGCGGCGAGCGACGGGCGCGGCCTCGACGCCGCGCGCGCGCGCAAGGTTCTGGAGTACGTGCGGCGCGTGTGGCGCCGCCCGGTGCGGCTCGCGACCGTCAACGAGCGGTCGGAGCCCATAGAACTCGCGGCTTGAAGCCGCCGCTAAGGCAGAGCTCGCTGCTTAGATAATAATGATCAGCAGGATGATGAGCAGGATGAGCAGCAGCGTCCTGTCGCCCACCTGCCCGCCCGCCGCGGCCTTGTCGAGCCGGCCGGCGAGCTGAAGCACCTCGGCGTCGTTCATCGCGTCCACCCGCGCCGCCGCCTCGGCCGGCACGATCCCCATCTTCTCCATCTCGGCCTGCAGCTCCGGGCGCTCGAGCATTGCTTTGACGCGGCTGCGCTCGTCCTGCGCCGGGGTCGCGATCATTCCCGCGCTGGCGGGTAGCGCGACGGCGAGGGCAAGGACCAGCACGCTCAGGAATCGCATCATGGTTGGCTCCGTCTTGTTCGTTGTCGGGGCTTTCACTATAGCGGCGGTCAATTACATGAAACATAGGGCATTTGGCACAATGCCGGCCATGAAAGCCTATTTCATCCAGTCCGGTAGCAACGCCACCACACTCGAGCTGCGCGATGTGCCCAGGCCAGAGCCCAAGGCCGGCCAGGTCCTCGTGCGCGTGCGCGCGGCCAGCCTCAACCGCGGCGAATTCCTCGCCGGCCACGGTCTCACCAGGCCCGGCGCGGCGAAGCCCGCCGGCACCGACGGCGCGGGCGAGGTCGAGGGCACCGGCGAGCGCGTCATGGGCCGGCTCCCCGGCGCCTTCGCCGAGTACGCGCTCATGGACCAGTACGACCTCATCCCGGTGCCCGGGAACCTCTCCTGGGAAGAGGCGGCCGCAGTGCCCATCACCTTCATGGTGGTGCACGACATGCTCCTCGAGCAGGGCAACCTCAAGGCGGGCGAATGGCTGCTCGTCACCGGCGTGTCCTCGGGCGTGGGCGTGGCGGCCCTCCAGGCGGCGAAGGCCCTGGGCGCGAAGGTGATCGGCACGTCAGGCTCTTCCGACAAATTGAGCCGCTTAAAAAGCATCGGGCTCGACGTCGGCATCCAAACGAGAAAAGCCGACTTCCACGACGCCGTCATGCAGGCGACCGGCGGCAAGGGTGCCGACCTCGTCGTCAACAACGTCGGCGGCACCGTGTTCGCCGAGTGCATCCGCTCGCTCGGCTTCCAGGGGCGCCTCGCCACCGTCGGCTACCTCGACGGCACGATGAAGGCGGAGATCGACATCGACGCGCTGCACTCGAAGCGCCTGAAGCTCTTCGGCGTCTCGAACAAGCTGAGGAACGGCCCCCAGCGCGCGATCACCGTGCAGGGCTTCATCCGCGACTTCCTGCCGCTTTTCGAGAGCGGCAAGCTGAAGCCCCTCATCGACAAGGTCTACGACTTCAAGGACCTGCCGGCAGCGAAGGCGCGCATGGAGGCGGACGCGCAGACCGGCAAGCTGGTGGTCCGCATTAACTAAGAATTCGGGCTGGTCAAACGACCTTCTCCTGCCGAAAGCGCAGGATTTCGGCGTCGCCGTAGCCGAGCTCGCGCAGGATCTCGTCGGTGTGCTCGCCCGGATCGGGCGTCGCCGCCACCACCGCGGCGGGCGTGCGCGAGAGCCGCGCCGGCTGGGCGAGCAGCTTGTAGCGGCCGAGCTTGGCGTGCGTGACTTCGGTGGCCGCGCCCAGGTGCTGCACCTGCGGGTCGGCGAACACCTGGTCGACGGTATTGATCGGCCCGCAGGGCACGCCGGCGGCGTTCAGGGTTTCTATCCAGTCCCTGGAATTTTTCCTGGAAAGCGACTCATTGATCGCGGCGTTCAGCGCCTTGCGGTTCTTCGCGCGGTTCTCGCCGCCCTTGAAGCGCGCGTCGGCGAGCATGTCCTCGCGGCCGATCGCCTTGCACAGCGCCTGCCACTGGCCCTCGCCCGAGGCGGCGACGTTCATGTAGCCGTCGGCGGTGCGGTAGGCGGAGGTCGGCATGCTGGTCGGATGATCGTTGCCGACTTGCGGGGGCACTTCGCTTTTCATCAAGTATCGCGCCGCCTGGAAATCGAGCAGCGCGATTCCCGCCTGCAGCAGCGAGCTCTGCACCCACTGGCCGCGGCCCGACTGCTCGCGCTCGAGGAGCGCCGTCATCACGCCGAGCGCGGCGAACAGGCCCGCGGCGAGGTCGCAGATCGCGGCGCCGGTGCGCATCGGCCCCTCGCCCGGCGCCCCGGTCACCGACATCAGGCCGCTCATGCCCTGGGCGATCTGGTCGAAGCCCGGCCGGTCGCGGTAAGGGCCGTCCTGGCCGAAGCCGGAGATGCTCGCCAGGATGATCCTGGGATTGATCTTCGCCAGCGACTCGTAGTCGATGCCGAGCCGGTACTTCACGTCCGGGCGGTAGTTCTCGACCAGCACGTCGGCGCTCTTCACCAGCCGCTCGAGCACCTCGCGCGCCTGCGGCTGCTTCAGGTTGAGCGTCAGCGAGCGCTTGTTGCGGTGCAGGTTCTGCACGTCGGGGCCGTGGCGCGGCCCGCCCATGCCCTCGTTCGGGTCGACCCCGGGCGGGGACTCGATCTTGATCACGTCGGCGCCGAAGTCGGCGAACTGGCGCACGCAGGTCGGGCCCGCGCGCACGCGGGAGAGGTCTAGAATCCGCAGGCGCGAAAGCGCGGGCGAGGCGGTGATCTTCGGCATGGCCGGAATATTCTAGCCGTCCCGCTGTTTTGCCCTTTCAAGGAGGATGTCCCGATGAAAAATCTACTCAAGCTAGCCGTCACCGCATTCGCCGTGCTCGCCCTCGGGGCCTGCGCGACCTACAAGGACACCATGCCCGCCTGGATGCCCGGCAGTAGCGCGGTGAGCGTGAAGCTCTCCGGGGCGGAGGAAGTGCCCCCGGTCAAGGCTGCCGGATCGGGCAGCGGCAGCTTCCGCCTCGCCGAGGACGGCACGGTGAAGGGCAGCGTCACGACCAAGGACGTGCAGGGCACCATGGCGCACATCCACCAGGGCGCCAAGGGCCAGAACGGCCCGGTGATCGTGCCGCTCACCAAGAACGGCGACACCTACAGCGTGCCCGAGGGCCGCAAGCTCACGCCGGCGCAGATGCAGGCGTGGAAGGCGGGCAACCTGTACGTCAACGTGCACACCGCCGCCAACAAGGGCGGCGAAGTGCGCGGGCAGATCAACCCCTAGCGGCTCCCGCGGCGCTCGCTCCGGCGATGCGGCCGAACACCGAGCCGTTGGTGAGGCCGCTGCCGCCGGGGTAGTTGAACCAGAAAATCCCGCCGACGAGCTCGCCGGCGGCGTAGAGGCCGCGGATCGGCTCGCCGTCGGAGTCGAGCACCTCGGCGCGCGGGGTGATCTTCAGCCCGCCGAACGTGAAGGTGATGCCGCAGGTGACCGCATAGGCCTCGAAGGGCGGCGTGTCGAGGGTATTCGCCCAGTTGCTCTTGTTGATCTTCAATCCCTCCGTCATCCTGCCGTCCTTGACGTTGGGATTGAACGGGATGTCGGTGCGCACCGCGGCGTTGTACGCCTGGATCTCTCTGAGCGCCACCAGTTGATTCGTATCCTCGAGCTGGGCGACGAGCTCCTCGAGCGTATTGCCCACTCGCTTGGTCACCTGCCGGATCCGGTACTCGTCGCGCAGCTGCGCCTTCACCTTGCCGTCGAAGACCTGCCAGGCGAACTGGCCGGGCTGCGAGAGCACCACGCGCCCGTACTTCGCGTAGGTGTAGTTGCGGAAGTCCGCGCCCTCGTCGACGAAGCGCCTGCCCTCGGCGTTGATGTAGATGCCCCAAGGGTAGGAATGCTTCTGGAACTGGTCGCCGACCGCGAGGTCGCCGAACTCCGGCGCATTCCTCTCCCACGCCACGGCGTGGCAGCCCGACCAGTTGCCGTGCGCCGCCGCGCCCGCCTCGAGCGCCATGCGGATGGCGTCGCCGGTGTTGAAGCGCGTGCCGCGCACCTTGGCGAGCTCCCAGCCCGGGCCGAGATAGCGCGTGCGCCACTCGGTGTTGGCCTGGAAGCCGCCCGCGGCGAGCACCACGGACCGGGCTTTGATGTCCTCGGTCTTGCCCTGGTGCTTGATTCTTACCCCCTGAATCCCTGAATCGTCAGCGATCAGTGACATCGCCCGCGCGCCATACCGGATCTCGATGCCGTTCTTCTTCGCCGCTGCGGTGAGCGAGTCGACCAGCCCCGGCCCGCCGCCCACCGCCTCGACGGTGAGCCCGCCCCAGAACTTGAACCGGCCGCCGACGTTGAAGGCCTGCCGGCCCCAGGCGGCGGTGAAGCGCACGCCCTTGGAGCGCATCCATTCCACTGCCTCGAGGCTGCGCTTCACCAGAATCTCTGTGAGGTCCGGATCGCACCGGTATTCGGTGACGCGCGCCATGTCGTCGAGGAACTGCTCCTCGGTATAAGAACCGAAGTCGGTGCGCGCGATCTCTTCGGGCGTCAGATCCGGGATCGCACGCTTCAGGTCGTCCACGCCGCGGTAGGCGACGCGCATCAGTCCGGCGGTGAAGCGCGAGTTGCCGCCGGACTCCGCTTCCGGGGCGCGCTCGAGGACAAGGATCTTCTTCACGACCTCGGAAGCGGACAGGGCGGCGCACAGCGCCGCGTTGCCTCCGCCCACCACGATGACGTCGACCATGGACCCTAGAACTGGTAGCGGCGCATGCCGCCGTCGACCGGGATGACGGTGCCGGTGATGTAGCGCGCGCGCGGCGAGGCGAGGAAGCAAACCAGGTTCGCGATGTCCTCGGGCTTGCCGTACTCGCCGAGCGGAATTTCCTCGCGTTCTTCCTTCGCGCGCCGCTCGGGGCTGTAGTTGCGCCGGATCTGCTCGCTGTCGATGCGCCCGGGCGGGATCGAGTTGACGGTGATGCCGTGGCGGCCGACCTCGCGCGACAGGCCCTTCGCCCAGGCGTGCATCGCCGCCTTCGCGGAGAAGGCGCCGTTGATGCCCTCGGGCTCGGACTTGCCGGTGATGTTGACGATGCGGCCCCACTTGCGCGCCATCATCTGCGCGAGCAGCTGGTGGGTGAGCTGGCGGTGGCGCGTGAAGTTGAGCGTCATCGCCTCCTCCCACTGCGCTTCCGGCGTCTCGAGCGTGAAGCGGCGGCTGCCGCCGGCGTTGTTGACGAGGATGTCGACCGAGCCCAGAGCGTCCATGGCGGCCTTCGCGATGCGCTCGGGCGCGCCCTCCTGCAGGAAGTCGGCCTCGATCAGGACCAGCCCTTTGCCGGCCTCGTCCCGGAGCTCCTCCAGCAGGTTCCTTCTTCTCGCGACGACGGCGAGCTTCACGCCCTCGCGCGCGAGCGCGGCCGCGATACCGCGGCCGATGCCGATGCTGGCGCCGGTGACGAGCGCGGTGCGCCCTGCGAGCTCGAGATCCACGGGCGGCAATGCTAACCGAGCCGCCGCCCTCCCGGCACGGCGCTTGCGACCTGGTTTTGCACTGGCGAGGCCAGAGTAGCTTTCTTAGACCTTTCAAGGAGATTGCACATGAAAACGAAGACTCTCATTGCCGTTGCGATCGCCGGTGCGTTCGCGGTGCCCTTCGCGGCGCAAGCGTCGGCCGATGGCGACAGGATGATCGTGGCGCAGTCGGGCGGCGCTCCCGGCACCCCCGGCGGCGCCTCGAGCGGCCCCGGCACGACCGGCGGCGCGGCGGGCGGCGCGGCTGCGCAAGGCGGCTCGGGCGCGGGCACCATGAGCGGCGGCCAGCCCGGCACGGGCAGCGGCCAGCCCGGCACCGGCGCGGGCCTGCCCCCGACCGACATGCAGCAGCTCGACGCGGACAACGACGGCTACCTGTCGCGCACCGAGGTGGAGAAGGACGCGAGCATGGGCTCGCGCTTCAGCGAGCTCGACAAAGACAGCGACGGGCGCATCTCGCGCAGCGAGTGGCAGGAAGGCCAAGGCTCGGCGGCGACCGGCGCGACCGGCACCACGGGCACGACCGGCACGAGCGACCCGGCGCGCGACGCCGGCTCCGCGGCTTCGCGGCCGCAGGGCTCGACGGGCGAGACCCGCAAGTAAGCTGGAGCAGGAGCAACGGGAGGGCGCCCGGGCAACCGGGTGCCCTTTTTCCTTTCCACACCGGAGAACATCATGAAATCGATCGCGGGCGTCGTGCTGGCGGGATTGATCCTCTCGGCGGCGGCGTCGGCCGCGCCGCGCGCGGAGAGCGCGCTCGAGTGCGGCATCGCCGCCGACATGGCGGTGGTCGCGCACTCGCTCGCGCGCGAGCAGGTGCAGCGGCCCAAGGCGGGCGCCATCATGGCGCGCATTTACGACGTCGCCGGCTCCGACCGCGGCCAGGCGCTGATGCAGGACATCCTCGCCGCGGCCTACAGCCACCGCGGCCCCTCGAGCCAGCAGTTCGCGGAGGATCTCTTCGCCACGTGCCTGAAAAGCGGCGGCGACATGGACCCGGTGCTCGGCCGGCGGCTGTAGAAAGGCGCCGGCGCGGGGCCCCACGGACGCTATAATCTCGAATGGCCAAGGAAGAAGTGCTTCAGATGGACGGCATGGTGCAGGAGCTCCTGCCGAACACGCAGTTCCGCGTGACCCTCGACAACGGCGCGGGCGTGCTCGCCTACGCCTCGGGCAAGATGCGCAAGTTCCGCATCCGCATCCTCGCGGGCGACCGCGTCAGCCTCGAGATCTCCCCGTACGACCTCACCAAGGCGCGCATCACGCACCGGCACAAGGACGAGCGTCCGGCGGCGACGCCGCAGCGCCGTCCCGTCTACCGCAAGCGGTAGTCCTTTCTACCGGAAGCGCTAGCGCGCGATTCTGGTATTGGCGAGGGCGAGGCGGTCGGACACGTTCCGCACCAGGGCACGCGTCAGCTGCAGCTGCGCGCCGAGCGTCATCCGGTCGAGCGCCGCGGGCTCGAACTCGGCGAGCAGCATCTCTGTCGATGACTCCACCGTGGCGTGGCGCGGCTGCTCCCCGCCGGTGATCCACGCCATCTCCCCGAAGCACTCGCCGGCGTTCACCATGTTGAGCAGGCGCCCCTGCCGCGTCACCTTGCCCTCGCCCTTGGCGAGGAAGAAGAAGCTCGAGCCGCGCGCGTTCTCCTTGACGATGGTCCTGCCCTTGGGCACGCGCGACCACTTGCCGGCGCGCGAGAGCTCCCAGAGCTCGGAGTCGGCGAGCGAGGCGAGCATCGGCACGCTCTTCAGCGCCACGTAGCGCTCGCTGTCGGGGATGGCGCCCTCGGGCAGCGTCAGGCCGCCCACCTTGGAGAGCTCGAGGGCGAACTCCGTCCAGCTCGGGTAGCGCTGCGCGGGCGCCTTCTTCAGCGCGCGCAGCACCACCGCGTCGAGCGCCTTCGGCAGCCCGGCGCGCGCCTCCGAAGGCGGCAGCGGCTCGAGCTTGACGATCTTGTCGAGCAGCGCCTGCAGGTTCTCGGCGATGAAGGGCCGCTTGCCGGTGAGCAGCTCGTAGAGCACCACGCCCAGCGAATACATGTCGCTGTGGAAGGTGAGCGCGCCGCCCTGGATCTGCTCGGGCGACATGTAGTAGGGCGAGCCCATCTGCTGGGTCTGCACCACCTGGCTCTTCTTCAGGAACGCGGCGCCGAAGTCGGCGATCTTCAC
>CBDDRQ010000290.1:0-2604 GCA_965233125.1 uncultured bacterium
ACCTTGGTGGCGCGGAAGCGGAAGGCGCCGCTCTTGTTGATGGTCGCGCCCGCGATGCTCGAGCCCACGATCTTCTTCACCGGCATCGACTCGCCGGTGAGCATCGACTCGTCCACCTGCGATTCCCCCTCGGTGATGACCCCGTCCACAGGAATCCTGTCCCCCGGGCGCACGATCACGATGTCTCCCGCGACCAGCTCGGCGGTTGGAATCTCCACTTCCTTCCCGTCGCGCACCACGCGCGCCATCGGCGGCGCCAGCTTGAGAAGCGCGCGGATGGCGTCGTTCGCGCCGGCCCGCGCCCGCATCTCCAGCCAGTGGCCGAGCAGGATGAATACGAGCAGCACCGAGACGGCCTCGTAGAACTGCACCTCGCCGCCGAAGAAGAAGGTGGATGCGACGCTGAAGATGTACCCCGTTCCGACCGACAGGACTACGAGCACGGCCATGTTCAGGATGCCGTTCTTCAAAGCCCGCCAGGCGGCGACGAAGAACGGCCATGAAGGCCATAGCACTGCCCCGCTCGCGAGCACGAAGAGCCACTGGTCGAGCCTCAGCCCGAATGGGACCGGCGGCGTCGGGATGGGCAGACCCATCGGCATCCAGAGAAACAACGGAATGCTGAACGCAAGACACACGAAGAAGCGGTTGCGCATGTCGCGCACCATGCCGGCCATGTCCATCCCGGCGCCGTGGCCCATGTCGTGGGCCATCTCGTCCTTCGCGCCCGGCTGCGCCGCGTGCTTTGCATGGGCCGCACGCGGATCGGGCTCGGCGAACCTGCACTGATGGTCCGGCTGCATCTCGCCGCGGCAGTGGTAGCCGCACTCGCGCACCGCCTCGCGCAACGCCGCCTCGCTCGTGGCCGCCGCATCGTAATGCACCGTGACGCTCGCCGAGGCCGGATTGGCGTGCGCGTGGTATACGCCAGGCAGCGCGCCGACGCGCTTTTCGACGCCGAGGTGGTCCAGCCCCTCAAACAACCCCTTGACCTCGAGCGTGGCGGTCTTCATCTCGCTTTTCATCTTCAGGTCCCGAAGCGGCGCTGGAGCGCGTTGTAGATCGGCACGTAAACCACGCCGATCAGCGCCCCGTAGAGGAAGCTCTTGACAAGGCCGATGACGAAGCCCTTCACTGTCAGCCACTCGAAGCCCGGCAGCGCGATCGTCAGGAACTCGCGCATGTGCCCGCTCGCAGGGTTGGTCAACCCGTAGGCAATGCACAGGAGGTAGAGCAGCGCGCCGCTCAAAGCGAGCGCCCAGGTCACGATCTTGAGGCTCATGTCAGCGTCTCCTTTTCACATGTCGAGGCGTCAATGCCGGTGCTCGGCGCCTTTGCTTTCGTCGTCGCGACGCCCACCGCCGTGGCCGCCATGCCCGCCATGGCCGAAGAGATGCATGGCCACCATACCCACGACGATCAGCAGAAAAACCCAGTTCTCAGACAGCCATTCCATGGCTCGACTCCTTCAATGTAGAGAGATTCATTCAGCAGCGGCCGCGGCCGCCGAACCGGCGCGGCGCGCACGAAGGCGAAGCGAGCCACGCGCCGAGCGCCACGGCAAAGGCCGTGGTGGTGAAGATGCCCATCCCGGCGTAGCCGTAGAGCGCGCCGCCGGATAGCGAGCCCACTGCCTGCCCGAGCCCGCCGGCGGCGGTGAGCCGGCCCAGCGCTGCGCCCGGCCGCGCCTCGATCTCGAGGGTCGCGAGAAAGCCGATCAGCGGCAGGGCGAGCCCCGAGCCGGCGGCGGTCAGCCCGATCGCCGGCAGGGCGGCGCCGAAGGAACCCGTGCTCCCCAGCCACAGCAGCCCGGCGCCATACGCGGCAATGCTTGCGATCAGCACCTTGGGAAAGTGCGCGCGATACGGCGCCGCCCACATCAGCGCGCCCTGCACGACCAGCATCATCAGGCTGCATTCGACGAAAAGCAGCGACACGCGCGCAGAATCGATGGCGAGCGGCCCGCGTGCCGCGAGCGGCAGCGCCACCTCGAAGGCGCCCAGGCCCAGGTAGGCGAGCAGGTTGAGCCCGAGAAACCGCGCCGGCAGCGCGCGCATTCCGTCCAGGGCGGGTACGCGCCTGACTGGCGTGCCTGGAAACAGCGAGGCCATCACCAGGAACGCGCCGAGCGCCACCGCGGCGCTCGCGTACAGGACTGCGGCGACCGGATCAGCAAGCGCGCCTGAGACCAGGCCAGCGGTCAGCGCAGGCGCGGCGAAGAACCCGAGCAGCGACGCTGCGCCGAGGCCTGCGACCTTGCGCGCGCGCTCCGCGGTATCCGGGATCGTCGCCAGCGCCGAGGTGGCCACCGGCAGCAGAGCGGAGGCGAATGCGCCCTGCACGGCACGCCCGAGGTAGGCGCTCCCCAGGCCTCCGGCGAACGCGAGCGCGAATACCGCCAGCGCGCTTCCCGCGAGCCCGAGCAGCAGGATCGGCTTCGTGCCATAGCGGTCGGAAGCCGTCCCCCAGGCCGGCGAGAACACCACCACCGACAGCATGTAGATGCCGGCGAATGCGCCGGAATGCCAGGACAGGGCCACTGGACCGGCGCCGGGCAGCAGCGGCGTGAGCAGCTCAGGCAGCAGCGGCATGACTGCCCCGTAG
>CBDDRQ010000291.1:0-6383 GCA_965233125.1 uncultured bacterium
CTTCCAGTTGTGGTGCTGCTCCGGCGGCAGGTTGAATTTCGCCGTCATGTCCTCGGGCTGCGCGTTCGGGTTGCCGGCGATGCCGTCGAAGCGCAGCACCTTGTCGATGGCGAACACGTAGAGCGCGCCCTTGTTGACCGCCACGCCCGCGGGCTGGGTCAGCTTGTCGACCACCACCCGCACGCTGCGCTTGTCGCCCTCGTCGGTCACCTCGTAGACGCGGCCGATGCCGCGCGTTCCGACGTAGACCTTCTTGCCGTCGTCGGAGAGCGCCATGGCGCGCCCGCCGGGCAGGCCGGCCGCCCACACCTCGGCCTTGAACCCCTTGGGCAGCTTCAGCTTGCTGATCGGGATCTCGCCCGCGGGGGTCTCGGTCATCTTCCCGGCGTGCGGCGCGAGCTTCGAGTCCTTCATCTTGTCGGGCATGCCCTGCTTCCAGGCCTGCGCGAGCGCGGTCGTGGATGCAAATGCGGCGACCACTGCGAGTGCGATTGCGGATCTCATGGTCTCTCCTCCTATGGAGCCGAAATCATAGTTCAGAATTGCAGGCTCGCCTGCACGCCCAGCAGGTAATTTCGCCCCGGCGCAGGCTCGTAGAAACGCCGGTTGCCCTCGTTGACGATCACGGAGCCGGCATAGTCCTTGTCGGCGAGGTTATCGATCCGTACGAACTCGGTGAGCTGCCAGCGGCCGCCCTGCTGCACCAGCCCCGCCGCCAGGCTCGTAACGGTGTAGGCGCCGGCGAACTCGTCGTTCGCGTCGTTGACGGCCACCCGCGAACGTCGCGTCGCCTCGAGCTGGACGTAGTGCGACGCCTGCCGGTAGCGCAAGCTTGCATGGAGCTGACTCCGCGGCACGCCGGGAATCAGGTTTCCCGCCGGGATCGTGCCCGCACCGCTGGTGAAGGACTCCTTGAAAGCGGCGTCCAGGCGCGTATAGGCGAGCTGCGCCCCCCACGGGCCGGGGAGCAGGGTTTCCGCCGCCAGCTCGATGCCGCGGCGCTCGGTGCGGCCGGCGTTCTTGAAGGTGGTGCGGCCGCCGGCATTGACGTCCACCACGATCTCGTCCTCGACCTCGATGTCGAACAGCGCCGCGTTCACCCTCGCCCGCCTGGGAAAGACCGCCTTCGCGCCGAGCTCCGCATGCCGGCTCTCCGCCGGCTCGAGCGCGAAATTGAGGCCGCTGCCGGCGTTCTGGTGCGCGAGCTCGGCGAAGGTCGGGGTCTCGAAGCCGCGTCCCGCGTTGCCGTAGAGGCTGATGTTTCCGGAAAGCCTGAAAAGCAATCCTGCGACCGGCGTCGTCGCCGAGTAGCTCCGCGACCCGCTGTCGTCGGGGTTGGCCCCGCCGATGAAGTAGTCCGTGGCCCGGAACTCGACCCGGCTCGCGCGCAGCCCGCCGTGCGCGCTCCAGCGCTCGGCGAACGCCCATTCCCCCTGCGCGAAGAGGTCGGTGCTCGAGACGACGTCGTCCTCGTCGCGCCGCAGCGCGCCGGCGACGCCGCCGTTGTTGACGAAGCCGCGCCGGCGCTCGTCCATGCGCTCGTACTCCAGGCCGGCCGAGAACCGCAAGGGGTCGGTTCCCGTGAAAAGGCGGATCGCCGCCCCGCCATACTCCCGGTCGAGGTCCACGACGCCGCCGGAGGAAAGCCCGAAGTCGCCCGCGAAGCCGAGGAACTGGCGCACCTCGCGCTGGCCGACGTAGGCGGTGGCTTCGAGCGAGGTCGAGCCGCCGAGGCGCTGCTGCAGCCGCAGGCCGGCCTGGTCCTGGTTGACCGTCTTGCGCGTGTTGAACGGCACGGCGGTCGGGCTCGCCTGCGTCGGGTCGGCGTCGAACTGGGCGCGCGTGAGGCCGCCCGGGTCCAGCGAATCGGGCTGGCGCAGGGAATTTGCAATCAAAGTCAGATCGCTTCCTTCCCGGAGGGAGAACTTCATTTTCGCGTTGAGCTGATCGCGGCGCGCCGCGCTGTGGTCGCGATAGCCGTCGGTGTCGAAGCGCGAGACCTCGCCCACCGTATTGAAGCCGCCGAACTTGAGCGCCGCCTTCCAGGTGTCGTAGCTGCCCAGGAAGAGCGCCGGCTCGATCCGGGGCGTCGGCGGCGGATCCTCGGTGTCGATCGCGATCACTCCGCCGGCGGCGTTGCCGTAGAGCGCCGAGAACGGCCCGCGCAGCACCTCGATGCGCTCGGCCGAGCCGAGCGAGAAGGTCGACGCCTGGCCCTGCCCGTCGGGCATGGTGGCCGGGATGCCGTCGGCGATCAGGCGGATACCGCGCACGCCGAAGGTCGCGCGCGCGCCGAAGCCGCGCGAGGAAATCTGCAGGTCCTGCGCATAGTTCTGCCGGTTCTGCACCACGATCCCCGGCACGCGCCCGAGGCTCTCGGAAAGGTTCACCTGCGGCCGGCCGGCGCGGATCTCGTCGGCGTAGATGCGCTCGACCGAGGCGGGAATCCCGAGGCTGGGCTGCGGCACCCGGGTCGCGGTCACCACCACCGCGTCCTCCTGCGCCAGCGCCCATCCGGGGACGAGCAGCACCATCCCCGCGACCAGGATCCTCCTCATTCTCGTTAGGCTACACGATCCCTAGCCGAGCTTGTCGAGCATCCGCCGGTCGCGCTTGGTCGGCCGGCCCTTGAGCGCCGCCGCCGGCTCGGCGCCCCAGCGGCGCAAGTCCATGCGCCGCTCGCGCTCGGCGCGGCTCGCCGCGGTCTCCTCGTAGAGCTTCTGCGCTTCCGCGGCAGGACCGCGCCGCTCGGACAGGCCCTTTACATGAACTTGCCATTCCACTTCACCGACGCGTACTGCAACCTCTTCGTGGACTTTGACATCATGCGCCGGCTTCACGCGCTCGCCGCCGAGCCGGACCTGCCCCGCCGCGATCGCCTGCTGCGCGAGGCTCCGCGTCTTATAGAAGCGCGCCGCCCATAGCCACTTATCGAGTCTCAACTGCGAGACCCGCCGGGCAGGAAACGCCGGTGCCGCCGAGGCCGCAGTAGCCGTTCGGGTTCTTGCCGAGGTATTGCTGGTGGTAGTCCTCGGCGTAATAGAAGGTCGGCGCGGCGCGGATCTCCGTGGTGATGGCGCCGAAGCCCTTGGCCTTCAGCGCTTTTTCGAACGCGGCTTTCGACTGCGCTGCGAGCCGGGTTTGTTCCTCGCCATGCGTGTAAATGGCGGAGCGGTATTGCGTGCCGGCGTCGTTGCCCTGGCGCATGCCCTGCGTCGGGTCGTGGCCTTCCCAGAACACCTTCAGGAGCTCCTCGTAGGTGATGACCTTCGGGTCGAAGACGGCGAGCACCACCTCGGCGTGGTTGGTGAAGCCGCTGCAGACTTCCTCGTAGGTCGGGTTCTTCGTCTCGCCGCCGGCATAGCCGACCGCGGTGCTGTAGACGCCCGGCAGCTGCCAGAAGAGGCGCTCGGCGCCCCAGAAGCAGCCCATGCCGAACACCGCCTGCTGCAGGCCCTCGGGGAACGGCGGCGCGAGCCGGTGGCCGTTGACGAAGTGCTGCTCGGGCACGCGAATGCTCGCATCGCGCCCGGGGATGGTGTTCTCGACGGGAAGGAGGGTCTTCAACTTCTTCATGAACGCAAACATGGCGGCCTCCGGCTTTTACTTAGAATAACACCATGAAGATCTGTATCTACGGCGCAGGCGCCGTCGGTGGTTTGATGGCGGCGTGGCTGGTTCGTTCCGGCCACGAGGTTTCCGTCGTCGCGCGCGGCCGCCACCTCGAGGCGATCCGCGCCGGCGGCCTGCGCGTGAAGGGCCGCGACGGCGTCGAGAGCTTCAGGCTGCGCGCCGAGAGCGATCCGGCGAAGCTCGGGTTACAGGACTACGTGCTGGTCGTCGTCAAGGGGCAGAGCCTTGCGGAGGTGGCGCAAGGCATCGGCCCGCTCCTGGGCAAGGACACCTCGATCGTCACCGCCATGAACGGCGTGCCGTGGTGGTTCTTCGACCGGCTGGGCTTCCACGACGGCGGCGAGCGGCTGGAGTCGCTCGACCCGGGCGGCCGGCTGGCGCGCGCGATGCCCACCGAGCGCATCGTCGGCTGCGTGATCCACCTCGCCGCCTCGACGCCCGAGCCGGGGCTCATCAGCCACAACATGGGCAGCAAGCTCATCCTGGGCGAGCCCGGCGGCCGGAACGGCGTGCGCACGAAGCGCATCGCCGAGGCGCTCTCGGGCGCGGGCTTCGAGGTGCACGTGAGCGACTTCATCGAGAAGGATTTCTGGGTGAAGCTGCTCGGCAACGTCAGCTTCAACCCGGTCTCGGCGCTCACCGTGACCACCGCCGACCGCCTCATCGAGGACGGCGAGATCAAGCGCTACATGGTGCAAATCATGCGCGAGGTGCTCGAGATCGGCCGCGCGGTCGGCGTCGACGCCGGCATTGACCCCGAGGCGCGCATCGAGATGGCGCGCGTGCTCGGACCCTTCAAGACCTCGATGCTGCAGGATCTCGAGGCCGGCAAGTCCCTCGAGGTGGACGGCCTGCTCGCCGGCACGCTGGAGGTCGCGCGCAAGGCCGGCGTGCGCGCGCCCTTCACCGAAAGCCTGTTCGGACTCATTCGCGCTCGCGCTTCTGCTACGGGGCAATATCGATGAAACCGCTGTCCATCCTCTTCCTCCTGCTGCTGCCTTTCGCCGCCTCGGCGCAATACGACGGGCCCGCGGTGGAGGCCTGCCGCGCCTACGCCAAGAAAGAGGCGGAACGCGACGGCGGCACCCCGCAGGACGTCGTGATCGATCGCGACCGCGCGCTGCTCATGGAGCGCTACGGCCGCAAGCTCGGCAGCCAGCGCGTGTCCGCCATCCTCACCGGCAACGGCTCGGTCGTACTGCCCGAGTCGCCGGCGGCGGAGCTCTCCTTCATCTGCCTGCTCGCCGACGAGAAGCGCCCGGTGTTCTTCAACTGGCTGCCGGCGCGGGACGTGTCGGCGCTCGCGCAGTGCACCCGGTCCACGGCCCTGCGCGGCAAGACGCGCGAATGCCTCGAGTTCCTGATGCGCGTGGTGGAGATCGACCTCATCCAGGCCTACGCGCAGCGCTTCCAGGAAGCGCACGCCGGCGGCGAGGCAACGCTCGCCGCCCACCGCAAGGCGAACGACGAATGGAAGCAGTACCGCGATGCCGAGTGCGCGCGGCGCCGCTCGGTGGCGCCCGCGGGGGCGGATGCCGAGGACGTCGAGCTCGCCTGCGTCATCGACATCTCGCGCCGGCGCGGGCGCGACATGCTGGCGCCGTGAGCCTCGACGTCTACCTCGCCTACGTGCTCGCGCGCAGGTGACGCATCGTCTCTGCGTAGCGCCCATGATGGACTGGACGGACCGCCACTGCCGGTTCTTCCTGCGCCAGGTCAACGCGGGCGCGCGGCTGTACACCGAGATGATCACCACCGGCGCGCTGATCCATGGCGATGTCCCGCGGCACCTCGCTTTCAGCGAGGAAGAGCATCCGGTGGCGCTGCAGCTCGGCGGCAGCGAGCCTGACGAGCTCGCGCACTGCGCGAAGCTGGGCGAGCAGTACGGCTACGACGAGATCAACCTGAACATCGGCTGCCCGAGCGAGCGCGTGCAGCGCGGCGCCTTCGGCGCCTGCCTGATGGCCGAGCCCCGGCTGGTCGCGCTTTGCGTTTCCACGATCAGGAATCACATCGAGCTACCAGTGACGGTAAAGCATCGGATCGGCCTCGATCGCACGCAGGACTACGGGTTCCTGCGCGATTTCGTCGGCACGGTCGCCGAGGCTGGTTGCCGCACTTTCATCGTGCATGCGCGCAACGCCGTGCTCAAGGGGCTTTCGCCGAAGGAGAACAGGGAGATCCCGCCGCTGCGCTACGACTACGTGTACCGCCTCAAGGGCGATTTCCCGCAGCTGGAGATCGTCATCAATGGGGGAATTACCACTCTGCAGGAAATCGATCTCCAGTTGAAAACCGTGGATGGCGTCATGCTCGGCCGCGCGGCGTACCATAACCCCTGGCTGCTCGCCGATCCGGGAAAGACGCGCGCGGAGGTCGTTCGCGCGATGTACGAATACGCGAAGAAAGGCGAGTTCCTCCTGCGCAACGTGACGCGGCACATGCTGGGCCACTACCACGGGCACCGGCGGGCGCGGCTCTGGAGGCGCATGCTCTCGGACCCGGTCCTGCGCGACAAGAACGATCCCGCGCTGCTGCTCGACGCCCTCGAGGCAGTCGAAAGCCGCGCTATGATGGCCGCCTGACCAGGAGAACCGAATGTCCGCCAACCTGAAGTTCAAGTCCACCCCGGTGCGCGAGCGCGTCAGCCAGGAAGAATGGCAGCTGCGCGTCGACCTCGCCGCCGCCTACCAGCTCGCGGCGATCTACAAGTGGACCGACCTCATCTACACGCATTTCTCGGCGCGCCT
>CBDDRQ010000292.1:0-4999 GCA_965233125.1 uncultured bacterium
CCGCTCGATGTCGACCTGCGCGTGGCCACCATCCCGACCGCGCGCGGCCTGGAGGACATCGTGATGCGCGTGCTCGCCACCGCCAACGCGGTGCCGCTCGACAAGCTCGGCTTCGAGCCCGCGACGCTCGCCAGCATCAAGCGCCTGGTGGACCGGCCGCACGGCCTGTTCCTGGTGTGCGGGCCGACCGGCTCGGGCAAGACCACCACCCTGCATTCCATCCTCGCCTACCTCAATACCTCCGAGCTCAAGATCTGGACCGCCGAGGACCCGATCGAGATCGTGCAGGCGGGCCTGCGCCAGGTGCAGATGCACGCCAAGATCGGCTGGAACTTCGCCGCCGCGATGAGGAGCTTCATGCGCGCCGACCCCGACGTGATCATGGTGGGCGAGATGCGCGACGCCGAGACCACCAAGATGGGCATCGAGGCTTCGCTGACCGGCCACATCGTGCTGTCGACGTTGCACACCAACAGCGCCCCGGAGAGCGTGGTGCGGCTGCTGGACCTCGGCATGGACCCGTTCAACTTCGCCGACGCCCTGCTCGGCGTGCTGGCGCAGCGCCTGGTGAGGAAGCTCTGCCCGGCCTGCAAGGAGAAGTACGAGCCTGCGGCGGGCGAGCTCGAGGAGCTCGAGCGCGAGTACGCCGGCGATACCGGGGCGGACCCGGCGACCCTCTTCAAGGCCTGGCGCGCCGGGAAGCGCCCGGTGCTCTACCGCGCCAAGGGCTGCGCCGAGTGCGACAAGACCGGCTACAAGGGGCGCATGGGGCTCTACGAGCTGATGGTCGCCGATGCCAGGGTCAAGCGCCTCGTCCAGACGCGCGCCCCGGTATCCGAGATCCTCGCCGCCGCCGTCGCCGGCGGCATGCGCACGCTCAAGCAGGACGGCATCGCCAAGGTGCTGGAAGGGCTCACCGACCTGCAGCAGGTCCGCGGCGTCTAGTTCAGCTTGTAGGACACGAGCTCGAGGTCGTAGTCGGGTACGCGCGGGTTGCCCGAGAATGTCCGCACCGTCGACTTGACCAGGCGCTTGGCCGAACCCGCGTACCAGAAGCTGCCGCGCCGCTGCGTATAGAACCCGGCGTAGGCCACGCTGAAATCGACGTCTACCCGGACGGCATCGAAGCGGCCGGCCCGGGTATTCACCCGCTCGTTGCCGACCACCTTCGCGCTGTACCTGCAGTTCGGCTGGCGCAGGCAGAACGTGTCGTTGCGCGCGACGAGGTCGTTCCAGCGCGCGCCCTCCCTGGCGAGGTCGAACACTTGCAGGTAGGGCGAGAACACCCAGATGTTCTGCAGGATGAGCAGCTCGGCCTGCGGCCCGTGCGCGCGGGCACCCGTGCCGTAGATGCTGGCGTTGTCCTCGTCGAGGATGCCTTCCTGCGACACGCCGATCACCGCCACCTCGATATCGCGGCTCTGCCGGGTGTACAGATCGGTGAAGACGTACTTCCAGCTGTCGCCGATCTTCGGATAGCGCGGGTCGAGCGCTTCGGCCGCGACTGCGGTCGGGGCCACGGACGCAACTTGCATCGGCTGCTGCAGCACGTCGTTCGGGTCGGCGAGCGGATCGGAAAGCGCGGGCGCCGGGGAAGGCGCCATCGTTTCGGGGGCGAGGGGCGCCTGGGCGGGAGCGGGGGACGGCGCCGCCGCTACGGGCGTGAGGCGCGTCTGCGCGAGCGCGGCAAAGGCGCCTTTGGGATACTGCGCCAGGTAGGCCTTGAAGTCATCGGGGTTGGCGCTGTTCTTGATCGACTCCCAGAACACCACCTCGCGATCGACCGCCGGCGCGGGCGGCGCAGCCTGAACGGGCGGCGGCGCGGGCTTGCGGCCGAGCGCCTCGTCGCGCCGGCGCATCTCCTCCTCGAGCTCGGCGCGCTGCTTCGCCAGCATCTCGCGGATCATCGCCTGCATCTCGCGCTGCTGCGCGGCGAGCTTCTCCTGCTCGCGGCGCACGGCCTCGGCCACTGCCTTCTCCAGATGCTGCTTCTGCGCCTCGGCGGAGAGCGAGGGATCGGGCGCGACGAAAAAGAAGTTCCCGCGCAGCGAGGAGCTCTCCCACGGCACCTGCCGGTCGCCGGTCTCCCTACCGACGCCGATGCGCACCTCCTTGAACAGCTGCTCGATCGGCAAGCCCGGGCGCGTGATGTTGGCGAGCAGGTGCTTGGTGTACAGGCCGTTGTCGCCGTCGCCGTCGGAGGCGACCGAGCCCGGCGCGGTGGCGAAGGCGACCAGCGTGCCCGAGGGCGCGTCCATCTGCGCGAGGCCCTGCGCCGACGAACGGAAGGTGCGCGCGAACGGGTTGTTGCGGCAGGCGTCGAGGATCATCAGGTTGAGCGCGTTCTTCGCGCTGTCCATCTTCGACAGGACCAGGCTCGCATCGACCGCCTGGTCCTCGACCTCGTCCTCGCGCTCGATGTCGGCATTCACCGGGATGAGGTAATTCCGCCCGCGCACCTGCATGCCGTGCCCGGCGTAATAGAACAGGCCCACGCCGCCGCCCAGCAGCTCGTCGCCGAAGGCGCGGATCGCCCGGCGCATCGTCGTCTCGGAGCCGTTCTCGACCACCGTGACCTTGAAGCCCGTGTCCGCGAGCGCCTTGGAGACGGCGCGGGCGTCCCTCACCGGGTTGCGCAGCGGCGACACCTTGTAGGCAGCATTGCCGATGACGAGCGCGACGCGCCGCTCCCCTGCGGGCGCCGGCTTTACCGGCGCGATCACGAGCTGGCGGTCCTGCGCAGCCGCCGCCGCGCAGGAGAAGGCCAGCACCAGCCCGAAATGGCGAAACGCCGTGCGCACGCCTGTGAATCCCCCCAGGGGAAGGTGTACCCATCTTCTAGAATACCGGCGATGACGCCCTTCGCCTGGACGAATCCTTACCCTTGGCCGCGCAAGCCGCTGCTCGCGCAGAACGTCGTCTCCACCTCGCAGCCCCTCGCCGCCCAGGCGGGGCTGCAGATGCTCGCCGCGGGCGGCAGCGCGGTCGATGCGATCCTCGCCACGGCGATCACGCTGACGCTGGTGGAGCCGGTGTCCAACGGCATCGGCTCGGACGCCTATGCCATCGTGTGGGACGGCAAGCGGCTGCACGGCCTGAACGCCTCGGGGCGCTCGCCGGCGCTTTGGACGCAGGAATTTTTTCACGCGCACGCCTCGATGCCGCAGCGCGGCTGGCACAGCGTCACCGTGCCGGGCTGCGTGTCGGCGTGGACCGAGCTGCACGCGAAGTTCGGCAAGCTGCCGTTCAAGAAGCTGTTCGAGGCCGCGATCGCGTACGGCCGCGAAGGCTTCCTCGTCTCGCCGACCATCGCCGGCCAGTGGCAGAAGCAGGTGCCCGAGCTGCAGGAGCACCCGGGGTTCGCGCAGGCCTTTCTGCCCGATGGGCGGGCGCCGCAGCCGGGCCAGCGCTTCAGGTTCCGCAAGCACGCCGACGCGCTCGAGAAGATCGCCGCCACCAGGGGCAAGGCGTTCTACCGCGGCGATCTCGCCGAGCGGCTCGAGGCGGCGGCGAAGAAGCACGACGGCGCGCTGCGAGCATCCGACATGGCGGCGCACGAGTCCGACTGGGTGAAGACGCTGCAGATGGACTACCGCGGCTACACGCTGCACGAGCTGCCGCCCAACGGCCAGGGCATCGTCGCGCTGATGGCGCTGGGCATGCTGGAGGGCTTCGACCTGCGCTCGCATCCGGTCGACGGCGCCGACAGCCTGCACCTGCAGATCGAGGCGCAGAAGCTCGCCTTCGCCGACGCGCGGCGCTTCGTCGCCGATCTCGACTACATGACCGAGGTAAAGCCCAAGGACCTCCTGGACAAGGGCTATCTGCGGGAACGAGCGAAGCTGATCGACCTGAAGCGCGCGCAGGACTTCAAGCACGGCACGCCGCCCAGCGGCGGCACGGTGTACCTCGCCGCCGCCGACGCCTCGGGGATGATGGTGTCGTTCATCCAGTCGAACTTCATGGGCTTCGGCTCGGGCGTCGTCGTCGACGGCATCTCGCTGCAGAACCGCGGCGGCACCTTCGTCTTCACCCCCGGCCACCCGAACCAGGTCGGGCCGAAGAAGCGCCCCTACCAGACCATCATCCCCGGCTTCGTCACCAAGGGCGGCAAGCCGGTGATGAGCTTCGGCGTGATGGGCGGGACCATGCAGCCGCAGGGGCACGCGCAGGTCATGGTGCGCATCGCCGACTACGGCCAGAGCCCGCAGGCGGCCTGCGACGGGCCGCGCTTTCGCGTCGTGCAGGGCATGGACGTTAGCGTCGAGGCCGCGCTGCCGGCGGCGACGCTGGAGGAGCTGCGCCGCCGCGGCCACCGGATCGTCTCGATGCCCGACGACTACAACCAGTTCGGCTGCGCGCAGCTCATCTGGAAGCTCGACGGCGGCTACTACGCCGCGAGCGACCCCCGGCGCGACGGCCAGGCCGTGGGGTACTAGATGCTGAAGATCTGGGGCAGGCTGAATTCGGTCAACGTGAAGAAGGCGATGTGGGCAGTGGAGGAGCTCGGGCTCGAGTACGAGCGCATCGACGCCGGCCTGCACTTCGGCGTCACCAAGACCCCCGAGTACCGCAGGATGAATCCCAACTCGCTCGTGCCGACCATCGACGACGACGGCTTCGTGCTCTGGGAGTCGCACTCGATCGTGCGCTACCTCGCCGCGAAGCACGGCGCCGGGACCCTGTGGCCGACCGGGCTGCGCGTGCGCGCCGACGCCGAGCGCTGGATGGACTGGGCGTTCACGCTGCAGGCCGCCATGCGCAACGTGTTCTGGGGCCTCATCCGCACGCCGCCGGAGCAGCGCGACGCCAAGGCGATCGAGGAAGGCTGCCGCCGCAGCGCCGAGCTCCTGAAGATCCCGGAGAGCATCCTCGCCACGCAGCCCTACATCGCCGGACGGGGCTTCACCATGGGCGACATCCCGCTCGGCTGCGAAGTGCAACGGTGGATGCGGGTGCCGATCGAGCGGCCGGCCTTGCCGGGCCTCGAGGCGTGGTT
>CBDDRQ010000293.1:0-7240 GCA_965233125.1 uncultured bacterium
AACGCTGAAATGTACGAATCGGACCTGACGAAATTCATGAAGGAATTCCTCAAGGAGCATCCCGAGGAAGTCGAGTCGCAGCGCAAAGGCCGCGCCGTCTGGTGGGACAAGAGCCCCGAGGAACGCTCGCCCCACCCCTCCATGCGCCATGCGCCGCGCTCCGGCGGCGCCGAGCACACCTTCAAGGCCGGCGGCTACGACTGGAGCTTCGAAGCCGACGACAACACGGCGATGAAACCCAAGAAACCCTGATGTCGACGCATGTCTCGAACGTTCGGCCCAGGCCGGACAAGGTGCTCACGCAGATCGCCGACTACGTCACGCGCTACAAGGTGACGAGCAAGGAGGCGTACGACACGGCGCGCTACTGCCTGATGGACACCCTGGGCTGCGGCTTCGAGGCGCTCGAGTACCCCGCCTGCACCAAGCTTCTCGGCCCCATCGTTCCCGGAACCGTGGTGCCGGACGGCGCCAAGGTGCCCGGCACCTCGTTCCAGCTCGACCCGGTCCAGGCGGCGTTTACCCTCGGCGCCATGATCCGGTGGCTCGACTTCAACGACACCTGGCTCGCCGCCGAGTGGGGACATCCCTCGGACAACCTCGGGGGGATACTCGCGACGGCAGACTGGTTGTCCAGAAGCTCGCAGAAAGACCTCGTGATGGGCGACGTGCTGACCGCCATGATCAAGGCCCACGAGATCCAGGGCGTGATCGCGCTCGAGAACAGCTTCAACCGCGTCGGCCTCGACCACGTCGTGCTGGTCAAGGTCGCCTCGACCGCCGTGGTTGCCAATTTATTGGATCTTTCCTACGAAGAAACCGTGAATGCGATCTCGCAGGCCTGGGTCGACGGCCAGAGCCTGCGCACGTATCGCCATGCGCCCAACGCCGGCTCGCGCAAGAGCTGGGCGGCGGGCGACGCCACGGCGCGGGGCGTGCGCCTCGCGCTCATCTCCAAGACCGGCGAGATGGGCTATCCCTCGGCGCTCACCGCGAAGACCTGGGGCTTCTACGACGTGCTCTTCAAGGGCAAGCCGTTCCGCTTCCAGCGCCCGTTCGGCAGCTACGTGATGGAGAACGTCCTGTTCAAGATCTCCTTCCCGGCGGAATTCCACTCCCAGACCGCCGTGGAAGCGGCGATGTCGTTGTTTCACCAGATGCAATCGGCGGGGAAAACCGCTGAAGACATTAAGAAAATCACGATCCGGACGCACGAGGCGGCGATCCGCATAATCGACAAGAAAGGACCGCTCAACAACCCGGCCGACCGCGACCACTGCATCCAGTACATGGTCGCGGTGCCGCTGATCTTCGGCCGCCTGACGGCGGCGGACTACGAGGACGGCATCGCGGCGGACCCGCGGATCGACCGGCTGCGAGCCAGGATCACGTGCGTCGAGAACAGGCAGTACACCAAGGACTACCACGATCCACGCAAGCGCTCGATCGCCAACGCGCTCACCGTCCAGTTCAAGGATGGAACGAAGCTCGGCGAAGTGGCGGTCGAATACCCGATCGGCCACAAGCGCCGCCGCAAGGAAGGCATGCCGGTGCTGGTGGAGAAGTTCAAGACCAACCTGGCGCGCCGTTTCCCGGCCGCGCAGCAGAAGCGGATCCTCGAGCTCTGCCTCGACGCGGAGCGGCTCGCGAAGACGCCGGTGCGCGAGTTCGTCGACCTCTTCGTAGTATGAGATCCGCGCCGATTTTTCCCGCTCCCCTTGATACCGGCCATGGTGACAGGGGCTGGAAAGCGCAAAATGGGTACGATCGTACCCATTTGAGAACCTCCCTCGTCAGTGGGTCGGCACGATGAACGTCGCACGCCGCCTCGCCGAGATCTCCACCGAGATCCGCAACTACCCGACCCCGATCGCGCGCTGCGACGAGCAACTCGCGGCGCTGCTCGAGGAGAGGACGCGCCTGCTCCAGCGCCTGGAAGAGCCGGCGTGCGAGCCCCTCGAGCTGTGGGTGAACGACGGCGGCCCCTCGCGCCGATGAGGCTCGCCCTCGCTTTCGTGCTGCTGGTCGCCCTGCCCAGCCAGGGCGCCGAGGGCTGGGAAGCGTTCTTCGACCCGTTCCTCGGCGACCTGCGCGCCGAGCTCGACGAGGCGAAGCGCAGCGGGCGCAAGGGCGTCTTCGTCATGTACCACTTCGACGACTGCCCTTACTGCCAGCGCATGAAGGCCGAGGTCCTCTCGCGCCCCGAGGTGCAGCAGGGCTATCGCCGCGACTTCGTCACCCTCGCCGTCGACACGCGCGGCGCCCAGCCGATCACCGGGCTCGACGCTCGCGTGCTGCCCGAGAACGCCTTCGCCCGGGAGCAGAAGATCCGCGGCACCCCGACCTTCGACTTCTACGCACCCGACGGCGAGCGCCTGTACCGCCACGTCGGCGGCCTGTTCGACCCGGCCGAGTTCCTGCTGCTCGGCCGCTACGTCGCGAGCGGCGCTTTCCGCTCGCTCACCTTCGCCCAGTACAAGCACCGGAAAAAAGGAAGCTGACCATGTTCGACACGCTCAGGCCCTTCAAGCACGGCAAGCTGCATTCCCTGCCGGCGCTCGCCAAGGAGCTGAACATCCCGCTGGAGCGGCTGCCGGTCTCCGTGCGCATCGTCCTCGAGTCGGTACTGCGCAACTGCGACGGCAAGAAGATCACCGAGGAGCACGTGCGCCAGCTCGCCGCCTGGAAGCCCGGCGCGGCGCGCACCGAGGAGATCCCCTTCGTGGTGGCGCGCATCGTGCTGCAGGATTTCACCGGCGTGCCGCTGCTCTGCGACCTCGCGGCGATGCGCGGCGTCGCGCAAAGGATGGGCAAGGAGCCGAAGCTCATCGAGCCGCTGGTGCCGGTCGACCTGGTGGTCGACCACTCGGTGCAGATCGACCACTACGGCACGAAGACTGCGCTCGACCTCAACATGAAGCTCGAGTTCAAGCGGAACGAGGAGCGCTACCAGTTCATGAAATGGGGCATGCAGGCGTTCGATACCTTCAAGGTGGTGCCCCCGGGCATCGGCATCGTGCACCAGGTGAACCTCGAATACCTCGGGCGCGGCGTGCACAAGACACGGGACGGCGTGTTCTACCCCGACACCCTGGTCGGCACCGACAGCCACACCACCATGGTCAACGGCATCGGCGTGGTGGCCTGGGGCGTGGGCGGCATCGAGGCGGAAGCCGGGATGCTCGGCCAGCCGGTGTACTTCCTCACCCCCGACGTGGTCGGCGTGCACCTGAAGGGCAGGCTGCACCCGGCCTGCACGGCAACCGACCTGGTGCTGACGGTCACGCAGCTCCTCAGAAAAGCGAAAGTCGTCGGCAAGTTCGTCGAGTTCTTCGGCGAAGGCACCGAGTCGCTCTCGGTGCCCGACCGCGCGACGCTGGGCAACATGGCGCCGGAGTACGGCGCGACCATGGGCTTCTTCCCGGTGGATGATCGCACCCTCGAGTACTTCCGCGGCACCGGCCGCACCGAGGCCGAGATCGAGGCCTTCGCCGCGTACTTCAAGGCGCAGGGGATGTTCGGCATCCCCAAGGCCGGCGCCATCGATTACTCGCAGGTGGTCGAGCTCGACCTCTCCACCATCTACCCCTCGCTCGCCGGTCCGAAGCGCCCGCAGGACCGCATCGACCTCGACAAGGTGAAAAGCACGTTCGGCAGCCTTTTCTCCGCGCCGATGAAAGAGAACGGCTTCGCCAAGAAACCGGAGGATCTGCAGAGAAAGTTCAAGACGTTCGACGGCCTGGAGCTCGCCAACGGCGACGTGCTGATCGCCGCCATCACCTCGTGCACCAACACCTCCAACCCCGGCGTGCTGCTCGCCGCAGGCCTGCTCGCGAAGAAGGCGGTCGAGCTCGGCCTCACCGTGAAGCCGCACGTCAAGACCTCCCTGGCGCCGGGATCGCGGGTGGTGACCGAGTACCTCACCAAGGCGGGGCTGCTTCCCTACCTCGAGAAGCTCGGCTTCAACGTCGCCGCCTACGGCTGCACCACCTGCATCGGCAACGCCGGCCCGCTCGCGCAGCCGATCGACGAGGCGATCGTCAAGAACGACCTGGTCTGCGCGGCCGTTCTCTCCGGGAACCGGAATTTCGAGGCCAGGATCCATCCGAACATCCGCGCCAACTTCCTCGCCTCGCCGCCGCTGGTCGTGGCGTACGCGATCGCCGGCTCCGTCCTGGTCAACTTCAAGGAGCAGCCCCTCGGGAAGGGCAAGGACGGCAAGGACGTCTATATCGGCCATATCTGGCCGAACGCCGACGAGGTGAAGAAGCTCATGCCGCTCGCGATGGACCCCGGCACTTTCCGCCGGCTCTACAGCGACCTCGCCAACGCCAACCCGTTGTGGAAGAAGGTGTCCGCGCCGGCCGGGCAGGTGTACAGCTGGCCGGCATCGACCTACATCGCCGAGCCGCCCTTCTTCAGGGACTTCTCGATGACGCCGGGCACGCCCGGCGACATCCGCGGCGCCAGGGTGCTCGGCATCTTCGGCGACTCGGTCACCACCGACCATATCTCCCCCGCGGGCTCGATCAAGCCGACCTCCCCGGCCGGCCTGTACCTGCAGGAACACGACGTCGCCGTGGCCGACTTCAACAGCTACGGCGCGCGCCGCGGCAACCACGAGGTAATGATGCGCGGCACCTTCGCCAACGTGCGCATCAAGAACCTGATGCTGCCCGGCACCGAGGGCGGCTTGACCCTCTATCGCAACGAGAGGCTCCCGATCTACGAAGCGGCCATGCGCTACGTCGGCGACGGCACGCCCACCGTGGTGTTCGGCGGCGAGGAGTACGGCACCGGCTCCTCGCGCGACTGGGCGGCGAAAGGCACGCAGCTCCTCGGCGTGAAGGCGGTGATCGCGCGCAGCTTCGAGCGCATCCACCGCTCCAACCTCGTGGGCATGGGCGTGCTGCCGCTGCAGTTCATGGGCGCCGATTCGGCCCAGTCGCTCGGCATCACCGGCGCCGAGACCATCGACGTCCTCGGCCTGGACGACATCCGGCCGCAGCAGGAGATCAAGGTGCGCATCACGAACGAGGAGCGCACGGTGGAGATCACCGTCAAGTCGCGCATCGACACGGCGATCGAGGTCGACTACTACCGTCACGGCGGCATCCTGCCCTACGTGCTGCGCGAGCTGATCGGCCGGGCGGGACCGGCCGCGGCGAAGGCCGCCTAGCGCGGGATTCATTCGCGCCCGCGCCGGTCCAAGGGGCATGGCTACCACCTGGATCGTCGCGGCCGACTCGAGCCGCGCCCGCGTCCTGCAAGTTGCAGGCCGCGAGAAGAAGCTGATCGAGATCGAAGACCTGCTCAACCCGGAAGGGCGCCTGCACGATCGCGAGATCGCGAGCGACGCGCTCGGCCGCTGGAGCGGCCCCGACCGGCCCGGCGGCAACAGCATGCCTGGCGAGGTGAGTCCGTCCGAGCACGCCTCCGCGCAGTTCGCGAAGCGCATCGGCGACTACCTCGACAAGGCGCGCAACGAGCACCGTTACGACCGCGTCTGCCTCGTCGCGCCGCCGAAGTTCCTCGGCGCGCTGCGCAAGTCGCTCGACAAGGAAGTGCAGAAGCTCGTCGCCGAGGAGCTGCCGAAGGATCTGTCGTGGCTCAGCGCGCGGGAGCTGGAGGCTTACTTCGCGAAAGGAAGTGGGCAAGCGCCCTGAGATCGGCGTCGGACAGGCCGCGCAGCGCGTCCGCCATGATGGTGTCGCCGCCCGGACGGGGCTTGTCGCGGAATTCGCGCATCACCGGCTCGAGCCAGTCCTCGCGCTGCGCGGCGAGCCGCGGGATCTGGTTCTGGCCGCGGTAATCGGGCAGGTGGCACCCGCCGCAGCGCAGCTTCCCGGCTAGCTCGGCGCCGCGCTTCAGCAGCGCCGGGTTCGCTGGCGAGCTCTGCGTCGCCTTCGCCGGCAGCCCGGAGTAGTGCCTGGCGAGCGCGACGATCTGGGGATCCTTCAGGTCCTTCACGAACGGGTACATCTCGGGCGAGGGCCGCAAGCCCTCGCGGATCACCACCAGCTGGTTCTCGATGAAGACCCGCGGCTGGGCGGCGATCGAGGGGATGCCCGGCGTAAGCGAGTTGCCGTCCGGGCCGTGGCACGCGCCGCATTGCTCCTGTGCCGGCGAGACGCCAAGAAAAAGGGCGGTGAGCAGGAACGCCCACCGCCCCGCGGGCTTCTTCAAGCCTACTTGCTGTAGCTGATGCGGTAGATGGCGCCCATCTGCTCGTCGCTCACCAGGAGCGAGCCGTCGCCCAGCTGCTGCACGTACGCCGGCCGGCCCCAGAACTTGTAGCCGTCCTTGCTTTCGTTGAAGCCGGTGATGAAGGGCCGCACCGTCACCTTGCCGCCCTCGCCGGTGCGCACGTTCACCACGTCGAAGCCCGAGGGCTTGGAGCGGTTCCACGAGCCCTTGCGGGCGATGAACATGGTGTTGCGGTACTCGGCCGGAAACATCTTGCCGGTGTAGAACTTCACGCCCATGTTCGCCGCGTGCGGCCCCATCAGCGCCATCGGGCGCGTCACGCCCTTGCAGGCGTCCTTCTTCTTGAACTCGGCGTCGGCCATGCCGTTGGCGTGGCAGTAGGGGAAGCCGAAATTCTGGCCGGTCTTGGTGAGGCGGTTCAGCTCGTCCTGCGGGCCGTTGTCGCCCATCCAGTCGCGGCCGTGGTCGGTGAACCACAGCTGGCGCGTCGTCGGATGCCAGTCGAAGCCCACCGAGTTGCGCACGCCGCGCGCGACCACCTCCATGCCCGAGCCGTCGGCGTTGTAGCGGCGGATCTGCGCGTACTCCTTGGGCGGCTCGCAGATATTGCAGGGAGCGCCGAAGGGGACGTAGAGCTTGCCGTCGGGGCCGAACGCGACGTACTTCCAGTTGTGGTGCTGCTCCTTCGGCAGGTCGAACTTCGCCGTGAGGTCCTCGGCCTGCGCCCCGGCGTTCGAGGCGATGCCGTTGAACTTCAGGACCTTGTCGATGGCGAATACGTAGAGCGCGCCGTCCTTGAACGCGACGCCCGCCGGCTGGGTCAGCTTGTCGACCAGCACGCGCACCGAGCGCTTCGAGCCTTCGTCGGTCACTTCGTAGACACGGCCGATCACGCGCGTACCGACGTAGATCTTCTTGCCGTCGTCGGTTGCCGCCATGGCGCGCCCGCCGGGCATGCCGGTCGCCCAGATCTCGGCCTTGAAGCCCGCCGGCAGCTTCAGCTTGGCGATCGGGATCTCGCTCGCCGGGGTCT
>CBDDRQ010000294.1:0-2718 GCA_965233125.1 uncultured bacterium
GAACTTGTCCTTCAGCTCGATCTCCTTCGCGACCGACACGCCGTCCTTGGTGACGGTGGGGGCGCCGAACGAGCGCTCGAGCACGACGTTGCGGCCCTTGGGCCCCAGCGTCACTTTCACGGCGTCGGCGAGGATGTTCAGCCCGTGAACCATCCTGGACCGCGCGCTGTCGTGGAATCTGACTTCTTTGGCTGGCATTGCAATTTCTCCTAGATCTCGTTGTTCGCTCAGGCGCCTTCGATGACGCCCATGATGTCTTCCTCGCGCATCACGAGGAGCTCATCACCCTTCACCTTCACCGTCTGCCCGGAATATTTGCCGAACAGCACGCGGTCACCCGGCTTGACGTCGAGCGCAATCAGCTTGCCGGCGTCATCCTTCTTGCCCTTGCCCACGGCCACGACCTCGCCCTGGTCGGGCTTCTCTGCGGCGGTGTCGGGGATCACGATTCCACCCGCGGACTTGCGCTCTTCCTCGATGCGCTTGACGATCACGCGGTCATGCAGCGGACGAATTTTCATGCTGGGACTCCCAAATTTATAAAACACGATGTATTACAATGGCTTGCCATGAACATGCGTTCCTGGATAGCCGGCATTCTCGAACTGTTAGCACTCAGTCCGGACGAGTGCTAATGATAGGCGCTCACTCGACAGGTTTCAAGGGGCTGCTGGCGATAGCGCTGCTGTTAGTGCTTACTCCTGCAATCGCCGTACTACCGAAACCGGTCCTGGAAGAGCTGCGCAAGCTGGGCATTCCGGCCTCGAGCGTGTCTGCGGTGGTGCAGGAGACCGGCGCCAAGCGGCCCGCGCTCACGCACAACAGCGGCGAGGCGATGAACCCGGCCTCGGTGATGAAGATCGTCACCACCTACGCCGCGCTCGAGCTGCTCGGGCCGGCCTACCGCTGGAAGACCGAGGCCTGGCTCGACGGCAACGACCTGATCCTGCGCGGCACCGGCGACCCCAAGCTCAACTACGAGAGTTTCTGGATGATGCTGCGCGGGCTGCGCGCGCGCGGGGTGCGCGAGATCGGCGGCGACGTGGTGCTCGACCGCAGCTACTTCGCTCCGGTGGCGGAAGCGCCCATCGACGACGAGCAGTTCCGCCCCTACAACGTGTCGCCCGACGCGCTGCTCGTAAACTTCAAGTCGCTGCGCTTCGTGTTCGCCCCGGCGGGGGAGCGGGTGCGGGTGTTCGTCGAGCCGCACCTCCCGGGCCTCGACCTGATCAACGGCCTGCGCCTGGGCACCGGCGCCTGCCCCGAGGGCCGCGCCTTCCGCGACCTGATCGAGGCCTCGTTCGTTTCCTCGCCGCAGCCGCGCGCCGCATTCAGCGGCCTCTACCCGCTCGAGTGCGGCGAGCGCGAGCTGAACGTGGCGCTGTACTCCCCCGAGGAGTACGTCGCCGGGATGATCCGCCACCTCTGGGCGGAGATGGGCGGCACCTGGAAGGGAAGCGTGCGCGACGGCGTCGTGCCGTCCACCGCGCAGCTCATCCACGTGCACGAGTCACAGCCCCTCGGCGAGATCGTGCGCGACATCAACAAGTTCTCGAACAACGTGATGGCGCGCCAGCTCTACCTCACGCTCGGCGCGCATTTCGGCGGCCCTCCGGCGAGCGCGGAGAGCGCGCTGCGCGCGGTGCGCCAGTGGCTGCTGCTCAAGAACATCCTCGCGCCCGAGCTGGTGATCGAGAACGGCTCGGGCCTCTCGCGCGTCGGGCGCGCGAGCGCGGCCACGCTCGCGACACTGCTGCAGGAGGCCTGGAAGAGCCCGGTGATGCCGGAGTTCGCCGCCTCGCTGCCGGTGGTGGCGGTCGACGGCACGATGCGCAAGCGCCTGCACTACGAGCGCGTGGCGGGCAATGCCCACCTCAAGACGGGGCTCCTCAACGACACGCGCTCGCTCGCCGGCTACGTGCTCGACCGCCGCGGCCGCCGGCAGGCGGTGGTGATGATGATCAATCATCCGCGCGCCCCCGAGGCCGACGCCGCCTTCGACGCTTTTCTGAATGTTGTCTATGACGGCGCTATAAGCCGAGCTCGGCCCAAAGCGAGTCCACCCGCAGCTTCACCGCGGCGTCCATGACGATCGGCCGGCCCCAGCGCCGCGCGGTCTCGGCCGGCCACTTGCCGGTGGCGTCGATGCCCATCTTGGAGCCCAGCCCGGATACCGGGCTCGCGAAGTCCAGGTAGTCGATCGGCGTGTTGTCCACGAGCAGGGTATCGCGCGACGGGTCGACGCGCGTGGAGAGCGCCCAGACCACTTCCTTCCAGTCGCGCGCGTCGATGTCGTCGTCGACCACGATGACGAACTTCGTGTACATGAACTGGCGCAGGAAGCTCCACACGCCGAACATCACGCGCTTCGCGTGGCCGGGGTACTGCTTCTTCATGCTCACTACCGCCAGGCGGTAGGAGCAGGCCTCCGGAGGCAGGTAGAAATCGACGATCTCCGGAAATTGTTTTACCAATAAAGGGACAAAAATCTCATTGAGCGCGACCCCGAGCATCGCCGGCTCGTCGGGCGGCTTGCCGGTATAGGTCGAGTGATAGATCGGGTCGCGGCGCTGCGTCATGCGCTCCACGGTGAACACGGGAAAGCGCTCGCGCTCGTTGTAATAGCCGGTGTGATCGCCGAACGGCCCTTCGAGCGCGGTCTCACCCGGATGGATCCAGCCCTCCAGGACGACCTCGGCCGTCGCCGGCACAAATAGG
>CBDDRQ010000295.1:0-5959 GCA_965233125.1 uncultured bacterium
GCACCCGGCGATGAGCTGCACGGTGTCGGTGGCGGCGAGGGTGTAGGCAAGCGTGCCGAACATGAAGTGCATGCGCCAGACCAGCTCGTCCTTCGGCATCTGCGGCAGCGCGCGCTCGAGCGCCGCCTTGTAGCGCTCCATGGTGGGCGCGTACATCTGCCCGATCAGTGCGCGCAGCGTCTTGGAGGGCTCGCTGTAGGTGCGCCCGAGGAGCCGCGTGAAGGTGCGCCCGCCGCCCTTCGCGTCCTCGACCAGGCGCAGGCTGGGTCTGACGAAAGCGCGAATGATGCTCTCCGGTGAAAGATCTTCCAGCCGGTCGAGCGCCGCGATGCGCTCGGCGTTCATCGGATCCAGGCGCCGGCGGAAGACCGCCTCGACGAGCGCGTCCTTGGAGCCGAAGTGGTAATTGACCGCGGCGAGGTTCACCGCGGCGCGCGCGGTGAGCTGGCGCATCGAGGTGCCCTCGAAGCCGTGCTGCATGAACAGCTCCTCGGCTGCGTCTAGGATGCGGGTCCGGGTGATGTGCTCGGGCTTGATGGCGTGCATGGATGATCCGAAGGTTTCTCAAACGAACGTTTGAATACTAGCATGAGCGGCAGCGACCTGATTGCGCTGATGCTGATCTCGATGGGCTGGCTTTTCTACCTTCTGGGGCTGTGGTTCCGGCTGCCGGTGCTGACCGGCGTGGTCGGGTCCATCGCGGCCTTCTTCAGCGTCGCCTACCTCCAGCCGCCGTGGCCGTGGCTGTGGATCCTCCTCCCGCTGGCCGTCGATCCCTACTGGCTGCGTCAGCTCTTCAGGAAGCCATAATCGGTCGATGAGAAGCAGGAACGAATGGCGCGCGGTAGCCACGCTCGCGCCCTATCTCCTTGAATACAAATGGCGCGTCGTCATCGCGCTGGCGTTCCTGGTGACGGCGAAGCTCGCCAACGTCGGCGTTCCCCTGGTGATGAAGGAGGTAATCGACGGCCTGGACCCCAGGACCGCCGCCATCGCGGTGCCGGTGGCGCTGCTCGCGATCTACGGGATCCTGCGCTTCTCGACCACGCTCTTCGCCGAGCTGCGCGACGTGGTGTTCGTGCGCGTCACGCAGCGCGCCATCCGGCGCGTCGCGCTCGGGGTGTTCCGCCACCTGCACAGCCTCTCGCTGCGCTTTCACCTGGAGCGCCAGACCGGCGGCATGACGCGCGACATCGAGCGCGGCACGAGCGGCATCTCGACCCTGCTGTCCTATCTGCTGTTCTCGATACTCCCCGTCATTCTCGAGTTCGCCCTGGTCGCGGCGGTGCTGCTGAGCCGGTTCGACTGGCGCTTCGCCGCGATCACCTTCGGCGCGGTGGCGGTGTACATCGCCTTCACGGTGCTGATCACCGAGTGGCGCATGGAGATCCGCCGCCGCGCCAACGAGCTCGATTCGAAGGCCAACACGCGCGCCATCGACAGCCTGCTCAACTACGAGACGGTGAAGTACTTCGGCAACGAGGAGTTCGAGGCGCGCCGCTACGACGAGAACCTGAGGAAATACGAGGACGCGGCGACCATGAGCGAGTCCTCGCTCGGCCTGCTCAACATCGGGCAGAGCCTGATCATCGCCGCCGCGGTCACCGCGCTCATGCTGCTCGCCGCCGAAGGCGTGGTGGCGGGCACGTTCACTCTGGGCGACCTGGTGCTGGTGAACGGCCTGCTCATCCAGCTCTACATCCCGCTCAACGTGCTGGGCATGGTGTACCGGAACATCAAGCAGTCGCTGCTCGACATGGACCGCATGTTCGCACTGCTCACCGAGCACCAGGAGGTGCGCGACCGGCCCGGCGCCCCGGAGCTGCCGCCGGGCCCGGCGACCGTCGAGTTCAGCGACGTGTCCTTCAGCTATGAAACCAGCAGAGAAATTCTTTTCGGCGTGAGCTTCGCCATCCCCGCGGGCCATCGCCTCGCCGTGGTCGGCCACTCCGGCTCGGGAAAGTCGACGCTGGCTCGCCTGCTCTATCGCTTCTACGATGTTTCAGGGGGTTCCATAGAAATAAACAACCTGGATATACGGGAGGCAAAGCAATCCAGCCTGCGCGCGGCGATCGGCATCGTCCCGCAGGACACGGTGCTGTTCAACGACACCATCCTCTACAACATCCGCTACGGGCGGCCCGAGGCGAGCGACGAGGAGGTGTTCGAGGCGGCGCGCGCCGCGCACATCCACGAGTTCATCGAAAGCCTGCCGCAGAAATACGAGGCGATGGTCGGCGAGCGGGGGCTGAAGCTCTCCGGCGGCGAGAAGCAGCGCGTTGCGATCGCGCGAGCGCTGCTCAAGAACCCGCGCATCCTCATTTTCGACGAGGCGACTTCCGCGCTCGACTCGCGCGCGGAGAAGGCGATCCAGGCCGAGCTCGCCCGGGTGTCGCAGGGACGCACCACGTTAGTGATCGCTCACCGCCTTTCCACGGTGATGGACGCGGACCAGATCCTGGTGCTCCATCAGGGCCGCATCGTCGAGCGAGGGACGCATTATCAACTCATTGAAGAACAAGGAGAATATGCGCGGATGTGGGCATTGCAGCAAGAGCAGGCCGAGGCCCAGGCCAAGCTGGAGCAGGCAGAAGCCCTGTAGCCTCAGCCCGACAGTCCAATTCTTTCACTCGGTTTCGAGGAACTAGTTCCTACCCCATGATTTTGTTTGCATTTTCGTTTCGGCGTAGGTTAGACTGCGACAAGTCCATCCCCCAAGTAGGGCATGGACAGACACTAAGAAAATCGCGCTCGCTCAGGGAAGATTCACCGCAATGCAAAGAAAGCTGCATCCGCTCGAGGGAATCGTTGCCGCGTTCGCGCTGTTCATCGCCCTCGCGCTCACCATCGGATTCGCGCAGGCCGGCGACGTCAAGAAGCAGAAAGCCGTCTTCCTGCGCTCCTCCTCCGCGCTGGTCCTCGACGCCGACACCGGCGAGGCGGTGATCGACAAGAACAGCGAAGCCGTGGTGCCGATCGCATCGATCACCAAGATCATGACCGCGATGGTGATCCTCGACCGCGGCCTCGACCTGCAGACCAAGATCGTGCTCAGCCGCGACGACCTGCGCGCCATCCGCGGCAGCCGCACGCGCCTGCGCAGCGGCGCGAGCCTCACGCGCGACGAGCTGCTCATGCTCTCGCTCATGGCCTCCGAGAACCTCGCCGCCGCCGCGCTCGGGCGCACCTATCCCGGCGGCATGGACGCCTTCGTCGACGCGATGAACGCCAAGGCGGCGAAGCTCGGCATCGCCGACACGCACTTCGTCGAGCCCACCGGCCTGTCGCCCGAGAACGTCTCGACCGCGCGCGACCTCGCGCAGCTCGTGCGCGCCGCGAATACCTATCCGCTGATCCGCGAGTACTCCACGCGCGAGCGCGCCACCGTGACGGTGTTCAGGCGGCCGCTCTCGTTCGGCAACACCAACCGCCTGGTGCGCAGCTCCCAGTGGGACATCGAGCTCTCCAAGACCGGCTACATCAGCCAGGCCGGGCGCTGCCTGGTGATGCATGTGACCCTGGGCTCGAAGGACCTGATCGTGGTGCTGCTCGACTCATGGGGCCGGCAGTCGCGGATCGGCGACGCCAACCGCATCCGCAAGTGGCTCGAGAGCAACGCCGCCCCCGGCCACAGCAGCTAGGCCGCAGTAAGGCCGTGCAGGGAGAACAGGCCCTTGCGATCGGTCCATAGCTTCTTCCCCGCGTAGCCCGCCCGCGCCGCCAGCGCGCGGAAGCCCTCGGCCGAGTACTTGTACGAGTTCTCGGTGTGGATCGACTCGCCGCGCTCGAAGCGGAAGCGCCGCCGCGCCACGCGCACGCTCTGGCGCTCGAGCGACACCAGGTGCATCTCGACGCGGCCGAGCGCGGCGTTGTAGAACGCGTAATGGGAGAACCGGCGCAGGTCGAAATCGGCGCCGAGCTCGCGGTTGATGCGCGCGAGCAGGTTGAGGTTGAACGCCGCGGTAACGCCCCTCGAGTCGTTGTACGCGGCATGCAGGACGTTCGCGTCCTTGCGCAGGTCCACCCCCACCAGCATGCGTCCCGCCTGGTCGCGCGTCATGGCGAGGAAGGCGTGCGCCTCCTCCGGGTCGAGGTTGCCGATGGTGGAGCCCGGGAAGTAGACGACGCGCGGCGCCCGCGCCCGGGGCAGCTCGATCGGCCGCGAGAAGTCGCCCGGCACCGGGACGATCTTCAGCCAGGGAAAGCTGCGCGAGAGCTTGCGGGTGGATTCCTGGAGGGCGATCTCCGAGATGTCGATGGGCACGTAGGCCGCGGGCCGCAGCGCGCGCAGGAGCAGCCGCGTCTTCAGGCTCTCGCCGCTGCCGTACTCGACCAGCTCGCAGCCGCGGCCGGCGAAGCGCGCGATCGCGCCGATGTTCGCGCGGGTGAGCGCGAGCTCCGCGCGCGTCACGTAGTACTCGGGCAGCCGGCAGATGCGCTCGAAGAGCCGGCTCCCGGCCGCGTCGTAAAAGTACTTCGGCGGCAGCGCCTTCTGCGGAAGCGACAGCCCCGCGAGGACGTCGTCCCTAAGCAATGCCGATGCGGGACGTGGGCGTGTGCCCGATCGCCCGGGAGATGCGGTCGGCGGTCTCCTTCACCAGCGGTCCCCAGTGCGGCTTCATGCGGTCGGCCGGCGTGGAGAGCGACAGCGCGGCGATGAGCCGGCCGGCGTCGTCGCGGATGCCGGCGGCGACGCAGCGCACGCCGATCTCGGCCTCCTCGTTGTCGGTGGCATAGCCCTGGCGCTGGATGCGCTCCAGGTCGCGCTCGAGCAGCGTGATGCTGGAGATCGTGTTCTTGGTGTGCGGCGCAAGGCCGGTGCGCTTCGCGTACTCGCGCAGCCGCGCGAAGCCCTCTTCCAGCAGGAACAGCTTCCCCGCGGCGGTGACGTGCAACGCCGCGCGCGCGCCGATCACGTGCACCACGCGCATCGCCGAGCGGCCCGACGAGGTGCGCTCGACGTAGACGATCTCGTCGTCGTGGCGCACCGAGAGGTTGGCCGTCTCGCCCGTCTGCGCGTGCAGCTCGCGCATCATCGGCAGCGCGAGCTCGCGCACGCTGATGCGCGACTTCACCAGGTTGCCGAGCTCGAGCAGGCGCATGCCCAGGCGGTAGCTGCCCGGCTCGACGCGGTCGACGAGGCGATCGGCCGACATCGAAGACAGGATGCGATGCGCGGTCGAGGGGTGCAGCCCGGTGTACTGCGAGATCTGCTTCAGCCCGAGGGGCTCGGGGTGCTCGGCGAGCACCTCCAGCAGCCGCATCATGCGGTCGATGACCTGGATCGGGCTCTTCGCCTCGTCCCTGTCCCTGGGCGTCGCCATGGTCATGGTGCATTGTAAAATGCTCCGACATGCCCGTGGTGACCTGCATCGACGATTTGCGCTCGATGGCGAAGCGGCGCGTCGCCAGGGCGGTCTTCGAGTACGTGGATTGCGGCTCGTACGACCAGCGCACGCTGCGGGCCAACCGCGCCGACCTGGCATCGCTCGCGCTGCGCCAGCGCGTCGGCATCGACGTCGAGCACCGCAGGCTCGGCACCACCATGGCCGGGCACGAGGTGCGCATGCCCGTGGCGCTCGCCCCGGTCGGGCTCACCGGGCTCAACTGGGCCGACGGGGAGATGCTCGCGGCACGCGCCGCCGAGCGCTTCGGCGTGCCCTTCACGCTCTCGACCATGTCGATCTGCTCGATCGAGGACGTGGCCTCCGCCGTGAAGAAGCCCTTCTGGTTCCAGCTCTATGTGATGCGCGACCGCGGCTTCTCCGCCTCGCTCGTCGAGCGCGCCAAGGCGGCGGGCTGCTCGGCGCTGATGCTCACCCTCGACCTGCAGATCCAGGGCCAGCGCCACCGCGACCTGAAGAACGGCCTGGCGGTGCCGCCCAAGCTCACCCTGGGAACGGCACTGGATGTCATGACGAAGCCGGGCTGGGCCCTGAACGTCCTGAGAGGCAGAAGG
>CBDDRQ010000296.1:0-24049 GCA_965233125.1 uncultured bacterium
GTCCGACCGCATGTACCTCGAGAAGGTGCGCAAGTTCCTCTACGAGGAGTTCGTGCTGGGCAACGTCGCGCGCGAGCACCTCGCCGACGGGCGCGAGGTGGTGCGCTACGCCTCGCCGGAGGACCTGATCATCAAGACCCCCGGCTTCTACGAGTACGTGGCGCGCCACCGCATCGACCGCAAGCTCGACGGCGTCGACCGCTTCGCGGCCTCGCATTTCGACGGCCCGAACCTCTACCAGAGCGAGATCGACCGCAACATGCAGTTCCTGCGCCAGACGATCGAGACGGCGGACCTCTCCCGCCTGCGCCGCTTCTGCTATTCCCTGTCGGAGCGCTCGCGCCGCGCTGCCTGACCCGGGGACTGTCGCCTGACGCGGTATGTCGTCTGAAGTCGACACTTGTTGGCCGGCGCGAATCGTGGCAAAAGCCCCGGCATGACCGCCCTCCACCGCGCCGCCCGGCCCGACCCGTCCGCCGCCCTGCACCGGCTGCTTTCCGACAGCGCCGTCTGGCGCGCCGCGCTCGGCGCCTGTGCAATTCCGCTCGCCGTGCTCGACGCGACCACGCCCCTGCGGCCGGTCACTTACCTGAATGGCGCCTTCGAAGGCTACTTCGGCTACCGCAGCGCCGAGGCGCTCGGACGGCCGCTTTCGGCGCTGATCTTCCGCGGCGACGATGCGCTCGTGCACCGGCTGCTCGCGGAATCCGCTTCGCGCCGGGAGCTCAGGGCCTGGGGGAAAGACGGCAGGGCGCGGCACGTGGAGCTCGCCCCGGGCGCGGTGCGCAGCGCCGAAGGACGCCTCACGCACTGGGTGGTGGCGTTTTCCGACCGTGCGGAAGTCGAGCGCCTGCGTGACGAAATCGCGTCGCTGAAGACCCTGGCCTCGGCGCCTTAGTCGTCCTTCGACCGCAGGGACTGCCAGAGGTCGACCAGCATCATCAAGAGGCCGATCAGGATCACGCTGGAGAGCGCGAGATCCTGCAGCTTGAACACCGGCGGCGCGAGGAACGCGATGGTCAGCGCGACTGCGATGATTCCGGCCAGGATCTTGAATGCCATGTACGCCTCCGTATTCGTCCTCAGACCGCCGCGACCTGCGCTACCAGCCAGCGCGCGGTGCGCAGGAGGCGCGCGTCGTCATGCCGCTGTCCCACCAGCTGCACGCCCATCGGCAGGCCGTTCTCCCCGCGCATCAGCGGCAGCGTGATCGCGGGCATGCCGCACAGCGTCCATAAGCTGCAGAACGCGGGATCGCCGGTCGACGCGAGCCCCTGCGGCGCGGTGCCGGGCGCCGACGGCGTGAGCAGCGCGTCGAACTCCCGGAAGATCTCGGCGAAGGCGTCGTTCAACAGCGTAATGCGCGCGAGCGCCTTCTGGTAGTCCAGCGCGCCCAGCGCCCGCCCGCTCGCGAGCTGCGTGCGCAGCGACTCGGAGAGCCGGTCGCGGCCCTTTTCCCATTCGAGGTCGAGGTTCGCCGCCATCTCGGCCTGCATGATGATGCGGTGCCATTCGAGCGCTCGCCCGGCGCTGTATGGCAGCTCGATCTCCGCGGCGCGCTCGCCGAGCTCGGCCGCGAGCTCGCCGAACGCCTCGCGCGTCTCGGGGGTCGCCCGGTCCCAGACCGGGCCCTTGACGAAGGCGAGCCGCGGCGGCATCGGCGGCTCCTGCGCCGCGACCTCGCCGAACGGCACGCGCGCCCGCGGCCGCGTATCCGGATCGGCCTCGTCCCAGCCGACGAGCTGCTCCGAGATCAGCGCGACGTCCGCGATGCCGCGCGCGAAGACACCGACGTGGTCGAGCGCACGCGAGAGCTTCAGGATGCCGCCGCGCGGGATGAGGCCATGCGTCGGCTTGAAGCCGTAGACGCCGCAGAACGAGGCCGGCCGGATCACCGAGCCGTTGGTCTGGCTGCCGAGCGCGAGCGGCACCATGCCCGCCGCGACCGCCGCGGCGGAGCCCGAGGACGACCCGCCGGGGGTGTGCGCCGGGTTGTGCGGATTGCGCGTCTTGCCCGGCGCATAAGTCGCGCATTCAGTGGTCACCGTCTTGCCCATGATGACGGCGCCCGCTGCGCGCAGCATGGCTACGACCGTGGCGTCGCGATCCGGCATCCGGCCCGCATGCAGGACCGTGCCGTCCTCGGTCGGCATGTCCGCGGTATCGATGATGTCCTTGACGCCCACCGGCACGCCGTGCAGCGGCCCGCAGGGCCGCCCTTCGCTGCGGTCGCGGTCGCGCGCGCGCGCCTGGGCCAGCGCATGCTCGGGGTCGAGGAACTGCCAGGCCTGCACCTCGTCTTCGGCCTCGCGCACGCGCGCGAGGCACGCCTCCACCAGCTGCTCGGCGCTCACCGCGCCGTCGCGGACCGCGCGCGCCGCGTCCGCCGCCGAAAGCCAGTTGAGCTGCGAGGCGTCCACGGCCGGTCCTAGCGCACCCCGTACATCAGGTCCGGCAGCCAGAAGATGGTCTGCGGGAAGATGTACACCGCCGCCATGGCCATGAACACCATGAACACGAACGGCAGGCAGCCGCTGAAGATGGTCCAAAGCTGCACGTAGGGCGGCGCGATGCCCTTCAGGTAGTAGGCCGACATCGCCATCGGCGGCGTGAGGAACGAGGTCTGCAGGTTGAGCGCGATGAGGATGCCGAACATCATCGGATCGACCTGGAAGTGCGAAAGCAGCGGTAGGAAGATCGGCACGAAGATGATGATGATCTCGCTCCATTCCAGCGGCCAGCCGAGCAGGAAGATGATGAACTGGGCGAGGATGAGGAAAGTCACCGTGTTGAGGTTGAGCCCGAGCACGAACTCCTTGATCAGCCCCTCGCCGCCGAGATAGGAGAACACCGAGGAGAAGGTCCAGGAGCCGATGAAGAGGAAGCAGACCATCGCGGTGGTGCGCGAGGTGAGGTACACCGCCTCCTGCAGCCGGCCCCAGGTGAGCGCGCGGTAGGCGGCGGCCAGCAGCACCGCGCCGAGCGCGCCGACGGCCGCGGCCTCGCTCGGCGTCGCCAGGCCGAACAGGATCGAGCCCAGCACCGAGAGGATCAGCGCCGCCAGCGGCACGAATGCCTGCGCCAGCAGCAGGAGCACGCGGCTCCACGCCACGTTCGACTCGCTCTCCGGGAGCTTCGGCGCGAGCTTGGGATTGATCACCACGCGCATGATCACGTACATCATGTACAGGCCGGCGAGCAGGAACCCGGGAATGAGCGCGGCGGCGTAGAGCTTCACCACCGACACCGCGGAGGTCGCGGCGTACACGATGAGCATGATCGAGGGAGGAATCAGGATGCCGAGCGTGCCGCCGGCGCAGATCACGCCCGCGGAGAGCTTCTGGTCGTAGCCCGCCTTGAGCATGGCCGGAAAGGCGAGCAGGCCCATCAGCGTCACGACCGCCCCGACGATGCCCGTCGCCGTGGCGAACAGCGCGCACGTGACGAGCGCCGCCACCGCCATCGCCCCCGGCACGTGCCGCAGGGCGACCTGCAGGCTGTAGAACAGGCGATCGAGGATGTTGGAGCGCTCGATCATGTAGCCCATGAACAGGAACAGCGGCACCGCGATCAGCACGTCGTTGTTCATCACGCTGAACGTGTTCTGCGTCAGCAGGTAGAACACGCGGTTGTCGAAGAACGCCTGGTCGGGCTGGAAGTAGGCGTAGTAGCCGAACATCACGCCCATCGCGATCAGCGTGAACGCGATCGGGAAGCCGAGCATGATAATGAAGATGAACAGCCCCAGCATCACCAGGGCGATGACCGGGTCGCTCACCGCGCCTCCTGCCCGGTCTTCGCCGCGTGCTCGGCGGCGATTGCGTCCTCGAGCTCCTCGACGTCGTGCAGGCGCGGCGACCAGCGCCCCTCGCGCAGGCACTGCACGCAGCGCATGAGCTCGGCGAGGCCCTGCAGCGTGAGGAAGAATCCGGCGAACGGGATCAGCATCTTCAGCTGCCATACCGGCACGCCGACCGGGCTGTTGACGCTGACCTCCTTCAGCTTGAACGCGTCATAGCCGTAAGCCCAGCCGGCGACCATGAGCGAGATCACCCCCGGGAAGAAGAACAGCACGTAGAGCGTCAGCTCGACGCCCGCCTGCACGCGGGGCGGCCACAGCCGGTAGAGAACATCGCCGCGCACGTGACCGTTGCGCGAGAGCGTGTAGGCCCCGGCCATGAGGAACAGCCCCCCATAGACGATGTAGCTCATGTCGAAGGCCCAGCTCGTCGGGTTGTTCAGCACGTAGCGCACGAACACCTCGTAGCAGGTGCCGAGCATCAGGATCACGATCAGCCAGGCGAAGGCGTGGCCGACGGTCTTGCTCAACTGGTCCACGGCGTAGATGAAGCGGTTCAGCATGATGCGGCGCGCACGCTTTCAAGAAAATGGGGCGGCACCTTCGGTGCCGCCCCAGGGGTCTTGCGCTTTCTCGTTCCCCGCGCCCTCGTCAGGCCGGGACCTTGGTCTTGAAGATGTGCTCGTAGCCCAGCCGGTAGTCGGCCTCGTTGAAGAGCACGTAGTAGGCGCAGCGCTTGGCGAACGCCTTCTGCGACTCGACCACCTTGGCGAAGAACGGATCCTCCTTCATCAGCTTCGGCGTGATCACGTCCCAGGCCTTGAGCTGCTCGGCCATGATCGACTTCGGCGTGCGGATCACCTTCACCTTGTGCTTGTTGATGAGGTCCTGCAGATCCTTGGAGTAGTTGTCCATCGCCGTCCAGTAGTTGGACGAGTTCGCGGCCTCGACGCCGTAACGCAGGATCGCCTGCAGGTCCTTCGGCACCGAGTCCCACTTGCGCTTGTTGAAGACGATCTCGAAGAACTCCATCGCTTGGTGGAAGCTGCCCATCATGTAGTTCTTGATCACGTCCTGGGCGCCGAAGCGCATGTCCGAGGTCGGGTTGTTGAACTCGAAGGCGTCGATGACGCCGCGCTCGAGGGCCGGGATGATCTCGCCGCCGGGCAGCTGGGTGACCTTGGCGCCCATCTCCTGGAACAGGTCCGCCGCCAGGCCCACCGTGCGGTACTTCAGCCCTTTCAGGCCCGCCGCGCTGGTGATCGGCTTCTTGAACCAGCCCAGGGGCTGGGTCGGCATCGGCATGGCGAAGTAGCCCACCACGTTGAGGCCGAGCTTGGCGAGCAGCTCGTTGTAGAGCTCGAGGCCCCCGCCGCGGTAGATCCACGCCATCGTCTGGTGCGCGTCCATGCCGTTGATCGGGCCGGAGCCGAACAGCGACGCCGCCTTCGACTTGCCGTACCAGTACACCGGCACGCTGTGGTTGGCGTCGAGCACGCCCTTGTTGGTCGCGTCCATCACCTCGAAAGGCTTCACCACCGCGCCGCCGACCAGGTAGTCGATGCGCAGGCGCCCGCCCGCCATCTCGTTGACGCGCTTGACGTATTCCTCGGCCATCTCGTTGAAGATGTCCTTGGCGCCCCAGGCACCCTGCATCTTGAGGACGATCGGCGATTGCGTGCGGCCGATCATCGGGAAGCCGAGCGCCGCAGCTCCGGTCGCGGTCGCGGCGGCCCCCGTGAGGAACTTGCGCCGTGAAGCCTGTGGTTTCTCCTGCTTGCTCATCTGTGGTCTCCTCCTGCTTGTGTTTCGATGTGCGCGGGCGAACCGCTACCGCGTATGGGGATGAAGCGCAGGGATTCTAACCCCCTGCCAAAGCGCCCCGCAAGGCAACTCCACGATGTGAAATGGCGCGGCGCACACCGCCGGCGCCCGGCATATTCCGCCCGTCCGCCTCAGGCGCCCTTCTCCCATCGCGCGCAGGCATCGCGCACCACGTCGGCCAGCGAGGCGCGCGCGGCATAGCGGCTGCGCAGCCAGCCCGCGTCGGACTGCCCCACGCGCACTGCGGCCGCCAGCTCCTCGAGCGCCTCCCCGCAGCCAAGCTGGGCGGCGCGCGGCGCCACCTGCGCGATCGACTCGAGGATGTCCTGGGCGATCTTCCTGCGCACGCCGGAATAGGGCTCGACAAGGTCTCCCGCCAGGCCGAAGCGGCAGGCCTCGAACCGGTTGTAGCTGTTGACGAGGTAGACGGCGCGCGCCGGCTGCAGGGTGCGCTCGGCGAGGTGGTGTGCCGCGAGCGCCTGGGCGTACGCCGCGAGCAGCGCCGCGCGGCGCACCGTGAGCGGCGTGTCGCAGACGCGGACCTCGATCGTGCCGTACTCGGGCTTGGGACGGATGTCCCAGTAGAAGTCCTTCATGCTGGCGACGATGCCGAACTGCTTCATGCGGCCGAAGTACTGGGTGAACTCCGCCCAGTCCGCGACGAAGGGCATGTGCCCGGCCAGCGGAAAGGCGTTCACCGCGGTGAGGCGCGAGGACTGGAACGACGTGTCCTCGCCCTGGTAGAACGGCGAGGCCGCCGAGAGCGCGATGAAATGGGGCACGTAGCGCGTCAGCATGTGCGTCAGATACACTGCCTCGTCGCCGCCCGGGCAGCCGACGTGGATGTGCTGGCCGAACACGGTGAACTGCTTGGCCAGGTAGCCGTAGCGCTCGACGATGTACTTGAAGCGCTCGTTCGGGTAGATGCGCCGGTCCGCCCAGTCGTGGAACGGATGCGAGCCGCCGCCCGAGACGCGCAGGTTGAGCACCCCCGCCTCCTCGACGACGGCGGCGCGCATGGTTTCGAGCTCGGCGAGCAGCCCGGGAAAGCCGGTGTGCACCGAGCTGTTGAGCTCGATCATGCTCTCCGTGATCTCGGGCTTCACCGCGCCGGGCAGCTTGCGCCGCCCCAGGCGCGCCAGCAGGTCCGCCGCGTCGCGCGACAGGTCGAGGTCGTGCGGCCGCACCAGCTGCAGCTCGAGCTCGACCCCCAAGCTCATCGCGGCCGAGCGGGTGAAATCCATCTCGTCGCGCGTTTCAGCCATCCGGGCGCGCCTCCCCTGCGCGCCGAAGTGCGAATTGCGTGGCGAGCGGGCCGGCGAGCTCCAGCACCACCACCGCGGCGAGCACGACGTCCGCCAGCTCGCGGCCGAAGGACGGGTAGAAGAGCGCCGTGTCCTGCACCATCACCACCGCCAGGCCAGACATCGGCAGGAGCGCGATCGCGAGCAGGCCCGCGCCGCCGGGCCGGATGCCCGAGAGGCGGCCGAAGGCGAGCAGCGCCGTCGCTTTGCCGAGGAAGCGCATGGCGATGAACGCCGCGGCGACCGCCGTCGCGGTGCCGAGCGAGGCGAACTCCAGGCTCGCGCCGGTGAGCACGAACAGCACGACGAAGAAGAGCTGCCCGCCGTGCCCGAAGCGCAGCGGCAGCAGGACATGCGCGCGGTCGAGGTTGCGCGCGAGCATCCCGAGCGTGACGAGCGCGAGCAGCACCGAGAGGTTCCAGGTGTGCGCCGCCCCGACGGTCAGGACGACCGCCGCCACCAGCAGGACGAACTGGCCCTCCTCGCGCTGCCCGATCCAGGCCGCGAGGCGCAGCAACAACAGGCAGGCGACGAGACCCAGAAGCAAGGAGCCGCCGATGAGGTACAGGGGATGCAGGACGGCTTCCTGCCAGCCCGAGGCCTGCTCGAAGTAGAGAAAAGGCAGGAGCAGGGTCAGCGCCAGGTAGGCGAACAGGCTGTTCACGGCGGTGAACAGCAGCATCCGCTCGGTGACCTGCCCTTCGGCGCGCAGCTCGTGGGCCACCACCATCACCACGGCGGGCGAGGTCGCGGTGCCGATGGCGGCCGCCGCCGCCGCGAGCACCGGCCGGAAGCCGAACCACGTGAGCGTCGCATACAGCGCCCCGAAGCAGAACAGGCTTTCGGCGAGCGCCGTGACGAGGAGCCAGCGGTTGCGCCGCAGCCAGCCGAAGTCCAGCCGGAAGCCGAGCTCGAACACGATCAGGCCGATGGAAAGATCGACCAGCAGCCGCGCGTCGAGGAGCGCGTCGGCCGACAGCACGCCGCTCGCCTGCGGGCCGAGCAGCACGCCGGCCAGCACGTACCCGGTGATGCGCGGGAGCGCGGCATAGCGCCGCGCCGCCTCGCCGGCGACGAGTCCGAGCACGAGCAGCGCGCCGAACAGCACCGGCTGCGACAGCGCGAACGGCAGCTCGGGGAGGAAATCCAGCTTCATGCGCCCGGCGCGGCGCGCCCGTCGGTCAGTGCAGGGCCTTGAGCATGTCCTCGACCACCTTCTTCGCGTCGCCGAACACCATCATGGTCTTGTCCATGTAGAACAGCGGGTTGTCGAGGCCGGCGTAGCCCGCCGCCATGCTGCGCTTGTTCACCAGCACGGTGCGCGCCTTGTGCGCGTCGAGCACCGGCATGCCGTAGATCGGGCTGCCTTTCTGGTAGGCGAGCGGATTGACCACGTCGTTCGCTCCGAGCACCAGCACCACGTCCGTGTTGCCGAACTCGCCATTGATGTCCTCCATCTCGAATACCTGGTCGTAGGACACCTCGGCCTCGGCGAGCAGGACGTTCATGTGCCCCGGCATGCGGCCCGCCACGGGGTGAATGGCATAGCGGACGTTGACGCCCTTCTCGCGCAGCTTCTCCGCCATCTCCTTGACCGCGTGCTGCGCACGCGCGACCGCAAGGCCGTAGCCCGGCACGATGATCACGTTCTCGGCATTGGCGAGGAGGAATGCCGCGTCTTCCGCAGCGCCCGAGCGCACCGCCCTGTCCTCCGCACCCGCCGCTGCGGTGCCCTCGGCCGCGCCGAACCCTCCCAGGATCACCGAGATGAACGAGCGGTTCATCGCCTTGCACATGATGTAGGAGAGGATCGCGCCCGAAGAGCCGACCAACGACCCGGCGATGATCAGCATGGCGTTGTTGAGCGAGAAGCCGATGCCCGCGGCAGCCCAGCCCGAGTAGCTGTTCAGCATCGAGATCACCACCGGCATGTCGGCCCCGCCGATCGGGATGATGATCAGCACGCCGAGGACGAACGCGATCGCGGTCATGACGAGGAACGGCGTCCAGCTCTGGCCCTCGGCCAGGAAGAACGCCGCGCCGAAGCCGACCATCACCAGCGCGAGCGCGAGGTTGAGCCAGTGCTGGCCGGGAAACACCACCGGCGCGCTCGAGAAGAGGCGAAACTTCTTGCCCAGCCCGGCCAGCTTGCCGAAGGCGATGACCGACCCCGAGAAGGTGATGGCGCCGACGAACGTACCGACGAAAAGCTCCAGCTTGCTGCCCGCGGGGATCCTCGCCGGCAGGCCGAACGCCTGCGGGTTGTTGACGACCGCGAAGGCGATCAGCACCGCCGCCATCCCGACCAGCGAGTGCATGCCGGCGACCAGCTCGGGCATCTGCGTCATCTGCACGCGCTGCGCCGCGAACGCGCCGACCAGGCCGCCGGCGAGCATGGCGAGCAGGGCGAGATCCAGCCGGCCGCTCTTCCACACCACCGCGCAGGTCACCAGGATCGCGATCGCCATGCCGGCGATGCCGAAGACGTTGCCGCGGCGCGCGGTCTCGGGGCTCGACAGCCCCTTCAGCGCCAGGATGAAGCACACCGACGCCACGAGGTACCACAGGGCGACCTGGTTGGCGGTCATTTCTTCTTCCGGAACATTTCCAGCATGCGACGCGTGACCAGGAAGCCGCCCGCCACGTTCACCGCGGCGAGGCCCACCGCGACCGCGCCCATGACCGAGCCGAAGTCGAGCGCGGCCGATCCGGCGGCGAAGATGGCGCCGACGATGATCACGGACGAGATCGCGTTGGTGACGCTCATCAGCGGCGTGTGCAGCGCCGGGGTGACGTTCCAGATGACGTGGTAGCCGACGAACACGGCCAGCACGAATACGATCAGGTTGACGACGGTCGGGTCTACGGTTCCGGTCATGTCAGCCTTTCTTGGCGAGGTTGCCGCCCTCGCAGGCGAGCGTGGCGGCGATGATGTCGTCGGCGCGGTCGATCTTCAGCTCGCCCGTCTTGGCATCGAGCATCAGGCCGAGCATGTTGAGCAGATTCTTCGCGTAGAGCGCCGAGGCATCGGCCGGCACGGTGGCGGGGAGGTTCTCCAGGCCGATCAGCTTGACGCCGTGCTTGACGGCGATGCGGCCGCGCTCGATCCCCTCGACGTTGCCACCCTGCTCCACCGCCAGATCGACGACGACTGCGCCTGGCTTCATGCCCTTGATCGTGTTCTCGGAAATGAGTTTCGGTGCCGGCCTTCCGGGAATCAAGGCCGTGGTGATGACCACGTCCGCCTGGGTGGCGCGCTGGTGCACCGCTTCGGCCTGCCGGCGCATCCAGTCGGCCGGCATCGGGCGTGCGTAGCCGCCGGTGCCCTGGGCGATACTGCGCTCCTCGTCGGTGAGGAAGGGGACCTCGACGTACTTCGCGCCGAGCGACTCGACCTGCTCCTTCACCGCCGGGCGGACATCGGAAGCCTCGATCACGGCGCCCAGGCGCTTCGCCGTGGCGATCGCCTGCAGGCCGGCGACGCCGGCGCCGAGCACCAGGACGCGTGCCGCCTTCACGGTTCCCGCCGCGGTCATCAGCATCGGGAAGAAGCGGCCGATCTCGGCCGCGGCGAGGATCACGGCCTTGTAGCCGGCGATGTTGGCCTGCGAGGAGAGCACATCCATTGCCTGGCCGCGCGAGATGGTGCGCGGCAGGAGCTCCATCGCGAAGCCGGTGACCCCGCGCCTGGCGATCGCTTCGAAAGCCGACGAGTTGTAAGGGTCGAGCAGCCCGACCAGGATCGACTTATCCTTGAGAAAGCCGATCTCGGCTTCGGTCGGCGAGCGCACCTTCAAGACGATGTCCGCGTCGTAGGCCTCGGCGGCCGAGACGACCAGCTTCGCGCCGGCGGTCTCGTAGTCGCCGTCGCGGATGCTCGCGGCGATACCGGCGCCCGCCTGCACGCGCACCTCGTTCTTCGCGGCGAGCTTCTTGACGGTCTCGGGGGTGGCCGCGACGCGCGTCTCGCCGGGCCGGACTTCGGCAGGAACACCGATCTTCATGGACGCGTTCTTCTCCGGTACTTGCCGAGCGGCGAATTTTACAACACCGACTTTGCATCCCGAGCACGCGCCATCCAGGTGAAGCGCCGCTCGCCGAGCTCGAAGGCGCCCTGCACGAGGAGCGCCAGCGCTGCCGCGGGCACCGCGCCCGCGAGCAGCGTGGCGTTGTCGTTGAGGGCGAGCCCGGTGACGATGCGCTCGCCGTAGCCGCCGGCGCCGATGAACGCGGCGATGGTCGCGGTGCCGACGTTGATCACCGCCGAGGTCTTGATGCCGGCGAGGATCGAAGGCAGCGCGAGCGGCAGCTCGACCTTCGAGAGGACCTGCCGCCGGGACAGGCCGATGGCCATGCCCGCCTCGACCAGGCCCCTGCGCGTCTGCGCCAGGCCCGCATGCGTGTTGCGCACGATCGGCAGCAGCGCGTAGAGGAAAAGCGCGATCAGCGCCGGGACGGTGCCGATGCCGCCGACCAGCGCGATGAGGAAGGCGAACAGCGCGAGCGACGGGATGGTCTGGATCACGCCCACCAGCCCGAGGATCGGCTGCGCGGCGCGCGGCAGCTTCGCCGCCGCGATGCCCAGCGGCACACCGGCGAGGATGCTCGCCGCCACCGAAGCCCCGACGAGCAGCAGGTGCTCGCGGCTGAGTCGCCAGAAGTCGGCGCCGAACAGCAGGGAGAGGAAGGTGCGCCGCGTATGTACGGTTCCTTCCTTGCGATCAAAAAGCGAAGCAGCCTCGGCGAAGGTCCTGCCGTCGAGCTCCGCCGCCGCGTTCATGCGGATCATCTGCCGCTCGTCGATGCGGCCTTCGAGCCGCCGCAACGCCGCGAACGCCTCCGGATGGCGCTCGGGCGCGTCGCGCCGGTAGAGCAGCACCGCGTCGTAGCGGGGGAAGAAGCTGCGGTCGTCGCGGAGCACGCGCAGCCCGTAGCGCGCGATCTTCGCGTCGGTCGTATACACGTCCATGACGTCGATCTCGCCGGCGCCGATCGCCTGGTACGCCAGCCCGTGGTCGAGCCCGGAGGGGGTCGCGTGGGGCAGCCCGTAGGCCGCCTTCAGGCCCGGCCAGCCGTCGGCGCGACCGATGAACTCCTGTGACAGGCCGAGCCTGAGCCCGGGGTGCCGCGCGAGATCCGAGACCGTGCGCACGCCGAGCGACTGCGCCCGCTCCTCGCGCATGGCGAGCGCATAGCTGTTGTTGAAGCCGAGGGGCACGCCGACACCCAGACCGAGCGGCGCGAGCGCGCGGTCGAGCTCCGCGAGCCCAGGCCTGCCTTCGAGCCGCAGGATCTCCTTCGCGATCGTGCCCGTGTACTCGGGATAGAGGTCGATCGAGCCGGTGGTCAGGGCGGCGAACACGATGCCGGTGTTGCCCAGCCCGGGGCGATGGCGGGCGCCGCTCGCCTGCGCGACCAGCTCGCCGAGGATGTACGACTCGGTGAAGCGCTTGGAGCCCACGGTGAGCGTGTCGGCCCGCGCCGCGCCGCAGGCGGCGGCGAGCACGACGAGCGCCAGCACCTTCGCGCTAGGCGACACGCTCCATCGGGCGGGAGGCCGAGCCGAGGAACTGCAGCTCGGCGAGGCTCGCGTAGAGGCCGCTTTGGCGCACGAGTTCGGCGTGCGTGCCCTCGGCGACGATCGTGCCGCGGTCCATCACGACGATGCGCTCGGCATGCTGCACCGTGGCGAGCCGGTGCGCGATGACCAGCGAGGTACGCCCGGCCTCGAGCCGCTCGAGCGCCTGCTGCACCAGGCGCTCGTTTCCCGCATCGAGCGAGCTGGTCGCCTCGTCGAGCAGCAGGATCGGCCGGTCGGCGAGCAGCGCGCGGGCGATGGACAGGCGCTGGCGCTGGCCGCCCGAGAGCGTGACGCCGCGCTCGCCGAGGGGCGTGTCCATCCCCTGCGGCAGGGGTGCGATGAACTCCATCGCGCAGGCCTGCTCGCACGCCGCCTCCGCCTGGGCGCGCGAGGCGCCCGGACGGCCGTAGCGCACATTGTCGAGCACGCTCGCGGCGAAGATCACGGGGTCCTGCGGCACCACCGCGATCAGGCCGCGCAGCGCGGCGATGCCCAGGCTGCGGATGTCCACGCCGTCGATGCGCACCGCGCCCTCCTGCGCGTCGTAGAAGCGCAGGAGCAGGGCGAGCACGGTCGACTTGCCGGCGCCCGACGGGCCGACCAGCGCGACCCGCTCGCCCGGCGCGACGCGCAGGCTGAAGCGCTCGAGCGCGGGCGTATCGGGCCGCGCCGGGTAGGCGAAGCGCACGCGCTCGAACGTCACCGACCGCGTCGGCTGCGGCGGCAGCGCCACCGGGGCCTCGGGCGAGACGATCCGCGGCCGGGTCTCGAGCAGTTCCATGAGCCGCTCGGTCGCGCCCGCGGCGCGCTGCAGCTCGCCCCAGACCTCGGACACCGCGCCGGCGCCGCCGGCCACCACCGCGGCGTAGAAGACGAACGCGGAAAGCTCGCCGGCGCTCAGCCGCCCGGCGAGCACGTCGTGCCCGCCGATCCAGAGGATGATGCCGACCGCGCTGAACGCGATCAGCATCACCGAGGCGATGAGCCAGGCCTTGTGGCCGATGCGCTGCACGCCGACCCGATAGGCCGCCTCGGCGTGGCGCGCGAAGGCGGTGCGCTCGGCATCCTCGTGGCCGTAGGCCTGGACGGTGCGAATCTCGTGGATGGCCTCGTCGACGTGGGCCGAGACCTCCGCCAGGCGGTCCTGCCCGTCGCGCGACAGGCGCCGCACCCGCGCGCCGAGGATCAGGATCGGCACGAGCGTCGCCGGCACGCCCAGCAGCACGAGAAGCGCGAGCTTCCAGCTGGTCACGAACAGCATCGCCGCCGCGCCGGCCATCAGGAGCGAATTGCGCACGAACACCGACAGGCCGTAACCGATCACCTGCTGCAGCAGCATGGCATCGTTGGCCAGGCGCGAGATCACCTCGCCGGTGCGCGTGGCCTCGAAGAACGCGGGATCGAGGCCGAGCACGTGGTCGAACACGCGCCGGCGCAGGTCGGTGACCACGCGCTCGCCGGTGCTCATCATCAGGTGGAAGCGGAACCAGGTGGCGACCGACAGCGTCAGCGCCACCCCGATCAGCGCGGCGAGCGCGCGGTCGAGGAGCCGCGGATCGCCGCTGCCGAAGCCCGCGTCGACGATGTGCCGCAGCCCCTGGCCGAGCGCGAGCACGCAGGCCGCGGCGACGAGCAGCGCGAGCAGCGCCGCCGCGATGCGGCCCCGATAGGGCAGCAGGAAGCGCGCGAGCTTCGCCAGCGAGCGGCGCGGCGGCTTCATCGGCCGTAGAAGCGGTGCTGGTTGCGCCCGAGCTGCTTGGCGCGGTACATGGCGGCGTCGGCGTTGCGCAGCAGCGCGTCGCCGTCGCCGGCGTCGCCCGGAAAGAGCGAGATGCCGATGCTCGCGCCCAGCGACAGCGCGCGGCCCTCGACGTGGAACGCCGCCCCCAGGCTGCGCAGCACCTTCTCGGCGATCAGCTTGCAGTCCGAATCCGCCTGCACGTCGGAGATGACCAGCACGAACTCGTCGCCGCCGTGGCGCGCCAGCGTGTCGGCTTTGCGCACGCACAGCGCGAGGCGCTGTGCGACCTCGCGCAGCACCGCGTCGCCGGCGCGGTGGCCGAGGGTGTCGTTGATCTGCTTGAACTCGTCGAGGTCGACCAGCATCACCGCCAGCTTGCGGTCACGCCGCTGCGCGAGGTGGATCGCCTGCGCGAGACGGTCGTCGAGCAGGCGTCGATTGGGCAGGCCGGTGAGCGAGTCGTGATAGGCGAGAAAGCGGACCGCCTCCTCGCGCGCCTTGCGCGCGCTGATGTCCTGCGAGACCCCGATCATGCGGTAGACGCCGCCCGCGGCGTCGGTCATCGGCACGCCGCGCGCCGCCAGCCACTGCGGCTGTCCGTCGGGCGCCGGGACGCGGTACTCGATCTCGAAGGGCTCGCCGCGCGCGATCGCCGCGCGCAGGCTTCCCTCCGGGTCGTCGCGCGCGAAGCTGGGGCTGCGGCCACAGTGCATGTGGCCGGTGCCCGCATCCCACTCCCAGTAGTGGAGGTCGGCCGCCTCGACCGCGAGGCGCAGCTTCTCGACGGTCTCGTGCAGCGCCGCCGCCGCGCGCTTGCGCTCGCTGATGTCGCGCGCCGTGCCTGCCGCGCCGAGCACGCGCCCGTCCTCGTCGCGCAGCGCGACCGCGTTGAACGAAAGGTCCACCAGGGCGCCGTCGCTGCGCAGGTGGCGCGTCTCGTGCTCGAACAGCGCCTGCCCTTCGAGCACCCGGTGGAACACGGCGTGGTCGCGCTCGCGCAGCTCCTGCGCCACCACCTCGGTGAACGGCCGGCCGAGCAGCTCCCCGGCCTCGCGTCCGTAAATGCGCCGCGCGGCGAGCGCGTTGAGCGAGGTCCAGCGCCCCTCGCGGTCGAGCGACCAGATCAGCTCCCCCGAGGTCTCCAGCACGGTGCGGTAGAGGCGGAGCTCTGCGTCGCCGCCGCTCAAGCGGCCTTCTCGACTTCGACGAGGCAGTCGTAGAAGGTCGCCGCGCCCCCCAGGTCGGCGATACGCTGCGAGGTCACGTCGTTGGCGTTGCGGCCGTCGGGGGAGAACTTCTTCCACCATACCGAGAGCGCGACGACTACGCCGCGGCGAGGCTTGCCGTTCACCTTCGCCACGGCGCCGAACCAGCCGCGCTCGTTGAACACGCGCACGCGGTCGCCGTCGCGGATGCCGCGCGCCGCGGCATCCTCGGCGTGCAGCTCGAGCTCGGGGGGCTTGTCGCCTTCGCGAAAGCGCGGCAGATTGGCAAAGCTCGAGTTGAGGAAGTTGCGCCGCGGCGGCGACAGGAACGAGAGCGGGTACTTGCGCGCGAGCGCAGGGTTGCTCGAGGCGAGCTCGGCCGGCGGATTGTAGAAGGGCAGCGGATCGATCCCCTGCTTCTCGAGCGCCTCGCTGTAGAGCTCGCATTTCCCGGAGGGCGTGGCGAAATTGCCCGCGGCGAACGGCGCGAACTTCTCCGCGACGGCCAGGCGCATCCAGCCCTGCTCGCGCAGCCCGGCCCATTCGATGCCCGCGAGGTTGCGGTGCCCCGAGCCGAGGGCCTGCCGCGCGATGGCCTCGTCGCCGTCGGCGAAGCACGGGTCATCGAACCCCATCCGCGCCGCGAGCCTGCGGAACACCTCGGTATTGGGCAGCGACTCTCCAACCGGCGCGATCGCCGGGTTGTTCGCGAGCACGTACAGGTGCCCGTAGGACTTGTGCACGTCGAGGTGCTCGAGCTGCGTCGTCGCCGGCAGCACGATATCGGCGTAGTCGGCGGTATCGGTGAGGAACGAGTCCATCACCACGGTGAAGAGATCCTCGCGCGAGAACCCGGCGATCACCCTGCTCGAGTCGGGGCACACCGCGACCGGATTGTTGTTGTAGACGATGGTCGCCTTCACCGGTGGGGAGGCGCGGGTGAGGGCGTCGCCGAGCGCCGCCTGATTGATGGTGCGAGGCGGCTTGCCCGCGGGAATGAGGTCGGGGCGCTCCAGGCGGGCGTGGTCGAACCCGTAGAAGTCGGCGGTGGTGAGCACGATACCGCCAGCCGGGTGGCGCCAGGCGCCGGTCAGCGCGGGCAGGCAGGCGATGGTGCGGGCGGCCATGCCGCCGCCCGCGTGCCGCTGCATGCCGTAGTTGAGGCGGATGCCGGCGGGCTTCGTGCGCCCGTAGTCGCGCGCGAGCTCCACGACCTCCTCGACCCGGATGCCGCAGATCCCGGCCACCCGGGCCGGCGCGTACTCCGCCAGCACGCGCTTCTTCAAGGCTTCGAAACCGACCGTGTACCGGGCGATGTAATCCGGATCGAGCAGATCCTCGGCGATCAGCACGTGCATCATGCCCAGCGCAAGCGCGGCGTCGGTGCCGGGATACGGCGCGATGTGCCGGCTGCACTTCTCGGCGGTCAGGCTGCGGTACGGGTCGATGGCGATCAGCTTCGCGCCCCGGCGCTTCGCCTCCTGCGCGCGGGACCAGAAATGCAGGTTGGAGACGATCGGATTCGAGCCCCAGATGACGATCAGGCGCGAGTCGACGAACTGCTCCGGGTCCATGCCGTAGTTGCCGCCCAGGGTCGCCTTCAGCCCGGCTTTGCCGGCCGACGAGCACAGCGTGCGTTCGAGGAGCGAGGCGCCCAGACGATGAAAGAAGCGTCGGTCCATCGAGCTGTACTGCAGCATGCCCATGGTGCCGGCGTAGCTGCACGGCAGGATCATCTGCGGATCCTCGGCGGCGATGCGCTTCAGGCGCTCCGCGATCTCGTCGAGCGCCTCGTCCCACGAGATGCGCCGGAAGCTCCCCGCGCCCTTCTTTCCCGTGCGCTTCAGAGGATGGAGGACGCGCTCGGGCGAGTAGGTGCGCTCGAGGTAGTGCGCTACCTTGGTGCAGAGGGTGCCTTCGGTGAACGGCATCGAGGGGTCACCCTGGATCTTCACCGCGACGCCGTCCTTGACGGTGACCAGCATGCCGCAGGTGTCCGGGCAATCGTGCGGGCAGGCGGCGCGCACTACCTGGGTGCTCATGCGGCCATTCTACGCTGCAGCGCCTCGTCCAATAGCTCGACCCAATGCAGAACGGGCGTCGCCGTCCCGGCCTGCAGGTGTGCCAGGCAGCCGATGTTGGCCGTGGCGATGCGGGCCGGGCTGCCTTCCTGCAGGGCGCGCAGCTTGCGCGCGCGCAGCTCGGCGGAGAGCTCGACCTGCAGCAGCGAGTAGGTCCCCGCCGACCCGCAGCACAGGTGCGCGTCGTCCACGCCCGTAAGCTCGAATCCGGCGCGCGCCAGCAGCGCTTCCACCTTGCCGCGGACCTGCTGGCCGTGCTGCAGGCTGCAGGGTGCCTGGAACGCGACGCGCCCGGCACCGTGCAGCACCGGCAGCAGCTGCGGCTCGAGCACCTCGCACAGGTCGCGCGTCAGGGACGAGATGCGCTCGGCCTTGGCGCGATACCGCGGATCCTCGCGCAGGAGATGGCCGTACTCCCTGACCGTCACGCCGCAACCGCTGGCAGTCATGACGATCGCCTCGACCGACCCGCTTTCCACCAGCGGCCACCACGCGTCGATCAGCGCGCGCATGTCGTCGCGCCCCGCTTCCTGGCGGTTCAGGTGGAAGCGCAGCGCGCCGCAGCACCCCGCCTCGGGCACCTCGACCAGCGAGATGCCGACCCGGTCGAGGACGCGCGCCGCCGCCGCGTTGATGGAAGGGGCGAGCGCCGGCTGCGCGCAGCCGCCGAGAGCAAGCATCCTGCGGGCATGCCGGGGCGGCGGCCACGTCCCGGCAGGCTTCGCCGGGAGAATCGTCTTTTTCAGGGAACGTGGAAGCAACGGCTTCGCGAGCCGGCCGAGGCCCAGTACCGCCCCGAAGAGCCGCGTGCGCGGCAGCACGAAGGACAGGGTCGCGCGCTTGGCGCGGTCCCATGCGTTGCGCCGCGTGCGCTCTTCGACGACGGCGCGGCCGATGTCGACCAGGCGCCCGTAGCGCACGCCGGAGGGGCAGGTCGTCTCGCAGGCGCGGCAGGTCAGGCAGCGGTCGAGGTGCAGCCGCGTCCTGCCGCTCACCGGCGCGCCTTCCAGCATACGCTTCATGAGATAGATGCGCCCGCGCGGGCTGTCGAGGTCGTCCCCGAGCACCTGGTAGGTCGGGCAGGTCGCGGTGCAGAAGCCGCAGTGCACGCACTTGCGCAGGATCGACTCGGCCTCGCGGCCCTCGGGGGTGTCGCGGATGAAGTCGGCGAGCTCGGTCTGCATGGCGGCTATACTTTTCCCATGCAGACGCTGGTCTGGATGGTGCTCGCCGCCATCGCCGCGGCGCTCGGGTACGGAGGCTGGCTGCTGCGCCGGCGGTGGATCGAGCGCGCTCGCGCGGCCAGCGCGCGCGAGGCGGAATTCATGGCGCGCCTCGCGCAGGCGAAGGCCATGCCCTCTGCGCAAGCGGCGCCCGCTGCGCGGGCGGCGCCGGCCCCGGTTCCCGCTGCTGGAAAGGATCCCGGCACGCTGCCGCAGCAAAGGCTGCTCTTCGAGGCGGCGGCGAAAGCGGCCGAAGCCGGCGAGCCGGTGCTGTCGATCCAGCTGTATGCGCGCCTGCTGGCGCGGTACCCGGAGAGCGGCTTCGCCGGCCAGGTGCGCGCCGCGGTCGAGGTGCAGAAGAAGAAGCTCGGCAAGGGCTAGAGCTCCGCGTACATCCGCCCGGGATTGAGGATGCCGGAGGGGTCGAAGGCCGCCTTGAGCCCGCGATGCAGGCGCATGGCTGCTGCGCCGAGCGGCGCGAACGCACCGTCGCCCTTGTCGCGCGCGCGGAAAAGCGTCGCGTGACCGCCCGCGCGCTGCGCCGCTTGGCGCACCGCGTCAGCGGGGCCGGCCCCGGCGAGCCAGCGCAGGGCGCCGCCCCATTCGAGCAGCTGCTCCCCGGGCGGCGCGAAGGGCGGCGCGACCGGCGGCACGGCAATCCGCCACAGCGGCGAGGCGGCGAAGAACGGGTGGGTATGCTCGCGGATGGCGAGCCAGGGCGCCGCCTCGAGCGGCTCGCCGCCGACCCTCGCCGCTGCCGCCCGCACCGCGGGCTCGGCGCCCGAGAACCGCACCAGGAGTTCGCCGTCATGCCAGGCGGTGGCCGACAGGGGCAGCGGCTGGCCGGCCCAGCGCTGCATCGCCTCGAGCGCGCGTTCCTGCGGCATCTCGAGCCGCAGCGTGAGCTCCGCGGCCGGACGCGGCAGCACCTTGAGCGAGGCCTCCGTGATCAGGCCGAGCGTGCCGAGCGAGCCGGCGATCAGCCGCGACACGTCGTAGCCCGCGACGTTCTTCATCACCTGGCCGCCGAAGGCGAGCGCGCGGCCGCGCCCATCGACGATCCGGGCGCCGAGCACGAAGTCGCGCAGTGCGCCCGCGCTCGCCCGGCGCGGGCCGGAAAGGCCGGCGGCGACGCAGCCACCGAAGGTCGCCCCGTCGCCGAAGTGCGGCGGCTCGAACGGCAGGCATTGGCCGTTCTCTTCGAGAAGGCTTACTACCTCGGAAAGCGGCGTGCCGCAGCGGGCCGTGATGACCAGCTCGGTGGGCTCGTAGCCGACGATGCCGGTGTAGGCGCGCGTGTCGAGCAATTCGCCGCGCGGCTCGTTGCCGTAGAAGTCCTTGGTGCCGCCGCCGCGCAGACGCAGCGCGACCCCGCGCGCGGCCGCATCGCGGATGCGTTCCTGGAAGGGTTCGAGCGTCAAAACCGCGGCAGGTCTGGATGCGCGGCGGCGACGCTGCCGCGTCCGCGCAAGCGCCCGTGCTCGGCGCAGCGCGCGAGCGTCGGCACCGCCTTGCCGGGGTTGAGCAGACCGCGTTCGTCGAAAACGCGCTTGATCGCGTGGAAGAGCTCCAGCTCGCCGGGCTGGAACTGCACGCACATCTGGTTGATCTTCTCCACGCCCACCCCGTGCTCGCCGGTAATGGTGCCGCCCACCTCGACGCACTTCTCCAGCACCTCGGCGGCGAAGAGCTCGGTGCGGTGCAGCTGGTCGGCGTCGTTCGCGTCGAAAAGAATCAGCGGATGCAGGTTGCCGTCGCCGGCATGGAAAACGTTCGGGCAGCGCAGGCCGTACTTCTGCTCCATCGCCGCGATGAAGCGCAGCACCTCGCCCAGGCGCTTGCGCGGGATGGTGCCGTCCATGCAGTAGTAATCCGGCGAGATGCGGCCGACCGCGGGGAAGGCCGCCTTGCGGCCCGACCAGAAGCGCAGTCGCTCCGCTTCGTCGCGCGAAACCGTCAACCGGCTCGCCCCCGCCCCGGAGAGCACCGCCTTCATGCGTGCGATCTCGTCCTCCACCTCTTCCGGTCCGCCGTCGGACTCGCACAGCAGGATGGCGGCCGCCTCCAGGTCGTAGCCGGCGGCCACGAACTGCTCCACCGCGTGGGTGGCCGGACGATCCATCATCTCCAGGCCTGCGGGGATGATGCCTGCGGCGATCACCGCGGCGACCGCCTGCCCGGCTGTCTCCACGTCGTCGAACGAGGCCATGATCACGCGCGCGCACTGCGGTAGGGGCAGGAGCTTCACCGTCACCTCGGTCACGACCACCAGCATCCCCTCGGAGCCCACCGCCAGCGCGAGCAGGTCGTAACCGGGCGCGTCCGGCGCCTCGCTGCCCAGCTCGATCGGCTCGCCCTCGATGGTGTAGCCCCGCAGCCGCAGCACGTTGTGCAGCGTGAGGCCGTACTTCAGGCAATGCACGCCGCCGGAGTTCTCGGAAACGTTGCCGCCGATCGTGCACGCGATCTGGCTCGAGGGATCCGGGGCGTAGAAAAGCCCGAAGGGCGCCGCCGCCTCCGAGATCGCCGCGTTGCGCACGCCCGGCTGCACGGTCGCGGTGCGCGCGCGGGCGTCCACCCGCAGCACGCGCATGAACTTCGCCATCGACAGCAGCACGCCGTCCCCCGGCGGCAGCGCGCCGCCGGAAAGGCCCGTTCCCGCACCGCGCGGTACCACGGGAATCTTCATGGAAAAACATGACTCCAACACGCGCCGTACCTGCTCTTCGGTCTCGGGAAGCGCGACCACCATCGGCAGCTGGCGGTAGGCGGTGAGGCCGTCGCACTCGTAGGGGCGGGTGTCCTCTTCCTCGTGCAGCACCGCGCGCGCCGGAAGAAAGGCGCGCAATGCGCTCACGACAGGTAGGCGCGAGCCCACTTCAATCCCTCGGCGGTGTCACCCCGAGGATTGTATTCGCAACCTATCCAGCCCGCGTACCCGAGGGCATCGATATGCGCGAGGAGGAACTCGAAGTTGATCTCGCCGCTGCCGGGCTCGTTCCGCCCGGGCACGTCGGCGAGCTGCATATGGCCGATGCGCGGCAGCAGCCGCTCGATGGTGTACGCGAGGTCGCCTTCCATGATCTGCATGTGGAACATGTCGTACTGGAGGAAGGCGTTGCCTTCGCCCGCCGCGTTGAGGACATCGATCGCCTGACGCGAGCCGGTGAGGAAGAATCCGGGCACGGCGCGCGTGTTGATCGGCTCGATCAGGAGCTGCATCCCGAACTCGCCGAGACGGCGCGCGGCGTAGCGGACGTTCTCCACGAGCTGCGCAGTATGCGGCGCATCCCGCGGCCCGAGGCCGGCGATGCAGTTGAGCCGCGGACAGGAGACGGCCCTGGCGTACTCGATGGCGCGCTCGACGCCCGCGCGGAATTCCTGCGCGCGCCCGGGCAGGCAGGCGATGCCGCGCTCGCCCTTGGCCATGTCCCCGGCCGGAAGGTTGTGCAGCACCACCTCGACGCCCGCCTCGCGCACGCGCCGCGCCACTTCCTGCGCCGGCCACGCGTAGGGAAACTGGTACTCCACGAAGCGAAAACCGGCGCGCGCCGCCGCGGCGAAGCGGTCGAGAAAGTCGAGGTGCGCGAACAGCATCGAAACGTTCGCCGCGAGCTTCGGCATAATGCGAGCATAACTTGAAAGAACGATGGAAGCCGCTGCACTACCCTGGTGGATCTGGCCGCTCGCGCTTTTCGCGGTGACCTTTGTGCTCGGCATCATCGCGGTGCTGGCCGGCGTCGGCGGCGGCGTGCTGTTCGTTCCGATCGTCGGCGGCTTCTTCCCCTTCCACCTGGATTTCGTGCGCGGCGCCGGGCTGCTGCTCGCCCTCTCGGGCGCGCTGTCGGCGGGTCCGGCGCTGCTGCGCGGCGGCCTTGCCAGCCTGCGGCTCGCCATGCCGCTCGCCGTGGTGGGATCGGTCACCTCGATCGCCGGCGCGCTGCTCGGCCTCGCGCTGCCCACGGCGTTCGTGCAGACCGCCCTGGGCGTCACCATCCTAGCCATCGCGGCGCTCATGTGGAGCTCGAAGAAGTCCGAGCAGCCCGACGGGGTGCGGTCCGACGCGCTCGGCGAGGCCCTGCGCATGCACGGCGTGTACCACGATCCCGCCAGCGGGCGCGACGTCGAGTGGCGCGTGCAGCGCACCGCCGCCGCCTTCGTCGCGTTCGCCGGGATCGGCGTACTGGCGGGCATGTTCGGGCTCGGCGCCGGCTGGGCGAACGTGCCGGTGTTCAACCTGCTGATGGGCGTGCCGCTCAAGCTCTCGGTCGGCACGTCCGGATTCCTGCTTTCGGTCATCGATACCTCCGCTGCCTGGATCTATATCAACCGCGGCGCGGTGCTGCCCATGCTGGTGGCGCCTTCGATCATCGGCGTGATGCTCGGCGCGAAGATCGGCGCGCGGCTGTTGCGCGTCGCGCACGCCGCGACGGTGCGGCGCCTCGTGATCGTGCTGCTCCTGGTCGCCGGCGCCCGTGCCTTGCTCAAGGGCCTGGGACTCTGGAACTGACCGGATGAACGAGCAGATCATCTACGCCCGCTGGCTCGACTGGGGAACGCGCATCTCCCTCGCCGTTCTCGTTGCGACCTTCCTCGCTTACGTGCTCGGCGTCACGCCCGCGGCGCTGCCGCTCGCCGAAGTGCCCCGGTTCTGGGGGCTGCCGCTCGAGCGCTACCTCGCCCTGAGCGGCGCGCCCTCGGGCTGGGGGTGGCTCGCGATGCTCGACAAGGGCGAGTACCAGAGCCTGGTCGGGGTGGCGCTGCTCGGCCTGGTAACCGTCCTGTGCTATCTGCGCCTGCTGCCGGCGCTGCTTGTGCGCGGCGAGCGGCTGCAGGCCGCTATCGTCGTGGCGCAGGTGGTGGTGCTGCTGCTCGCCGCGTCGGGCGTGTTGGCGGGCGGGCATTGACGCGTGCTAGACTTTTTCGGCTTCGAACCCATCACTACAAAATAGGAGAAAACCATGGGTGCGATCTTCCAGTCTCTCGGACGCACGATCGTCGCGGGCGTCGTCATCCTCCTCGTCATCATGGCCATCGCCGGAAGCTTCGCCAAGACCGGCGACATGAACTGGTGGCGCTTCTTCATGCGCTGGCTGCACGTGCTCTCGGGCGTGATGTGGATCGGGCTGCTCTGGTACTTCAACTTCGTGCAGACGCCGTCCATGCCCAAGATCCCGGACGAGCACAAGCCCGCGGTGAGCAAGGTGATCGCGCCGGCGGCGCTCTTCTGGTTCCGCTGGGCGGCAATGTCGACCATCGTCACCGGCCTGCTGCTCGCCTGGATGAACGGC
>CBDDRQ010000297.1:0-13147 GCA_965233125.1 uncultured bacterium
TTGGCGTAGATCACCACGCCGGTGTCGCCGAAGGCGACGCTCTCGCCGCGCGCCGGCGCCTGGATCGTCTGGTAGTTGATGCAGGTGTCGGTCATCAGCACGCCGAGCGTGGTGAAGGCCTGCACCGCGCGGCGCTCGAGCTCGACCGCCCAGGCGGGCTGCTTCAGCACGCCAGCCTTCGCGAAATCAGTGCCGCGCGGATCGGTGATCGTCGGCACCCGCACGCGCGCGCCGGCGAGCGACTCGAGCCAGCGCACGCCCGCCTCGCCCAGGCTCTCGGTGTCGGCCATGATGTGCGCCTGCGTCACCGGCACGAAGTCCGCGGCGCCGAAGAAATCGCCCACCTTGACCTGGTGCTCGATGGCGGCCTTCACCGCGGCGCCATGCTCCCCGCCGAGCATGGCGCGCTCGAGTTCATTTAGCCTCACGATGGCCCGAGGCTACCGTACTTTTACAGCCACGCGCCGCGGGTTTCGCAACGACGGCGGAAACGCCGCGGGTCGACCATCGCCGACTAATCGACCTTCGCAAGGACCCGCTGGAAGCTCTCCTGGTCCATGGCGTGCAGCGTCTGCGAGCGCACGTTGCCGAGCCTGCCGACCGAGAGCAGCAGCGCCGTAAGCGCGTCGTCCGTGCCCTCGGCGATGACCACCATGTCGTACTGCCCGGTGGTCCAGTAGACGTCCCGCACCTTCACGCCCTGCTTCTTGGCGAGCTCGCTGAACGCAGCCGCGCGCTTGGGCGAGTCCTTGATGTTCCTGATTCCTTGGTCAGTGAAGTTCACGAGGCTGATGCCGATGGCCATGACTTCCTCCTTTGGGTGAATGCACAGTGAAGTACTGCTTGCTCCCTATTCGATCACCCGGTCGGCGCGCAGGCGGACCGACTGCGGCACTGCGAGGCCGATGCTTCGCGCCGTCTTGAGATTCAGCACGAGCTCGAAGTGCGTGGCGAGATCCACCGGCTGCTTGCCCACTGGCGCTCCCTTGAGCACGCGGGCGAGCAGGTCGGCGGCGCGGCGGATGTCGTTCTCAAGATTCGTGCCGATGGAGACCAGCCCGCCCGCCTCTACCATGTTGCGATTGGCAAACACCGTCGGCAGGCGAAGCCGGTTTGTCGTTTCCACGACCTGTTCGCCGCTGAGCGAAGCGCCGACAAAATCGGCACCCGGTAGCACGGCGTCGATACCGTTCTTGGCCGCCCGTTCGATCGCCGATGGCCATTGGATATCCCCTAGCTCGAGGAGCTCGAAGCCGAGGTGTGCGGCTGCCTTGTGAAGCAACGGCGCCACGACGCCGAGATACAGGGAATCCCCAGCATAGTGCAACACGGCGACACGCTTCGCCTTTGGCAGCAGGTCGCGCAGCAGCTCCAGCCGCTTGACGAAGAGTTCTCCGAAGCGGTTGGTTATGCCGGTGACGTTCGCGCCCGGGCTCGCGTAGCTCTTCACGATGCCCGACGCGACGGGCTCTGCGACCCAGGTGAAGACGATGGGGATCGCCTTCGTAGCCGCCTGAGCGGCTTGCGTGGAGCGCGTGTGGCAAACGAAGATGGCGTCGCGCTTCGCCGCCGCGAACTCGCGCGCCACCTCCCGGTCTTCGTGGAACACCCCGGTCGAGCCGCGCGCGTCGATCTCGAGGTTGCGGCCCTCCACGAATCCATGGGTCGCGAGCCGCTCGACCAGCGCCCCTCGATAGCGCTGCATCGTGTCCCGCCCGCCACCCAGCAGGGCGCCGATGCGATAGGTGCGTCCGCTCTGCTGCGTGCGGCCCGGGAGCGAAGTCGCGGCAGCCAGCGCCGACAGGCCGAGCGCGAAAGCCCGCCGCCTCACTCGATCACCCGGTCCGCGCGCACCAGGATCGAGCGCGGAAACGTCAGATTGAGGGCCTGCGCCGTCTTCAGGTTGAGCACCAACTCGAAGTTCGTCGGCTGCTCGATCGGCAGGTCGGATGGACTCGCGCCCTTGAGGATCTTGTCGACGTAGGTGGCCGCCTTGGCGAGGTTCTCGTGCAGGCTCGTGGCGTACGCGAACAGCACGCCATCGGGGACGTTGGCCACGATGAAGCTGGTGATCGGAATGCGAAGGCGCCGGACGTTCTCGAAAAGCAGCGCCCTATGGTAGAAGAGCAAGCTTGACGGACATGGCAGGACTACGTCGGGCCGGTCCTGCTCCATCCTGGCAAAAGCCTGCTCGAGGTCCCGCTCGGTCGAGACGTAATATGGAACGAGGGTGACGCCGAAGCGCCGCGCGGCGAGCCGCGCCTGTTCCTCGACGATCCGGCAGCCGGAAGCGGTGGTGTCGACGAGCTGCGCGACCCGCGACAGCCGCGGATTGATGTCTCGCATCAGCTCTATGTGCTTTGCCGGCAATTGGTCGTTGAGCTGCGTTATGCCTGTTACGTTCATGCCCGGCCTGCTCAACGTACGTGCAAGCCCGGTCTTCACCGGATCGATCGAGCTGGTCAGGACGATCGGTATCGAGGTGGTTTTCGCACGCATGATTTGCGCAATCGCCTCGTTGCCGAGAAGTACGTCCGGCTTGAGCGCAATCAATTCGTCCGCGAGCGGCCCCAGGCGCTCGCGGCTGCCATCCGCCCACCTCTGATCGAGGATGAAGTTTTGCCCCTCGACGTAGCCGAGCCTGCGCATGGCGGCGACGAAGGTATCGAAGTAGGGCTGCACTTCGCCGCCCGCGGAGCCGATGTTGAGCTGACCAACGCGATGAACCGTACCCTGCTGCCCATAGGCGCCCGGCACGGCGAGCGCCAGAAGCAAGAGCGTTGCGCTCGCTCGCGTGCGGCCGCATGCCATCCGGTGCATAGGCTCCTCCCCGAGAGCCGGAAACGATGCGCCCCGGCGAGGGGCGCTGTCAATGGGACTAGACGCCGCCGAACGCCCACACGGCGAGCGGAATGGCGACCGCGCCGAGGATGCCGTGCAGGCCCATGGCGAGGCTGGCGTAGGTGCCGGCCTCGTCGCTTACGCTGAAGGCGCGCGAGGTGCCGATGCCGTGCGAGGCGATGCCGAGCGCGAAGCCGCGCTGCCACCAGGCCTTGGCGCCGACCGCGTCGAGGACGTAGCGCGCGAGCACCGCGCCGAGGATGCCGGTGGTCACGGCGAACACCGCGGTCAGCGTCGGCGAGACGTGGATGCGCTCGGCGACGCCCATGGCGATCGGCGCCGTCACCGACTTCGCCCACAGCGCGCCGACGATGGCGGGGTCGGCGCGGAGCAGCGCCGCGATGCCCACCGCGCTCGCGATCGAGACCGCGCCGCCGGCGAGCAGGGCGACGAAGAGCGGCACGATGCGCCCGCGCAGCGCGCCGAGGCCCTCGTAGATCGGCACGGCGAGCGCGACGGTCGCCGTGCCGAGCAGGAAATGCACGAACTGCGCCCCCTCGAAGTACTTCGCGTACGGCATGTCGATCGCCACGATGATGGCGGCGATGATGGTCACGGCGATGAGCACCGGATTGGCAAGCGGGCTGCGCCCGGCGCGCTCGTAGGCGAGCACGCCCGCGTGGTAGGCGCCCAGCGTCAGGATGAGCGCGAGCAGCGGGCTGCCGGACAGGTAGACCCAGATCTCGTGGATCGCCATTCAGGAGCGCCTCGACATCGCGCGCAGGAGGAGCGCCGGCACCGCGATCGTCAGCACCACGCTGACGACGAGGGCGAGCGCGACGGCCAGCGCGTGCGAGCGCAGCTGGGGCCAGAAGAGCACCACGCCGACCGCCGCCGGGACGAACAGCAGCCCGAGGTGCTGCACCAGGGCGGAGGCGACCAGCCGGGCGCCCGCCGGCACCGTCTTGCGCACGGCCAGGAACGACAGCAGCAGCACCAGCCCGATCACCGGGCCGGGAATGAACGGCAGCAGGAACTTCGAGGCGAGCTCGCCCAGACCCTGGAACGCGAGGATCTGGACGAGGCCGCCGATCACGCTAGAAGTCCTTCGGCGCCGGCGGGAACGAGGGGTTGCGCTTCTCGCGCAGCGCGGCGAGGCCTTCCTTCACCTCGGGGCCGGTGAAGCCGAGCATCTCGAGGGCGAGGGAGGCATCGAAGGACGGGCCGGCGAGGCGCAGCCAGTTGTTGAGCGAGTACTTGGTCCAGCGCAGCGCGGTCTGCGGTCCCGCGGCGAGCTTGCGCGCCACGTCCACGGCGGTATCGACGAGTTTTTCCGGCTCACAAGTCATCGAAACGAGGCCGATGCGCTCGGCCTCCTCGCCGCTCACGGTCTCGCAGAGCAGGAGGTAGTACTTGGCCTTGGCCATGCCGCAGAGGAGCGGCCAGATGATGGCGGCGTGGTCGCCGGCGGCGACGCCCAGGCGCGTGTGGCCGTCGATGAGGCGCGCATTCTTCGCGGCAATGGAGATGTCGGCCATCAGCGCGGCGGCGAGCCCGGCGCCGACCGCCGGGCCGTGGATCGCGGAGACGATGATCTTCGAACAATTGAGCATGTTGTAGACGAGGTCCCGGGCCTCGCGCCAGACGCGGGCGCGCGCGGCGGGGTCGCGCGTCATCTCCTCCACCATCGCCATGTCGCCGCCGGCCGAGAAGCCCTTGCCGGCGCCGCGCAGGATGGCGACGCGCGTCTCCGCGTCGCGGTCGACGTCGAGCCACACGCTCGCCATCTCGGCGTGCATGGCGGCGGTGGCGACCGAGAGCTTGCCCTCCTCGCCCATGACGATCTCGAGGATGCCGGGCTCGAGGCGGCGGAACTTCAGTTCGCGGTAGTTCGAGTAATCCATGCGGGGCATTCTACAATTCGCGCATGCGCACGCCGGACGCGCGTTTCGCCGATCTGCCGGGCTTCCCCTTCCAGCCGCACTACCTCGAGTGGCGGGGGCTGCGCGGCCATTACGTGGATGAGGGGGTGGGAGAAAAAGTCTTTCTGTGCCTGCACGGCGAGCCGACCTGGTCCTACCTCTATCGCAGGATGATCCCGCCCTTCGTCGCCTCGGGCGCGCGCGTGGTCGCACCGGACTTCATCGGCTTCGGCCGCTCCGACAAGCCCGAGGACGAGGCCCTGTATACGTTCGAGTTCCACAGGTCGTTCCTTCTCGAGCTGGTGGAAATGCTCAACCTGAGAAACATCACCCTCGTAGTGCAGGACTGGGGCGGGCTGCTGGGCCTGACGCTGCCGATGGAGATGCCCGAGCGCTTCGCGCGGCTGCTCGTCATGAACACCACGCTCGGCACCGGCGACGTGCCGCTCAGCGAGGGCTTCCTCGCCTGGCGCGCCTACGTGGCGAAGAACCCCGACCTCGCCTGCGGCAAGCTGCTCGCGCGCACCTGTCCGCACCTGAGCGCGGCGGAAGCGGCGGCCTACGACGCGCCTTTTCCGGACGCGCGCTACAAGGCCGGCGCGCGGCGCTTTCCGCAGCTCGTGCCGGAGAAGGAAAATGACGCGGGAGCGGCGCTCTCCCGGAAGGCGCGTGAATGGTTGATGAAGGGCTGGAAGGGCGAGAGCCGCATGGCGGTGGGCGCGAAGGATCCCGTGCTCGGGGTGCCGGTGATGCAGCTGCTGCGAAGCTGGATCCGCGACTGTCCGGAGCCGCTGGTGATCGAGAACGGCGGCCATTTTCTCCAGGAGTGGGGGCAAGAGGTGACGCCATGGTTTCTTTCGAAGACATAGCGAAGGCGCACGAGCGCATCAAGGCGCACGCGAAGCGCACGCCGGTGCTCACCTCCGCCACCGTTGATGCGCTCACGGGGGCGAGCATCTTCTTCAAGTGCGAGAACTTCCAGCGCATGGGCGCGTTCAAGTTCCGCGGCGCCTACAACGCGCTCGCGCAGCTGCCGGAGGATCGCAGGAAAGCGGGCGTGATCGCCTTCTCGTCCGGGAACCATGCGCAGGCGGTGGCGCTGGCTGGTCGTTTACTGAATATAAAAACCTTGATTGTGATGCCTGAAGACGCGCCGAAGGTGAAGCTCGACGCGACGCGCGGCTACGGGGCGGAGATCGTGCAGTACTCGAAGAACCAATCGCGCGACGAGGTGGCGGGGAAGCTCGCGAAGGAGCGCAACCTGACGCTCATCCCGCCCTTCGACCACGAGCACGTCATCGCCGGCCAGGGCACCGCGGGCAAGGAGCTCCTCGAGGACGCCGGGCCGCTCGACGCGCTGCTCGTGCCCTGCGGCGGCGGCGGGCTCATCTCGGGCTGCGCCATCGCGGCGAAGCACCTCGCGCCCGGGATCAAGGTCTACGGCGTCGAGCCCGCCGCGGGCGACGACGCCACGCAGTCCTTCGTGAAGAAGCGCCTGGTCACGATCGCCGTCCCCGACACCATCGCCGACGGCGCGCGCACGCCGTCTCTGGGCAAGCTCACCTTCCCGATCGTGCTGCGCTACGTGGACGACATGATCACCGTCACCGACGAGGAGCTCGCGCGCGCCATGTTCTTCCTGTGGGAGCGGATGAAGGTGGTCGTCGAGCCGACCGGAACGCTTGCCGCGTGCGCCGTCCTGGAGAAGAAACTGGACCTGAAAGGCAAGCGGGTCGGGGTCGTGCTGTCCGGCGGCAACGTCGACCTGCGCTGGGCGGCGTCCCGGCTGGTTTGAGGCATACTTTCGCAAGAGGAGGAGTCACCATGAAGAGGATGTTCGCTGCCGCGGTCGCGCTGTCGGCCCTGGCTTCGTTTCCCGTCGCGGCTCAGAAATACAACCTGACGCTCACCGGGGCGAGCCCCGGCGGGCTCTGGTCGGCCCTCGGCACCGGCCTGGACGCGGCGATCGCCAAGGCCTATCCCGGCTCGACGGTCACCTACCAGACCTCCTCCGGCGGGCTCGCCAACGTGCCGCTCGTGGCGCAGGGCAAGGCGCCCATCGGCATCGCGAGCGACGGCGAGCTCAAGGTGGCGGTGGAGGGCAAGGAGCCCTTCAAGGCGCCGGTCGCGGGCGTGCGCGTCCTCGCGCGCGTGTACGCGCCGGCCTCGCGCTTCCAGATGACGCACGTCATCCTCTCCAGGGCCTTCGCGGAGAAGCACAACGTGAAGAGCTTCAAGGACATCGTCGAGCGCAAGCTGCCGCTGCGCGTGGCGATCAACCGGCGCGGCAACCTCGACGGCGACGTGAGCGAGGTGCTGATGGCGACGATGGGCGCCGACGCGAAGGCGCTCGATGGCTGGGGCGGCCAGCTCGTGCGCGCCGCGTCCAAGGAGATGAGCTCGCTCTACCAGGACCGGCGCATCGACATGATGAACTACGGCGTCTCGTTCAACCACCCGAGCATCCAGGAGGCGGTGAAGGCAGTCGACTCGGTGCTGCTCGACATGCCCGACGACGTCGCGGGCAAGGTCGCCGGGCAGTTCGGCGGCGCGCCCTGCGACGTGAAGCCCGGCGAGTACAAGTGGGCGCCGGAGGGCGCGACCAACGTCTGCGTCGGCGCGGTGTTCGTGGTGGGCGAGAAGATGGACGACGCGCTCGCCTACAACCTCGCCAGGGCGATGGTCGAGCAGATCGAGGAGTTCAAGGACCGCTCGCACCGGGCCATCAAGGCGACGCTCACCCCGCAGGTGATCGCGAGCCGGGCCGCGGCGCCTTTCCACCCGGGCGCGGCGAAGTACTACCGCGAGAAGGGCCTGCAGTAAGCTGAGCGGGCTGCTCTCGCTCAGCACCTGGTTCTCGGTCGGCGCGCGGCGCCGGCCGGGCGGGGTCTATCGCTGGATCTTCCTGCCGTTCGCGCTGGCGCTGGGACTCTATGTCATCGGCGCGGCGACCTTCTTCATCATCGCGCCGTGGACGCTGGCGGTGCTGTTCCTGAGCGGCATGATGGCGCTGGGCTTCCTCACCACCGGCGCCTTCGAAGGCTCCACCGGCGAGCGCCCGACCTGGCCCGATCTCGCGCTCGCGCTCGCCTCGGTGGCGGTCGGGCTGTACTTCGCCGTGCACGCCGGGCGCATCGTCGATCGCATCGTGCTGCTCGATCCGCTTTCGAACGCGGACCTGTTCTTCGCCACGCTGGTGTTCCTGCTCACCCTCGAGATCACGCGGCGCGCCACCGGCCTCGGGCTCACCGTGATCGTGCTGGTGTTCGTCGCCTACAACCTGCTCGGCGACCGGCTCAGCGGCGTGCTGCAGCACGGCGAGATCGGCTTCCAGCACTTCCTCGAGATCACTGTGTTCACCACCGACGGCATCTTCGGCCTGCCGGTGCGCGTCGCGGCCACCTACGCGTTCATGTTCGTGCTCTTCGGCACGCTGCTGGAAGCCTGCGGCGGCGGGCGCTTCTTCTTCGACTTCGCCGCCGCGCTGAGCGGGCGCAAGGCGGGGGGGCCCGCGAAGATCGCGGTGGTGTCCTCGGGCATGTACGGCATGATCTCGGGCAGCCCGACTGCCGACGTGGTCACCACCGGCGCCATCACCATCCCGATCATGAAGAAGCTCGGCTACAGCGGGCGCTACGCCGGCGCCATCGAGGTGGCCGCCTCCACCGGCGGCAGCATCATGCCGCCGGTCATGGGCACCGCGGCCTTCATCATGGTGGACTTCACCGGCATCGAGTATCGCGACATCGCCTTCGCGGCGCTGCTCCCGGCGCTGCTCTATTACATCTCGGTGTACGCGCAGGTGCACTTCAGCGCGCGCCGGCGCGGCCTGGGACAGCTCGCCGAGGAGCGCATACCGCGCATGGCGGCGACGATGCGCGAGGGCGGCATGTTCCTCGTGCCGCTGGTGGTGCTCACCGTGGCGCTGCTCTACGGCTATACGCCGACCATGGTGGCGGTGTACGGCTGCCTCGCGGTGCTCGCCGTGGCGCTGCTGCGCGCGAGCACGCGCATCGGCCCGGTCGGGCTGGCGAAAGTCCTGAGCGAGACCTGCTACCGCATGGTGCCGGTCGCCGGCGCCTGCGCCGCCGCGGGCCTGGTCATCGCGGGCATCACCATGACCGGGCTCGCCGCGAAGTTCGCCCACGTCATCTACGGCATCACCGACGCGCAGCTTCTGCCTACGCTCCTGGTCGCCGCGGCGGTGACCACGGTGCTCGGCATGGGCATGCCCACGCCCAGCGCCTACATCCTCGCCGCGGCACTCATGGCGCCGATGCTCGAGCAGCTCGGCCTCTCGAGGCTGGTGACGCACATGTTCATCCTGTACTACGCGGTGATGTCGGCGCTCACGCCGCCGGTGGCGGTCGCGGCGTATGCCGCGGCGTCCATCGCCGACGACAACCCGCTCTACATCGCCGCCCTGGCGGTGAAGTTCGCGCTCGCCGCGTTCATCGTGCCCTTCGTGTTCGTCTACGGGCCGGAGCTGCTGCTCGAGGGCCCGTGGCATGCGACGCTGCTCACGCTCGGCACGGCCGTGCCGGGGTTCATCATCCTCGCCGCGGCGATCGAGGGGTTCCTGTTCCGGCCGCTCGCGGCCTGGCAGCGCCTCGCGCTCGGCGCCGCCGGGCTGGCGCTGGTGCTGCCCAGCGCGCGCCTCGCCGTTATCGGCGCGCTCGTTTACGCGGCTTTCGCCGCGCACTGGTTCTGGCGCGGCCGGCGCGGCGCTGCGTAGCCTTCTTTTTCTTCTTCTTCTTCTTCTTTTTCTTCCCTGTGCTGCGCGCCGGCGTCCCCGGCTTCGGGAATTTCAGGATCGCGTCCTTGAAGAGCTGCACCAGGCCGAGCACCGCGGCCGCCTGGCTCGGGTACAGCGCCTCGGTGCGCACCACGAGCTCCTGCTGGTTGTCCGGGTCGTAGAGCTCCGCCAGGTACATGCCGCTCGCCTGGTCGAGCACGAACTCAACGCGAAATTGGGCCACGCACGCCTCCTTCCTCAATTAGTATCGCACGCGATGCGCGCCGTCGAGATCACCCAGCCCGGGCCGCCCGAGGTCCTCAAGCCCGCGGACCGGCCCCAGCCCGTCCCCAAGCCCCACGAGATCCTGATCAAGGTCGCCGCCGCCGGCGTCAACCGGCCGGACGTGCTGCAGCGCACCGGCAATTACCCGGTGCCGCCCGACGCTTCGGACCTTCCAGGTCTGGAGGTTGCCGGGGTAGTGGAATCCCTGGGAAATTCAGTAACGCTGTGGAAACCGGGCGACCAGGTCTGCGCGCTCGTCCATGGCGGCGGCTACGCCGAATACTGCGTCACCCCCGAAGTGCAGGCGCTGCCGGTGCCCAAGGGCCTGTCGCTCGTCGAAGCGGCGTCGCTCCCGGAGACCTTCTTCACCGTGTGGGCCAATGTCTACGACCGCGGCCGCCTCGCGCCCGGCGAGTCGCTGCTCGTGCAGGGCGGCACCTCGGGCATCGGCGTCACCGCGATCCAGATGGCGGCGGCGACCGGCAACCGCGTGTTCGCCACCGCCGGCTCCGACGAGAAATGCGCCGCGTGCGTGCGCCTGGGCGCCGAGCACGCGATCAACTACCGGACCCAGGACTTCGAGAAGGAAATCAAGGCGGCCACCGGCGGCAAGGGCGTGAACGTGATCCTCGACATGGTCGGCGGCGACTACGTGCCGAAGGAGATCAACTGCCTCGCCGACGACGGGCGCCTCGTCTTCATCGCCTTCCTCGGAGGACGCAAGACCGAGCTCAACATCGACCCGGTGCTGCGCCGCCGGCTCACCATCACCGGCTCGACGCTGCGCCCGCGCACGGTCGAGTTCAAGGGCTATCTGGCGAAGAACCTGCGCGAGAAAATCTGGCCGCTCATCGAGGCGGGCAAGATCAAGCCCGAGATCTACAAGACCTTCCCGCTCGAGCAGGCGGCGCAGGCGCACCGCCTGATGGAGAGCTCGCAGCACATCGGCAAGCTCGTCCTGGTCCTGTAAACCGCTAATGGGGTCAGAGCAATTTCGTGGTTCTGCGCAAATTGCTCTGACCCCATTTGTTGTTTACCATTTGTTGTTTACTCCTTAGCAGCAGTCTTTTTGAGCCACTCGACGAAAGCTTGCACCTCGGGCCGGCCTTCGGCCCGCTTGGAGACGATGGCGAAGTAGGCGCGCGCGGGGTCGGCGCTGCTCTTGAACGGCGCCACCAGCTCCTTCGCCGCAAGCAGGTCCCGCACCAGCGGCGTGCGCCCGAGCGCGACGCCGTGGCCCGCCAGCGCCGCGGGGATGATCTGCTCGTAGCCCGAGAACGAGAGCGTGCCGGCGGGCCTGAGGTCGGCGATGCCGGCGACTTCCAGCCAGGTCTTCCAGTGCAGCCAGGGGTGGCGCCCGTCGGGATCGTCGTACTGCAGCAGCACGTGATTTTTTAGATCTTCGGGTTTTTTCAGCGGCTTCCTGGCGAGCAGCTTGGGGCTGCAAACCGGGAAGACGCGCTCGCCGAAGAGCCGGATGGCGTTCGGCCCGGCGAGCGAGGGCGGCCCGTGGCGGATGGCGATGTCCAGCCCGTCGCGCTCGAGGTCCTGCACGCGCGTATCGGCGGTGATGCGCACGTCCGCCTCGGGATGCGCGCGCGTGAAGCCGGCGAGGCGCGGGATCAGCCACAGCGCGGCGAACGAATGCGTGGTGGTAAGCGCTATGGCCTGCCGCCCGGTGCTCTGGCGCAGGCGGTCGGTGGCGGCGCGCATCGTCACCAGCACCTGCGCCGCCGCGGCGTAGAACTGCTGACCCTCGGGGGTAAGCGCCAGCGCGCGGTGCCGGCGCTGGAAGAGCGCCACGCCGAGCTGCGCCTCGAGCTCCTTCATCTGCCGGCTCACTGCCGACTGCGTGAGGTAGAGCTCCTCTCCCGCCTTCGTGAAGGACAGGTGGCGCGCCGCCGCCTCGAACCCCACCAGCAGGTCGAGTGCCGGCAATGCATTCCTATTTCTCATGCGAGACCTGCGAATTCACCGTTTGAGCCGTCGGCGCCAAGGATGCATCCTGCGCATGTCAAAAGCAAGGAGGCCCCATGAGGCTCGAACTCGAGGCAGGTGCAGTGAGGCTCGCCCCCCACCAGACGCTGCGGTTGCGCGACAGCGCCGGCAGCACGGTGTGCGCGGTCGAAGGCGCGGTGTGGATCACCGAGGAAAACCAGCCGCGCGACATCGTCCTTCACGCGGGCGGGGCTTCTTCCTGCTACCGCCTGCGCAACCGCGGCCTCGCCGTCATCAACCCGCTCGGCGGCACCGCGTCCGTCGCGCTCGCCTGAAAGGAAAAACCATGGATCTCGTCGACCGTTCCGCCATCCCCGCCCTCCACGACGCCGCGCGCCGGCACCGCTCGGTGTACCTTGGATTACTTTTCACGAGGGCGATTTCCCGCCTGCAGATGCTTTTTGCATTGCAGACTCGCCAGACCGCGCCCTGCGCCTAGCCATGTACGACCATATCGGATTGCGGGTGAAGGATCTGGACGCGGCAGCGCGCTTCTACCGGGCGGCGCTCGAGGCGCTCGGGCACGTCCAGGAAGGGCCGGGCTTCGGCCCGAAGGGCGCTCCCGGGCTGTGGCTGCATGCCCACGAGGACGCGAAAGGCGGCGCGCACGTCGCCTTCCGCGCAGCCGATCGCCGGTCGGTCGAGCGCTTCCATGCCGCGGGGCTCGCGGCGGGCGGGCGGGACAACGGCAAGCCAGGCCTGCGGCCCGACTACAGCCCGACCTACTACGCGGCGTTCCTCGTCGACCCCGACGACAACAACGTCGAAGCGGTCTGCATCGATTAACAGGGTACGTCCGCATTTAGAATGCGGGGGTGTTCAAGCCGGACCTCCTGAAGGGCAAGCGCATCCTCGTCACCGGCGGCGGCACCGGCCTGGGCAAGGAGATCGCCGCGAGGTACCTGCAGCTCGGTGCGGAGCTGTGGCTCGCGGCGCGGCGCGGGCCGGTTCTCGAGGCCACGGCGAAAGAGCTGGTTGCACAGTACGGCGGGGTGGTGAAGACGCATGCCGTCGACATCCGCGACGCGCAGGCGGTGGACGCGATGGTGCAGCGCATCTGGGACGAGTCGGGGCCGCTCACCGGACTGGTCAACAACGCCGCCGGCAACTTCATCAGCCCCACGAAGGATCTCTCGCCCAACGGCTTCAACGCCATCGCCAACATCGTCTTCCACGGCACCTTCTACGTGACGCACGCCGTGGGCAAGCGCTGGATCGCCGGCAAGCACAAGGGCTCGGTGATCACCATCCTCGTCACCTGGGTGCACACCGGCTCACCGTACGTGGTGCCCTCGGCGATGTCGAAGGCCGGGCTGCACGTGATGACGAAGTCGCTCGCCGTCGAGTGGGGCCGCCACGGCATCCG